>JAYPDO010000120.1:0-14077 GCA_038125285.1 Opitutia bacterium
GTCTTGGTCGTAGGGATTTGCTACGGAGTCATGTAACGACACTAGAGCAACGAGGAAGGAGCTTATGAAAATCCTGGGTGACATGTCCTGTTTCTTGGATGGTCAAATATCCGGAAGGAGACAAGTTCCCTCTTCAGTCCGCATTGAAGGTTGTTCCCAAAAACTTCGCAAAAGCATCCAACTTTCCCGTTGAAAAGCTGTGCGGGAACGCTTTCCTGTCCACCCTTTCCCCTGTAACCGACCGAAACCACCATGGCGCAAAACCTGTTCAACAAAGTGTGGGACGCCCACACCGTGAAAACGCTGTCCGACAACCGGACCCAGCTGTTTATCAGCATGCACCTCATCCATGAAGTGACCAGTCCGCAAGCGTTCGGGATGCTGCGCACCCTCGGGCTTTCCGTCCCCTACCCCGAGCGGACTTTCGCCACGGTGGACCACATTGTCCCGACGGAAAACCAGGCCGAGCCGTTTGCGGACAGCTTGGCAGCCGACATGCTGGAGGCGTTGCGTGAGAATTGTGAGGAGTTCGGGGTGACGTTCTTCGACTTGCCCACCGGAAAGCAGGGGATTGTCCACGTGGTCGGACCGGAGCAAGGTTTGACGCACCCAGGGATGACGATTGCTTGTGGGGACTCCCATACTTCGACCCACGGTGCATTCGGCTCCATCGCTTTCGGGATCGGGACAAGCCAGGTTCGGGACGTGTTGGCGACGCAAACCCTAGCCATGAACCGCCTCAAGGTGCGCCGGATCAATGTGAACGGGAAGTTGCGACCGGGAGTGTATGCCAAGGACGTGACCTTGCACATCATCAAGGTGTTGGGAGTGAAGGGTGGCCTGGGATACGCCTATGAATATGGTGGCGAAGTCTTTGACAAATTCTCTATGGAAGAGCGCATGACGGTCTGCAACATGGCCATCGAAGGCGGTGCGCGTTGCGGCTACGTCAACCCGGACGATACGACTTTTGAGTATTTGAAAGGCAAGCCCTATGCACCGAAGGGCGAGGAATGGGATGCGGCGGTCGCCAAGTGGAAGTCTATCGCATCCGACCCGGGTTGTGATTACGAAGATGTGGTGGACATCGATGCCGCCGACATCGCCCCGACCGTGACTTGGGGAATCAACCCTGGACAAGCTATTGCCATCGACGAAAATATCCCTGAACCCGCCACCCTGGCACCCGAAGACCGGGAAACGGCAGAAGAAGCCCTGGTCCACATGGATTTGGAAGCAGGCAAGCCGATCGTGGGCACAAAGGTGGACGTGACCTTCATCGGAAGCTGCACCAACTCCCGCCTCTCCGACTTGGAGGAAGTGGCAAAGTATTTGCCTGGGCATAAGGTCGCTGCAGGAGTGAAGGCCATTGTCGTCCCCGGTTCCCAAGTCGTGAGCAAGATTGCCGAGGAAAAGGGTTTGGACAAAGTCTACACCGCGGCCGGTTTCGAGTGGCGGGGCGCAGGATGCTCCATGTGCCTGGCCATGAACCCGGACAAACTCGTCGGCAACCAACTCTGTGCAAGCTCCAGCAACCGCAACTTCAAAGGCCGCCAAGGCAGCCCTACCGGACGCACAATCCTCATGAGCCCGCTCATGGTCGCCGCAGCAGCCATCAAAGGCGAAGTCGCGGATGCGCGGGAAGTGTTTGGAGTGTAGGAGTTGGCGAGTTTTTAGGTAGCGGACGAATCCGCCAATGAGCCTGCTTGTATCTCCTGCAAGCAAATACAGCTGTTCAAGCTGCTGTGGGCTGATGTAGCTTGCGTCCAGGGCTACGTGAGTTGAGCATGGACTTCCGCGGCCGAGCCTTTGGCTATGAAGAGAAATTGGGTGAACTCTTTTTGACTTTGACGTTCAAAGCCTTCGGCAGTGTTTGAAATTACCGAAACAGCAGCACGACGGATTTGGTCGCGCAATCCAAAATCCCTTTAGAACTCTCCTCCAGAAGTGACAGAATAGATATCCCTAGTGAGCAATCGCGCCTTCTGCCAAGCCTCAACATCCTCAACCCGCTCCAGACGCCCCCTAACTCCCAACTCGCAACTCGCCAACTCCCCGCATCCCTTTCGCCCAGGGGCTGCGCCAGAGGCTTTGAGGGAGGTAAGCGAGTAGGATCAGGGCGACTTGGGTGGCGTTGAAGACCATGAGCCAGAAGAAGCCGGCTTCGGAGAAACCATAGCTGTGGAGGCCTTCTTGGAGGAGGTTCGTGCCGAACCATGACCAGGCAGTGACGATGTTGCCGCCGATGGAAAGTACCATGATTCCCCTCTCCTTGGTGAGGCCGGCCCAACGGCAGTGAAGGACGATGGCACTCCAGATGACGATGAGGAGGGCGCCGTTTTCCTTGGGGTCCCAGCCCCAGAAACGCCCCCATGATTGGTCAGCCCAAATACCGCCGAGCATGGTGCCGACAAAGCTGAAGAGGACGGCGAAACAGGTGATCCCATAGACCATGGAGGAGATGGACTTGGCGGAACCCTTTTCGAAAGTCGGGTCGATTATGCCACGGAGGATGAAGACAATACCGAGGATACCGGCAAGGAACATGGCGGTGTAGCCCAAGGTGATGACGACGACGTGGGTTGCGAGCCAGATGTTGGTGTCGAGGACGGCCTGCATCATTTCCATGGTGTCCCCGCCCATGCTAAGGTGGTGGGCAATGATGAGGGTTACGAAGCCGACCATGGAGGCGGCGGCGGTACTGATCCCATTTTTGTGGACACGCTCCAGGATGACCCCCAGGACGACTGCCCCCCAACCGATGAAGACGGCGGAAGAGTATAAGTTGGTAACAGGTGGCCTGGCCTGAATCCAAATCCGGGTCAGCAGGCCAAATGTATGCAGGACAAGGCAGAGGACAAGGAGCCAAAAGGCGGCACGATTGAATAAGGCTGGTTTTGCTAACCAGGAAATGAGGACGCAAAGAAAGGCAAAGACGTACAGGGTCATCGCCATGGAGAAAGGAGCTTTTTGGTTGAAATCGAATTCCTTGTCCACGCTCCGAAGGTCGAACTGCATTTTGGGCGCCAGGACTTCGAAGATCGCAGCCTGTTCCTTCAACAAGGAGTTGAAACCCTCCGGCTGGTTAGTTTGGTAGGCAGCGGCTAGTTTTGCGTAATTGAGCACAACCGGATGAAGGACGGAAGCCTCCGGATCGCCATGGGAATGGATGATCCCGGTAAGATCTTCCCCTAGCGTGTCCCAATGGGTATGGTGGAGGTGGGCATCTATGCGGTCGGCACCGACCGGGCCAAAACAGAGGATCCATGGTAGAACCAATGCAGCTACTGTAACTCCGCCGGCAACTGGCTTCCCAATACGCTTCCAGACCAGATACCCAAGCCCGGCGATAAGGAGATAAACAGGGATGTCCACCAAGGGGCTCCTACCTTGGTGGGGATACGAGAGCCGCAGCTCGGAATCCGAGATGACCTCTTTGACCAATTTGTCCCTCACTGAATTATCGCGCCAAATCCCGTCGAAGGTCTTTTGCTGACCTACCCGGAATTGGTCTCCTGCTTTGAATTCCTGGGTAAACCGGGTTCCCAACCCCAGTACGATGTCGGATCCGGTTTTCAAGTTGGCTGTCCCTTCGGCGACCATTGGCGGGACAATCCCGAGGACAGAAAAGCGGGCATTGCGCCCGGCGATGCCCTGGGCGATTTCAAAATCATCGTACATTTTGATGTAGCCCTGGATGGATTCGAAGATGGCGTTGACCTCTTCGTCAGAGAGGTTGGAACCTTTGTTCTGGGTATTGTTGCGGGCAGCACGCATGGCCACACGGTATTTCCTGATAATTTGGTCGAATTGTGCCCGGGAAAGGTTATTCCCTGCTTCATCCAACTCAGTCCGGGCAAGGAGGGAAGCATGCTGCATGGCCTCAAGGGCTTCAGGGGAATCAGTACCCTCAGCATCGACTTGGTGGATGGCGGAGTCCAGTTCCTGTGCAGCTTTAAGCCAAGTTTCGTAGTTCTTACCAAACAACCCCTCATGCTGAGTAAGGTAAAGGCCACCCTTGAGCTGGTCGTAAAGGGAAAGCGCCCCATAGAGCTTCGATGCCTGGGACTGGAAAGTGGTATATTTCTTGGGGTTGGGACCGGGGTCTAGTTCCCCGTTACCGTTCAAATCCTCGCCTTCGTCAATCTGGCCGTTGCCATTGATATCCTCCCCCATCTTGATGTGACGGAACTGCTTGTCGATCTCGGCAGACCGTTCGCGGAGCTTTTGGAACTCTGAATTGACGGTCTCAAACTTGCTGCGGATTTCCTCCAAACCTGCTTCGGCGTCTTTGGACTCCTGGCTTCCTTCTTGGAGTCCGGCTTGCAATTTCCGGGCCTTCAAAAACTCCTGGGTCAACTCGCCCAACTGGTTGTCCAGAGCCCGCATTTGATCCTTTTTGAAAAGTTCGTTGAAGGAGAAATACTTTTCTTCCCCGGGACGGTAACCGAATATGGCCAACACTTCCGGGTGGTGGATGGCAAAGGTTTTGTAGTTGTCAGCCCTATCGGGGTTGAAGCACAAGTCGGCGAACCATTGGATGGCAGGGATCCGTTCCCCCCTTTTGTCACCCGGTTTTTTAATGAGGGCAGTCTGTTTTCCCCGCATGATAAGGAGGGAGTTCCGAGCGACAGTATCCAAGGGTTTTACCCGGCCATCCTTTTGGACGGGGAGCCTCCCAAAAGTTTCGAGGTCGAACAGGGATTCGTCCTTTTTGGCCTGTAGGGAATGGAGCCCCAAAAATGAGAGGATTAGTATTTTGGAAATCGTCTTCATACCGTGGCCTCCTTTTGCACATCCTCCTTCTTTTGCTCCCTAGCCCGGCGCTGGGCAAACTTCCCCAAACTCATCAGGAACTGGACAACCAAGCCAACCCCGACGACGGCTACCCCCCAGTAGGGCAAGGTCTTGCCGGGATTTTGTACAACTTGGAGGCGGGTTCCTTTTTCGGTCCTCTCGTTCCACCCGGATTGGTAGAAAGTGCTGCCATCATGGAAAAGGGGATGGTTCATGTAGATACGCTTCTTTTCCTCCGCACCTTCGGGAAGAAGGAGGGTCACATCGCTGGTAAAGTCCTTGGGCTTCTCTGTCCCCGGATATTTGAGGAAACGGAAATCGTCGAGCCGCACCCCAAAATCGTAGTAGTACCGCTGCCTCCGCAGACCGATGGCGAACTCCTTGCCTTCATGTTCGAAGGTGTGGTGCCGGTAGTCCTGGAGGAACTCTAGACGGTTGGAGATAAAGAAAGGCCCGTAGGTTTTGTCACCTACAAGGACTTCAACCAGGGCGCTGACGTAGTTGATTTCCATTGGGTCATGGGTCTTCTCAGCATGTTCGGCAACCACCCGGGCATCCCTGTCTCCAATCCTGATCGGGAAGCCGTCCGTCCGATCCTCCTCCATATGGAAGTCCAGCTCTGCGTTTTCATAAAAATCAACAATCTTGAGCTGGAACGGGAAACGTGGATCCACTGCACCTAGATCAAGTAACTTGCCTTTGAACTTACCCTTGGCCAAGGGTTTTGTAGGAACGCTCAGCAAAGTATCCTTGTTCGGCTTGGACCGGTCCAGGAGGAAGACCTCATTCTTGTCAAAATCCGTGGAATACCATGCCGTTTCCCCTTCCTCGATAACCATCAGGCTTTCCCGGTCGGTCAAATCCGTGACCAACTCGCTGAGCAGCATGAGGATGAGCCCGGCATGGATGATAAAAACGCCGGACTTCTTCCAGGTGAGCTTGAAACGGGCAAAGTGGGCGGCAATGAGGTTCAGGAAAAGCAAAGGCCCAAGGACATAGCCACCGAATACAGGGACATGGATAATGCGCAGGGAGATGCCTGGCTCGCCTTTGATTTTGCTCGCCGCCAGGGTCTTGGTTTTAAGCTCCTCAACGATTGCAGAATCGGGCAAGACGGCAACACGCTTGGCATCCCGCCCGCCTTCCTGAAGATAGGCCTTGATGGAAGAAAGGTCTGGGAATTTATGGGTAGGCCCCTCTTTTCCGGCCTTTTTATAGATGTCTTTGGACTGGTTGAAATAGGTGTTGTCGTTGAAACCGACAAACTCATAACCGGCCAAATCCCCCATGGAGAGCTTCTGCCCGGCCTTGGGGTCGTCCTTGTTAAGGGCAAAGACCATGATTGTGCCCCCAGGCCACTCTTCCGGGTACTGCCAAGCGTGGAAATACCCCTCGAAATATCTCTCCAAGGATCCCTTGATGCCGACATTGGTTTGGTCGAGCGTGCCAAAAAAGACCATGAGCAAGGACATTGCCAACAAGACAATGGTCAGGCGCAGATCCGCGAAGAATTTGAGGATGAGCTGCATCGGCTTTGTGGCGCCGGGTTAGAAGCGGACGGATTGGAGGAAGGATTGGAAGGCGGCTTCCTGTGACTTCACCAAGTCGTTGGAGCCCTTCATCTTGAAAAACCAAGTCTGGCCACCGTGGTCGGCCATCCCGGTCAGGATGGTATCCTTTTCGCCCCGGAGGGGGATAAACCAACTAGGTTTGCCGCCAATTTGGGTGGCCTCCGGCTTGGGTGGATTGGCTTGGAATGCTTCGTCGGTAATGCCGACCTGCCCGGCCCAACGCTTAATGTTGGCACCAAGGGAACCTGCTCCGGAAGGCAAGGGGATGACCGTGACTTCGCCTGGGTTGTTCCCGTCGCCGAAAGCGAAATTGCCCTTACGCATGCCGGAGGCAGGAAGTTCTTTCCAACCTTCGGGGACTGTCCATTTGGGGGTGGAAACATTGGGAACCGGGGCGGAAGGCAGCACAGGTGAAACTGGAGGTTGACCCGGGGCAGGGACATTTGGGGCGGCAAAGCCAGCTTGCCGGGCCTTGATCTTGGCCAGGACTTCCGGCGGGATTTTGGGCGGGGGCGGGAGGCCGCCCGGAGGAAGCGGTGGAGGCGAAGGTGGTGGCGGGGGTGCGCCAGGAGGCAGGGGGCTTCCGGCAGGAATAGCCGCGCCGCCTGTGCTGGAAAGGGCTTGCATGATGCCCGGGCTGGGGAGTAGAGGCGCTTGAGGAGCGGTTGCGGGGGCAATTGGCACTGTGTTGTCTGGATCACCTTGGAGACGGATGCTGGCAAGGAAGGCCTTGAAATTGCCGTCCTGCGAGCGAAGGGGATCGCGAGGGCCTGAAAGTTTAAAGAACCAGGAGCGGTTATTTTCCCGGAGGATGGCAGTGAGAAATTGTTTGTCTGCCGGGGCCGGGTCGTCCTGGGTAAGGTCGAAATAGAGGAAATTGTGCAGGCCAAGGAAGAGGTTTTTCCTGAGGTTGGCCAAACCCTGGGCATCCACTCCGTCCCGCCCTAGTTGCCGGAGCCAACGGTTGAGGTTCTCCAGGTCGGTGCCACCATTGCCTTCGAACGAGGAAATGGAGCACTCCAAGGCTTCATCACCCGCACCCACGCTGAGTTTGGCAATTACCATTTCCGACTTCTGCCCGGTATCGGACCAGCCAGCAGGGAGAGACCACTTGAGCGGGGATTCGTAATCCTTGGGGACATTGTCCGTGGAGGTAGGCTTCTCTTCCCCGCACCCGGCGAAGAAGATGGGGAGAAGGAGAAAAGCGAAAAATGGCTGGATGGCAGGCTTCATCAGGTTGTCAGGAGATGTCGGGGTTACAATAGCCAGAATGGCCAGGTTTCCTCCCATCCTTTCGGCCGGGGCGGGAAGAATCCAAAGGGACGCCCTTCCTTTGAAAACCAGGAAGGGCGTCCACTTTGTAAATCAATTAGCTTGAAGCAAGGAGGCTCAGGCAATGCTCTTACCAGAGCTGCAAAGGTCTTCGCAAGCGCGGGAAATACGGGCGGCCATGCCTTCCTCAGCCTTTTTGAGGTAGGCACGGGGATCGTAAGCCTTTTTATTGCCGATTTCGCCATCGACCATAAGGACGCCGTTGTAGTTGCTAAACATGTGGTCGACGATGGGGCGGGTAAAGGCGTACTGGGTGTCGGTGTCGATGTTCATCTTGATAACACCGTATCCCAGGGTCTCACGGATTTGCTCGACCGGGGAGCCGGAACCACCATGGAAAACGAGGTCGAACTCGGCATCCTGGCCGTATTTGGAAGTGACGGCGTCCTGGCCCTTCTTAAGGATGTCCGGGCGGAGCTTGACGGCGCCGGGCTTGTAGTGGCCGTGGACATTACCAAAGGTGGCGGCAAACATGTAGCGGCCAAGACCCTTGAGTGCCTCATAGACGGCAAGCATGTCTTCCGGGGTGGTGTACATCTTTTCGTCCGGCATGTCTTCGGTACCGGCAGCACCGTCCTCTTCCCCGCCGACGACGCCGGCTTCGATTTCGAGGACAATCTCCTGCTCTTTACAGAGGGCGAGGTACTCCTTGGAAATAGCCAAGTTCTCAGCGAGCGGAAGGATGGAAGCGTCGAGCATGTGGCCGTTGAAGAGGTTGTTCTCCCCTTTGGCGCGGCGGGCGGCAGTTGCTTCGATAAGCGGCTTGAGGAACTTCGGCGCGTTCTCCGGCTGGCAATGGTCCGTGTGGAGGGCGACGAGGACGTCGTATTTCTCGGCCAGGCGGTGGGCGGCCTCGGCGAGGACGATGGTGCCGTGGACCTGGTCCTTGACGTTAAGGCCGGAAGCAAATTGCCCGGCACCGGTCGAAAACTGGATAAAGCCATCCGACTTGTTGTCGGCGAAGGCCTTGAGGGTGGCGTTCATCGAGACGATGGACGTGCAGTTGACGGCCGGGTAGGCGTAGTTCCCTTGCTGGGCTGCGTCGAGCATCTCAGCAAATTGCTTGGGTGTTGCGATGGGCATTGTTTGTGAGGGTTGGTTGGGTCTCCGTGCCAGACCCATTTAAAAGTGGGGAACCCGGGCGCGGAGATCTAAATTAACGGAATGGAGTGTAGCCCGGATCAAAGGGCAGCGTAGGTTTCAGCAGCTTTGCCCCAATCGACTACGTTCCAGAAGGCGTTGATGTAGTCTGGGCGACGGTTTTGGTAATTGAGGTAATAGGCGTGCTCCCAGACATCAAGGGCGACGAGGGGGGTGCCGGTAACATCGGCGACACCTGCCATGAGGGGGGAATCCTGGTTTGGGGTCGAGGTCACAGCCAGGGACTTGTCGGCCTTGGCCACGAGCCATGCCCAACCACTGCCAAAACGGGTGGCTCCGGCCTTTGCGAAGGCGGCCTTGAAATCGTCAAAGTTCCCGAAGGCAGCGTTGATGGCATCCGCCAACGCGCCGGAAGGTGCGCCGCCGCCATTGGGGCTGAGGTTTTCCCAGAAAAAGGAGTGGTTGGAGTGGCCACCGCCGTTATTGCGTACTGCGCCACGGATGTCCTCCGGCACGGCGGAAAGGTCGGCGATGAGGTCATTGATTGCCTTGGATTCCAGGTCAGTACCGGAAATGGCGTTATTTAAATTGGTGATGTAGGCCTGGTGGTGCTTGGAGTGGTGAATCTCCATGGTGCGCGCATCAATGTGCGGCTCCAGGGCGTCGTAAGCGTAAGGGAGGCTGGGGAGTTCGTGTGCCATGGTAACTATCTCTGGTTCTATGTGGATTGTCTCAATTGTGGATAAACGGATTTCCAGTTTCGGAAATCGGGCGCTGGAGGAAAGGGTACGCCTTATGCTTTTTCAACCCGTTTTTTTGCAAAAAAGGTCTGGAGGATACTCTTGCAAGGATCGTGCAAAGCCCCGGGCCGAACCACGCATTTGTGGTTATTGGTCGGGGTGGCATTTACATCCGCCGCCCCCCCCATGTACCCCATCTTGGGATCAGGTACCGCGAAAACCACAGTCCCCATCCTTCCCATGATCATGGCTCCGGCACACATCGGGCAGGGCTCCTTAGTAACGTAGAGGGTACAATCATTTAAGCGCCAATCGCCAATGTGGCTCGTGGCCTGGGTGATGGCCAAGATCTCGGCGTGGGCGGTCGGGTCTAGGGTACGGTTCACCTCGTTGTGGGCGGAAGCGATGATTTCCCCCTCCAGGACGATGACCGCCCCAACGGGCACTTCATCCTGACGGTAGGCTTCGACCGCCTGATTATAGGCAAAATGCATGAAGAAATTGTCATCATGTGCCCCGAGGAGGGAGGGATGGAGTTTGGGGAAGTCAGGAGGTTCCATGGAAATGTTTGAAGATAGTCGAGATACCCACTTTGCCACACTTGACAAGGCTACTGGATTCCTTTCCATGGCTCCCCTTTTGTACCTTACCAAAGCATTAGAATATATATATGGCCGCATCCGATAACGTCGTAGAAGTCGAAGGCAAGATCATCGCCGTCCTGCCCGGCACCATGTTCCGGGTCGAGCTGACCAACGGCCACCAAGTCCTAGGACACATATCCGGGAAGCTCCGCAAGCACTTCATTAAAATCACCGTGGGGGACACCGTGAAGATGGAAATGAGCCCGCACGACATCGAAAAGGCCAGGATAATCTACCGCCTGCGTAATGCGGATAACAACAGGGAAGCCCCTAAACGCAGCTTCGGCCCCAAGAAGAGGAAATGACACCGTGACCCGCAGGGACTCCCAATCTTTCAAAAAAATGTAAAATCATACTGGAACCCTCCAAACGACTACCCACCATGCTCGCCCAAAACATCATCCAAACCGTGGGGCGCACCCCGCTCGTCAGACTCAACAACATCGCCAAGGACGTAGATGCCGAGATCTACCTCAAATGCGAATTCTTCAACCCTCTGGCCAGTGTCAAAGACCGGATCGGGATGTCCATGATCGAAGCGGCCGAAGCAGAAGGCAAACTCAAGCCCGACACGGTTGTCATCGAGCCCACCTCAGGAAACACTGGCATTGCCCTGGCTTTTGTCTGTGCGGCGAAAGGCTACCGCTGTGTATTGGTCATGCCTGAAACCATGTCCAAGGAACGTCGTGTCCTCCTCCGTATGCTTGGAGCCGAACTCGTCCTCAGCCCGGGAGCAAAAGGTATGCCCGGAGCCATTGCCAAAGCCCAGGAAATGCAGGAAGAGTTGGGCGAAAAATGCTTCATGCCCCAACAATTTGAAAACCCGGCCAACCCGGAAATCCACCGCCGCACCACAGCCGAGGAAATCTGGGCAGACACAGAGGGCGGAATCGATATTTTCATCGCTGGAGTTGGCACCGGTGGTACCATCACCGGAGTAACCGATGTAATAAAAAATAGAAAAGGCAAAGCCATCACTTCTATCGCTGTAGAACCCGCAGAAAGCCCCGTCATCTCCGGCGGCAATCCCGGCCCCCACAAAATTCAAGGTATCGGGGCTGGCTTCATCCCTGCCAATTGCGACACCAGCCTGATTGATGACGTAGTCAAGATCCCCAGCGAACTCGCCTTCTCCACTTCCCAACAACTCGCCATCGGCGATGGTATTCTCGGCGGCATCTCCACCGGGGCAAACATTGCAGCGGCCTTGGAAGTTGCCAAACGTCCCGGTATGGCCGGCAAGAAAATCGTAACGATCGGCTGTAGTTTTGGTGAACGCTACTTCAGCACACTTCTGGCTGAAAAAGCCCGCCAGGAAGTCGAGGAAATGACCGCATCCTGATTGGTACTGCCAAGAAAGATTTTCCAAACGGCTGGTTCGACAAGGAACCGGCCGTTTTCATTTAATAAAGCATGCGAATCGTAATCCAAAGGGTCAGTCGGGCCTCGGTCACGGTGGACCACCCAGTCACCCGCTCAATCGGCCATGGCCTGCTCGTCTTTGTCGGGGTCGGGGAAGATGACGAAACCGCCGACATCGACTGGCTGGTAGACAAACTCCCCCGTATCCGTATCTTCGATGATGGCGAAGGCAAGATGAACCGCTCCCTGAAGGACATCGGTGGAGCAGTCCTTGCTATAAGCCAGTTCACCCTCCACGGCAACCTCCGAAAAGGCACGCGCCCCTCTTTCAACCGTGCAGCCAATACGGAGAAGGGCCGGGAGTTCTACGACAGTTTTTTGGAAAAGCTCTCCAAGCAAATCGAAAAACCCGTCGCCACTGGCGTCTTCGGTGCCCAAATGGACATCGAAGCCCACAACGACGGACCGGTCACATTGATCCTTGATACTAAGGACAAGAAGTTCTGAGGATGCCATGTGGCAGAAGGACAATCATGACCGGCTACAACTAACACGCCCAGTAACATACTGACAAAGTGAGCCAGCCCACTACCCTCCTAAAATCAACCTTACCAAGACGGGCAGAATACTGGACTAGACCTTCCTCGGCCGCCCCACATTGGTAGTCGCCCACCAACTTCTTGGAACTATACCGAGCCAAATATCCCAGTTGCTGTGAATGCCTGTCCAAGGACAAGGAAAGAACCACTGGTGTTGTCGGGCTTGACCTTCAAGAGGTCGCCGTCCGGGGCATGAACGATCCGGGTCACTTCATGGACGCCCATTTAAAGAGGCGCATGTTCTTTGGGGATGGCTTCATCTCTGGGGATCTAGCCTGCCAAGTCCAATTTCACATACTCAAAAGCCGGAATGACGTACGGATACACCGCACCCGCTAAGAAATATTTGCATTCTGGACGAACGGTTTGCAAGAAAACTGCCGGATCCACCAGCATGGATTCGAGGTTAGCTTGAACCTGCTTGATTGCGTAATGCCGGAGGCTTCGGGGTAAGGGGGCAGGCTCTTGCATAGGCCCAAGACTATTGGGGCTTCCGAGGCATACCAGCGAAAGCGTTTGTGGCAAGCAAACCACAAAAGATCGGCAAACCAAGGGAACGGGTTGGACGGGCATTAGAAAAAAAGGGGAGAAATTACCAAACTCGTCCACGGCAGCCGCAAATGACGGGGTTGGATTACCATAACCCATAGGAAATCCCACAAGGCTTCAACGGGTTGCAAAACCTCTGCAATAAGCGGTAAGTTAGTGGTCGAAGATGTTGGGAAGTTTGAACAAGCTACCGCCGCCTTCCGAAACCAATGGGCAGACCCGGTCAGGGATGCCGTCGAGGTTTTTGAGGGGTGAATAAAGCATGGAAACAAAGTGTTTGCCGACCGGGCGTATGAGCTCGGTGTAACCATTGTTCCAACGGAGGGTAGCGAAGTCGGATGCATTTTTCCATGACCCCACAAGCTCCTCCCCGTCGCGCTCGCCACGGCAACTCCCGAAACGTCCCATTTCGAGTTCGGACCAATGGCCTTGGGAAGTCATATGCTTCCAGTCACCACGGAAGTATTTGGCAGCACGACGGGCTGAAGTCCACCTATGGTCACGGGTAGTCTCCATTTTCTTGGCCTGTTCGTAGCTTGCGCGCCACGGCTCATGGGGAAACCAATCAACCTTCAAGGTGGGCTGAGGCTGGGGCTCCACGCTATCGAGGTCAACCCCGGGGGGATACCCAATTTTGATAAACTTTTCGGAAAAGGATCGAAGGATGTCATAGTGCCCTGTGTCCCAGACAATGTGCAGCTCCGAGCCTTGGCGCACCCAAAATCCCCGCATACCGTCCACCCCTCGCTCCGAATATGGCCAGTTGGTTGCGGCGGAGCGGTCACGCTCGATAACAATGTAGTAGGGCAGGCCTTTGGAGGAGATCACTTCCCAAGTCCCGAAAAACACGTCGACATTCCCTGAAGTCTTGAGGAACTTGGATTCTTCCTCCTCCTTGGCATTCGGGTTATGCCACTTGCCGACCTGGTCCTGCCCCAGCTTTTTAGCTGGTGCCAACTTGTCGGGCTTCCCCTCGATCTCGCGGCCAGATTGGTAGATCAAAGCCTGGGCAGTATCGTCCCCCGACGGGATCATCAGGATCTTTTCATTTGTTTCGAGGGCAAAGTAGATCCCTTGCTCGTATGCTTTCCACCGGGAGCGCAGCACGCGCCCGTCGTCCCAATGTTCCCAGAAAAAGGAAACTAGGCCGGTATCACGGGCTATGAGGAACAAGTTTCCCTGGACAGGGACGTTAAGGACCCACGAACCCATCAACGGATGTTTTGGAGCACCTTTGCCCTCCCCTGCTGCAGCCTCATCCTGGGCACACAGGTTTGCAGCCTGCAGGCCGAGCAACAAAAAAATCGCCAAGCGTACGGGCTTCAAAACAAGTTTGGTCATAGGAAAACCTGTATCCATTCCAGATGGGTGAAATATGGAAA
>JAYPDO010000121.1:0-383 GCA_038125285.1 Opitutia bacterium
TGACATCCGTACCCAGGAGGACATCGAAGCCGTGGCGGAGTTCCTCATGGAGACCCTCCGGGCATTTACCGAGAACCCCGATGTCCGGTTGGTTGTATCAATTGCCGGTGGACGGAAAACCACCGGTGCACTTTTGCACTCTGTGATGACCCTGATTGGGAGGAGCCAGGATTCCATCAAGCACATCCTGGTAAACGAACCTTGGACCTGGTTCCCTGACTACCTGTATCCAGGGTGTGAAGGGGAGTTCAAAGACCGGGAAACCGGGGAACTTTTGGATTCCAACGATGCGGTCTTGGAGTTGGCGGAAGTTCCGTTTGTCCCATTGAGGTACCTATTCCAGCGGGATATGGAAAAATGTGCCGGGAGTTATATGGGCTTGA
>JAYPDO010000121.1:393-14049 GCA_038125285.1 Opitutia bacterium
CGGATCCGAATCGTGGTACCCTAAGAATCAATGGAATTGAAGTGTCCCTGTCGCCTTTGCATTACCTTTTCTACCTCTATTGCTTGCAGAGGGCATCCAATGGGTTCCCTCCGATTTCAGCATTCATTGACATCCGGATCGGGGATTTGGAATCCCTGGTCGGAGCGTACCGGGTTGACGGCGATTTCCAGCATTGGACTTACAAAGCCGCTTTGGATGGGGTAGATCCTGCCGAGGACATCCGTAAGTGGGCAAACGGGGTGAGGTCGGCATTGAAGGTCGCCAACTTTGACCAGGTGCAAATTGACCGCCTCGTACCCAAGGGGGGAAGGAGGTTGTGGAGATCCGGGTCCGGCCTTCTTCAGTCGCCATTTCCTTGCGGGGCAGGTATTACTACCGCAGCGGGAGCGTGAAGAAGGAACTGGTTGGGAGCGCGTTGAACGAGTTCCTGCTGCGGAAGTCCGGGTTGACTTGGGATGCGGTGGCGGAAGGACGGGCGAACCTGGAGGACATGGATGCCGGGGCGGTGCAGCTTTTTGTACGGGATGCAAGCCGGGCGGGGCGTTTGCCGGACCTTTCCGGCTTGGGGATTGGGGAGATTTTCCAAAAACTGCACTTGCTGGAGGATGGCGTCCCCAAGCGGGCGGCTATCATCCTCTTCGCCAAGGACCCGCAAAAGTTTTATCCGGGGGTGAGCTTGCGGCTGGGGAGGTTTGTGAAGGACGACACGGACTTGCGTTTCCAGGAGGCCATCGAGGGGAACTTGGTGCAGGGCTTGCCCCGGCTCCTGGAAGTCCTGGAGCACAAGTTCTTTGTCAAGAAAGTGGAGTTCGAGGGGTTTTACCGGAGGGAAGCTTGGCCGTACCCGCCAGAAGCCCTCCGCGAGGCCTTCCTCAACGCCATGGTACACAAGGACTACGCCAGCGGCATCCATATCCAGTGCCGGGTCTTCGACGACCAACTGACCCTCTGGAACCCCGGCGGCCTCCCCGGCAACCTCACCATCGAGGACCTCAAAGGTTTCCACACTTCCCAACCCCGCAACCGCCTTATCGCCGATGTCTGCTACAAAGCCGGCTACATCGACTCCTGGGGCCGAGGCATCGGCAAGATCGTCGAAGGCTGTACGGCAGCCGGCATCCCCGAACCCGATTTTACAGAATTCCAAGGCGGGGTATTGGTAACCTTTACCCCCGAAAGGCCCGAGTCGAGGCCAGGGTCAGGCCAGAGTGAGGCCCGAGTGGAGGTAGAGTCAGGGGCAGAGTCGGAAGCCAGTAAACAAGCGGGTTCCGAAGGTTTGGCAGAGTCGGGGGGAGAATCGGAGGCAGACTCAGGGGCAGAGTCAGGGGCAGAGTCGATTCGAGATCGGACACTAAGGATTTTGTCGAAGGAGCCACTGCCCAAGGCTGAGATAGCCAACCAGTTAAATTTGAACACCATCACCGGTGCATTCAACCGTGCAGTTAGTTCCATGCTGGAAGATGGCCTCATCGAGTACACTCTCCCGGAGAAGCCCAACAGTCGCCTCCAGAAGTACAGGTTGACGGAGAAAGGGCGGGAATGCATAGAAAGGGGGACTTCCGGATCATGAGCGGACAGCCCTCCAACTTTGGTTTCCTAGCCCTTGAATTCCCCGGCTTGTCGGAGTCTTGCCAGAAGTGCGAGGAGGCGGTCTTGCGGGATCCGGTGAGCAGTTGTTTCTATGCCCGGCGGGCCTTGGAGCTGACGGTTCGGTGGCAATTCGAGTATGACAACCGCTTGGAGCAACCGTATGACGACAATTTGTCCAGCCTGCTCCGGGAACCGTCCTACAACCGGTTGCTCCCGCCGGAGTTGAAGCCTAAGGTCGATTTGATCCGGAGGCTGGGGAATTCGGCGGCGCACAGCAAACGGCGTCCGCACCAGTATGATTCCCAGCAGGCGGCGAAAGAGTTGCAACATTTCATGTTTTGGATTGCCCGGCTTTACACGAAGCGGGGCAGGGAGCAATACCCCGCCGTTTCCTGGGATCCGGAATTGGTGCCAACCGGGGAAGCTGCGGCGGAAGTGTCCGCCAAGCAGGTCCGGGAGATGGAAAAGCAACTGGAGGAGCGGGACCAGGAACTGGCCAAGGCGAGGGAAGAAAAGGCGGGCTATGCGGAGGAGATCGAACGGCTCCGGGCAGAGATCGCCAGGACCGTGGCCGCCAATGAGGCCCTGCCGCCGGAGACCCTGGACTATTCCGAGGCCGAGACCCGGAAGTACCTGATCGACATCCTCCTGCAGGAAGCGGGCTGGAAGCTCGAGGATTCGGACAAGGAGGAGGAAGTCCAGGGGATGCCGAACAAGGGCGGCACCGGGTATGTGGACTATGTCCTGCGGGGGAAGAACGGGATCCCGTTGGCCTTGGTCGAGGCGAAACGGACATCTGTGGATCCCAACAGCGGGAAACGCCAGGCGGAGCTGTATGCCGATTGCCTGGAGAAAAAGTACGGGAAGCGCCCCATCATCTTTTACACCAACGGGTACCAGCATTACCTGTGGGACGACCGGGATTACCCTGCCCGGGAGGTCAGCGGTTTCTACGGGATGGACGAATTGGAGCTCCTGCACAAGCGGCGGGACAGCCGGAAGGCTCTGGCGCAAGCGGATGTCGACCGGGACATTACCGGGAGGTATTACCAACTGGAGGCCATCCAGCGGGTCGGGGAGGATTTTTCGAAAAAGCACCGGAAGTGCTTGGTCGTGATGGCGACAGGGACTGGGAAGACCCGGCTGGCGATTGCGCTGGTCGACCTCTTGCAACGGAACAACTGGGTGAAGCGGGTGCTCTTCCTTGCCGACCGGGTGGCATTGGTAAACCAAGCCAAGCGGGCGTTCAACCAACATTTGCCCAGCTCCCATCCGGTCAGCTTGATCGAGGACAAGAATGCGGACAGCCGTGTGTCGCTCTCCACCTACCCGACCATGATGGGGTTGCTCAACGAGTTCAAGGAGGACGGTTCCCGGAAGTTCAACCCCGGGCATTTCGACCTCATCATCGTGGACGAGGCGCACCGCTCCATCTACCTGAAATACAAGGCCATCTTCGAGTATTTCGACAGCCTGGTGCTGGGGCTTACGGCGACGCCACGCTCTGAGGTCGACCGGAATACTTATGAACTTTTCGGCCAGGCCAGCGGAAACCCGACCTACTTCTATGAATTGGACCAGGCCGTGGCGGATAATTTCTTGGTGCCGCCCAAGGCGGTGTCCGTGGGGCTGAAGTTCCAGCGGCAGGGGATCAAATATGGGGAATTGAGCGAGGAGGAGCAAGAGCAGTGGGAGCTGTTGGAAGCCGAGGACACGGATGAAACCGCTTTCCGGGCGATCCGGGACGGGCAGCGGCAAATCGTCGATGCGTCAAAGCTGGACAAATTCCTCTTCAACAAGGACACCACCGACAAGATGCTCACCCAGTTGATGACCGAGGGGCTGCAGGTCGAGGGCGGCAACAAGTTGGGCAAGACGATCCTCTTTGCCCGGAACCACAAGCACGCGGAATTCATCGAAGGGCGTTTCAACGATTGCTTCCCCATCTATGCAGGAGGGTTTGCCCGGATCATTGACAACCAGGTGAAGTATGCCCAGAGCTTGATCGACGACTTTTCCAACCCGGCCAAATTTCCCCAGATTGCCATCTCTGTGGACATGCTGGATACGGGGATCGATGTGCCAGAGATCGTGAACTTGGTCTTCTACAAGGCCGTTTGCTCCCGCACGAAGTTCGAGCAAATGATCGGTCGGGGAACCCGGCTTTGCGAAAACCTCTTTGCCCCGGACGTCCACAAGGAGGATTTCCGGATCTTTGACTACTGCAGCAACTTCGAGTTCTTCAACCAGAACCCCAAGGGCATTGAAGGGAGCGCAGGAAAGTCCTTGGCGGAGAAGAACTTTTGTTACCGGGTGGGGATCCTGAAGGAGGTGTCCAGGGAGGCGGAAAAGGTGGAAGGAAGCCAAGTTGGGGAAGCCCAAGCGGACTTCGGGCCTTTGGCAGTATTCCGGAGGGAATTATCCGAAGAGCTACAAAAGCAAGTCCTGGGCATGAAACAGAAGAACATCCTGGTGCGGCCGAAGTGGCAGCATGTTGAGAAGTTCCAGCAGCCTGCAAGATGGAAAGTCCTGGAAGATGGAGATTTCCAGGAACTGAGCCAGCATGTGGCAGGGCTGCCTACGGAAGCGGATTTGGGCATTACGGAGGCACAGTATTTTGATTCCCTTGTGTTGAAGATGGAACTGGACTTGCTCCAATCCAACCCAGCCTTTGAGAAGGGGAGGAAGCGCATCCAGGAAATCGCCACCAAGTTGGAGGAGAAGAAATCCATCCCGCAGGTGAACCAACAAATCGCCCTGATCCAGGAAATCCAGTCGGACGAGTATTGGGAAGACATTACGTTACCCATGTTGGAAATCCTCCGGAAGAAGCTCCGGGACCTGATCAAACTAATCGACAAGGGCGACAGGAAGATCGTCATCACCAACTTTGAGGACGAGTTCCTCGGGACATCCGAAGTTTCCCTTACAGGGATGTCCGACGCCATCGACAGGGGGCAGTACAAGAAGAAGGTGGAACAGTACTTGAGGGAAAACCTCGACCATATCGCCATCAAGAAACTCCACCAAAACCTCCCCCTCACCCCGAAGGATTTGGAAGAGTTGGACCGGTTCCTCTTCGAAGCCAGTGGGCTGGGCGACAAGGCGGCCTTCGAGTCTTGCTACGGGGAACAAGGCGACTTGCCCAAGTTCATCCGCTCCATCATCGGGATGGATCGCAACGCCGCCAAACAAGCCTTTGCCACCTATCTGGACGAATCAAAGTTCAATGCCGACCAAATCCACTTCATCAACCTCATCATCGACCGCCTGGCCGAAACCGGCACAATCTCCCCCGAAGCCCTGACCAAGGAAATGCCTTTCACCAGCAAGGGGGAACGGGGCATCCTGCAAGTGTTCCCTATGGATGATGCGAAGGGCGTGATCAGTATTGTCAGGGGATTCAAACCGGAACAAAAGCACGCCTAATCCAGCTCGCCGCCCAAGTCTTCCAACTGCCTGAAAAGCTCGTCCCGGAACTCCTTCCCTACCCCTTCGCGCTTGGCGATTTCCACATAAAACGGCACCAAGTCGCCCTTTTCCAGCGCCACCAATGCGATGTTGTAAAATGGTTCGGATTGGTTGATAAACCAAGTCCGCCCGCCGAAGGCCACCGTGACCCCGGAGTCCGTCTGGAAAACTGCCAACCGATCCGCCATAGTTGAAAAAGGAAGACCCCAGAGCCAAACCAGAGCAGGAAATCCGGCAACCCCAAACCATCGGGGCCAAGATCCTGCGCTTCATGGATGCCGCCCCGCCGGAGGTACTGGAGGATCTCCTGGCCGTAGAAGCCCCTTTGGAAACCCGTATACAGTACACCCGGAAGGACGGCCATACCGTCAACCGCCCTGTCAGCCTGACCATGCGGACCCCTGGGGATGACCCCGAACTCGCCCTTGGCTACCTCTACAACGAGGGCATCCTGCAATCCCCATGCGACCTGGACTGCCCCCCTTTCCATACTTCCCCCAACGAGATCGGGATCCGACTAAAAAGCCCGCCCTCCCACAACTTGGCGCACCAAATTGAATCCGGATCGAAAAACCTGACCAATAGCAGTTGCGGCATTTGCTCCAACACCAGCATGGAAAGCCTTGGCAGGCCGGACACCCATCCCATCCCTCACCCGGCACAGCCAACCATCCGGCCAGAAACCCTCTACGCCCTCCCCGGACAACTCCTCCGGACACAAACGGCATTCTCCCAAACCGGCGGGATCCACGCCGCCGCCCTTTTTGACCCCACTGGCCAACTCCTCGCCATGAAGGAGGACATAGGCCGCCACAACGCCGTGGACAAAGTCGGCGGGCACCTATTCCTCAAAAGCCAACTCCCCTCCCCGGCCAATACCCTCCTCCTGGTCTCCGGCCGCACCAGCTATGAAATCGTCCAGAAAACCCTCCGCATGGGCATCCCTGTCCTCGCTGGGATCGGCCCGCCCAGCAGCATGGCCGTGGAATTGGCCAACGCAGGCAACTTGACGCTGGTAGGTTTCCTTTCTGAAAATAAATCGAACGTTTACAGCTGCCCCGAGAGAATCGTGATCCAATGAGCCAACCCAATCCAAGCCCGCCCGAAGCCACGACTGGCAAACTCCAGCGCACCGAACCCCATACCCATGCGGCGGGTTTGAAGGCGGTGACGCAGTCTTTCAAGCATGTGGCTCGGGAAGGGGTTTCGCGGGGGACGTTGGGACTTTTCCGGATGAACCAGAAGGATGGCTTTGACTGCAGCAGTTGTGCCTGGCCGGATCCGGACGGTCACCGATCGGCTTTTGAGTTTTGCGAGAACGGGGCGAAGGCCACCGCTTCCGAAACTACATCGAAGAAGGTCACACGGGAGTTTTTCGAGCGGTATTCAGTGGCCGAGATCGCGGTGCAGACAGACCATTGGATGGAGTTGCAAGGGCGGTTGGCGGAGCCTATGTACTTGGCCCAGGGGGCGACGCATTACCGGCCGATCCAATGGAAGGAGGCCATGCAAAAGGTAGCCGGACATTTGCGAAAGCTCGAAAGCCCGGACCAGGCCGATTTTTACACATCCGGGCGGGCAAGCAACGAGGCGGCGTACCTTTACCAGTTGATGGTGCGGATGTACGGGACGAACAATTTGCCGGACTGCTCGAACATGTGCCACGAATCCAGCGGTGCGGCTATGCGGGAAACCATAGGGGTCGGGAAAGGGACGGTCAGCCTTCAAGATTTCGAAGTGGCGAACGTCATTTTTGTCATTGGCCAGAACCCTGGCACGAACCACCCCCGTATGTTGTCGACCTTACAGGAAGCCGCCCGGCGGGGGGCGACCATTGTGGCCATCAACCCGCTCAAAGAGGCCGGGCTCCTCGCCTTTGCCCATCCCCAGGAACCGATGGCCATCCTGGGACGGAATACCCCGCTGGCCAAGCACTACCTCCAGGTTAAACCCAACGGCGACATGCCCCTCATCCAGGGGTTGGCAAAGGCGATCCACGAAAATGAGGCCGCCGAACCTGGGAAGCACATCGACCACGACTTCATTTCCACCCACACAACCGGGTACGACACCTTCAGGAAGCAAGTGGAAAGCCAGTCCTGGGAAGCGATTGAAACCCACTCCGGCATCCCGCAGGAAAAGATCCGGGAAATCGCCTCCCTGCTCAATAACCGGACGCCCTTCATCTCCTGCTGGGCGATGGGCCTCACGCAGCAAAGCAATGCCGTCGTCACCATCCAGCAAATCAGCAACTTGCACTTGCTCTGCGGGGCGATCGGCAAACCAGGCGCGGGACTATGCCCTGTGCGCGGCCACAGCAATGTGCAGGGCGACCGGACGATGGGGATCTGGGAAGCCCCGCCGGAATCGTTCCTCCAATCCCTTGAAAAGGAATTCGGCTTCACCGCGCCGAGGAAGCATGGGCACGACACCGTCGCCGCGATCCATGCCATGTACAAAGCGGAGACAAAGGTCTTCATCGCGCTTGGGGGCAACTTCCTCTCCGCCGCCCCGGACACGGAATACACGGCCAAGGCCTTGCGGAATTGCGACCTCACTGTCCAAATTTCCACCAAGCTCAACCGCTCCCACCTCATCACCGGGAAGGAAGCCCTCATCCTCCCCTGCTTGGTCCGGAGCGAGAAGGATCTTTCCCCGCACGGGGAACAATATGTCACGGTGGAGAACTCCATGGGCATCGTCCACAGCTCTCGGGGACAACTCCCGCCGATCTCCAACCAAGTCCTCAGCGAACCGGCCATCGTGGCTTGGATGGCCAAGGAGCTTTTCGGGGATACAATGAAGGCCGATTGGCAACGGCTGGCCAGCGATTACGACGTAATCCGCGACCATATCGGGAACACCATCCCTGGTTTTGAAAACTTCAACGGACGCTCCCGCCAAGCCGGGGGCTTTTACCTTCCCAACGCCGCCAAAGAACGGGTCTTCCACACCAAGGAAGGCAAGGCGGTCTTCGTCGCCTCCGAATTTTCACCCCCACCGCAAGAGCAAGGGCAATTGGTTCTCCAGACCCTGCGTTCCCATGACCAGTTCAACACCACAATCTACGGCATGGACGACCGCTACCGGGGGATCCGGAACGAACGCCGCATCATCCTTTTGAATAGGAAGGACATGGAAGCCAGGGGACTGGTCGCCGAACAACCGGTCGACATCACGAGCCATTTCAAGGGAGAGAAGCGGATGGCAAGGAACTTCCTGGCCATCCCCTACGACCTGCCGGAAGGCTCCGCGGCCGCCTATTTCCCGGAAGCCAACCCGCTGATCCATATCGACAACATCGCTGACACCAGCCATACGCCGGTATCCAAGGCGGTTGCGATCACGGTCGAGCCGGTGAGGGTTGGAGTGTAGATGGCAGCTTGCCAGGCAGCGGGGGTTGTTGCCGATCTGTAGATGACATAACCCAAAAAACTCCTCAAACACGGGCTGGTAAGCCCGTGTTCAAATACCAACTTTCCAGGATTGGGTTTACTTTTTCTGCCGGGGGGCGTAGAAAGGAAGCCCTCCATCTTCTTCTGGAACTTTGTAATGCTTCTTTAAACGGGACAGTTCGGCTTCGAGGGATTGGATGATGGTGGACTTGCCAGGTTCGGCGTAGACGCTGTGCATTTCGGAGGGATCCTTTTCGAGGTCGAAGAGTTCCCATTCCTCCCCGTTGGGGACGTCCTTGCCGTAAAAGCGGATGAGTTTGTGGTGCCCGTCGAAGACGCCTTCGTGTCGGCGGACGGAATGGACCGCAGGGTATTCGTAGTAGTGGTAGTAAAGGGTCTTGCGCCAGTCACAGGGCTTTTGACCCTTGAAGATCGGGACGAGGCTGCGGCCTTGCATGTCTTCCGGGATGGGGGCACCGGCGATGTCGAGGAAGGTCTCGGCGAAATCGATGTTCTGGACGAGATCGTTGTTGCGCTGGCCGGGCTTGATGACGCCGGGCCATTTGGCCAGGAACGGGGTGCGGAAGGATTCTTCGTACATGAAGCGTTTGTCGAACCAACCGTGCTCGCCGAGGTAGAAACCCTGGTCGGCGGAGTACATGACGACCGTGTTTTCCTCCATGCCGGAATCCTTGAGGAATTTGAGGAGGCGGCCGATGTTTTCGTCCACCCCGGCGACACAGCCCAGGTAGTCCTGCATATAGGCTTGGTACTTCCAGCGGACGAGGTCCTTGCCTTGCGGGTTGTGCTTTTCAAGGTAGGCGGCGCGGTCGGAGCCAGGATTAGCCTTTAGGTCGCCCCGGATGCCCATGGTTTTCTCGATGGACATGTCCTGCTTGTGGGCGGCTTCGCCACGACCGGAGTAGTCGTCGAAAAGGTTGGACGGCTCAGGGAAAGTGCGTTTGCGGAAGACCTCTATGATGCGGGGCGCGGGGAGCCAGTTGCGGTGCGGGGCTTTGTAGTGAACCATGGCCATGAAGGGCTTGGACTTGTCCCGATTGTTCTGGAGCCAGTTCAGAGCGCGGTCGGTAACGATGTCCGTGGAGTGGCCTTTATATTCTGTTTTGCCTTCGGCGGTGATGAACTGGGGGTTGGTGTAACGCCCTTGCCCTGGGAGGACTTCCCAGTAGTCGAAACCCTGCATGGCCCCGTTGAGGTGGATCTTGCCGATCATGGCGGTCTGGTAGCCATTTTGCTGGAGGATCTTTTGGAATTGCTGCTGGTCGTGGTTGAATCCGCCCCGGTTGTCGAACTTGCCGTTGAGGTGGCTGTGTTTCCCGGTCAGGAGGGTGGCCCGACTGGGGGCGCAGATGGAGTTGCCAACATAGCAGCGGTCGAAGATCATGCCGTCCTTGGCGATGCTGTCGATGTTGGGGGTGAGGTTTTCATCCTTGAGGTGGCTGCCATAGGCACCGATTGCGTTGCAGGCATGGTCGTCGGAGAAAAGCCAGAGGATGTTCGGACGCTTCGCATTGGCGGCGAAGGCGTGGGTGGAAAGGGCGAGGATAGCCAGAGGGGCGAGGTGAGTTTTCATCTATTGTTATTGGTTCGAAAGGGCGGGGGTCAGGCCAGCTTGTAGCTGAACCTGAAGATCATCTTTTCCATGTCCAGGAAGTCGAAATGGGGGGCGCGTTGGAAACCCATGGAGGTTTACATGTTCAAGGTTTTTTGAATAACTTGGGTGGGGTGTAATATCACTAAGACGTGTCCATTGCCCTGGGCAAAGCAGTTGCCGGAGGCGTTTGTTTCCTGATGCGCAAGGGAGAGGGGATTGTAATTTGCCATGACGGGGAAGTAGACGCAACCGCCCATGACGGCGCCGTCCGGGGAAATTGCGACCAGGACAATAGCGTCTTCCCGCTCATTGAGCCGGCCTATGTTGGCTAGCATGTTGTGGTTCCTTTTCCCTAGTTTGCCGCACCAAGCAAACCAGGGGTTATCGCAATGTCACCCCTAATCCTGCCTAGGCGGGGGGATCTGGCTCGTCCTTACGGAGGACTTCGCTGCCTTCGATGTTTGTCCCGATCATGATCATGTCACATGGGGTGTCCCCGTAGTTGCGGAAGATGTGGAAATCCCCAGCGGGCTTGAAGATGGAGTCGCCTTTGCGGACTTCGCTCCATTGACCCTCGATACAGATTTGGCAGGAGCCTTCGAGTACGAAGAACCATTCCTCTTCCTGCGTGTGGGTGTGGTACTTGGTATTCGTACCGCCGCAAGGAGGGATGCGGGTAAGGCGGACTTCGAACTGGGTGGTGCCGTGCTCTTCCCAGAGGGCTTTGAATTCGCCATATTGGGCAGTCTCCCCAGGAAAGTGCTTGGGGTGCCATGGGAGGCTGTCGGTGCGGACGATGTGTTTCATAAGTGTAGGTCTAAAAAGTTTTGCACGGTTTTGACAAAGCCTTCCCGGTTTTCCCAGGGAACCCTGTGGCCAGCCCCCTTGATAACCTTATGAGTGACGCCTGGGCATTGGTCGGCAAGGGCTTTGCCTGTTTTGCCGTATTTGATGTCCTTATCCCCCGAAATATAGAGGATGGGGGGAGCGTGGAGAGTTTTTAGCCGTGGAAGAAGGTCGTCCTGACGGCCTTTGGAAAAGCGGTCGAAGAAAGCGGCAATCCGTTTGCCGTCCAGTTTTTCGAGTTCCCGGAAAGCAAGGTTGGGGAGGCCGCAGAAGACCGGAAGGGCATCCCACTCCTGGATCAGTTCGCCGGGGTCTTCTTCAAGGAACCGTTGGCCCCAGAGGCGGTCGATTTCGATTTGGCGGGCTTTGTGGACATCGTCCTGAAAACCCGTGTCCGCTGCAATGATGACGACGGCAGCCCATAATCCCGGTTTTTTCAGGCAGGCATGGAGTGCCAATCGACCGCCCAAGGAATAGCCGATGAGGACTTGTCGGCTCCCCTTCCCAAGCTGTTCGACCCTCGCACAAAAATTCTTTGCCCATTCCCAAAACCCTCCGGGGTCATCCTGCCAAAGGTTTTCGAGCTGGAAGAGCAATGTCTTGTTGCCACCCATGGTAAAAGCTCCCTCCAGCGGATCCCAGACTTCAGGGGTTTGGAGGGCACCATGGATGCACCACATGTAAGGGTCGGTTTGGGAGGGGGTCATTATCCCTGAGGTTTAGAAAAGAGAAGGAGCGCAACCGCCAAGCTACCAATGCCGAGAACGGAATATCCGCTTTTCCAGGGCAGGGCTTCTGCGGATGGCAGTTCGAAAGGGGCCAGGAAACCTTACACGAAAAAGGCAGGAAGCAAACAGTATCCGCGTCGTTGCAATCCTTAATTGCGTCAAACTTTCAAAAATCCTCAGGACTGACTAAAGAGGGAGGGTGACCCTACTTTGAAAAAATAGTTTCAAGAATCCCAAGTGTCTTTTCGTCCGGTTTGCCTTGGCCAACAGTCATGCCTTCGGAAGCGCCTTGGTTAATCCACCACTTTAGAAGAGCCACTTCTTCCTTCGTCAAGGGGTCCCCTTTCCCGTCGGGGGGCATAAAGTCATCGTCGTCAGGCTCAACGGTCACCCTGTAAACGATTTCGCTGTCCTCTGCATTCCCGGCAACGAAGGCCGGGCCACTATCCCCTCCTTTGACGAGCATTTCGTGGCTATCCATCCTAAGATCGCCTTTGATTTTGCCTTCATTGTGACATTCATTACATTTTTCTTTGAGGATAGGGGCGATGATGTCCGTATAGATAACCCTGTCCTCCATGGCGAATTTGCCATTGTCAGGTACTTCTTCCACCTTCACTCCCAAAAGGGACGCGATCGGCTTGGGAGCATATTCCACCAGATATTCTTCCCCATGGACCATTGCGCCGCCGAAGTGGCTGGAAATCGTCAAGAGGATATAGGTTGAAAACAGGGATGCCAAGTAAAGGGGCTTGGGTTTGCCAGGGAACTTCAGCCAGAGGGTGAGCGCGGTCATGACGACGACCCCGAGGCCTGACCAGAGGTGGCGGTCAATGAATTTCCCTTCGAAGAGATCCGACTTCATCAGGAGGAACCCCGCCAGGGTGGCGACAACGGCACCGAGTAAAGACAACCAGAGCATCGGGAGGGCAGCCTGAGAGAATCTCTTTAAGGAAGGGATAAGGGAGAGGACTTCCAGGGCGAACACCCCGGTCAGCAAACCGATGGGCATATGGAGGAAGAGGATGTGGGTCCGCCCGAAAAAGACGCCCGTTTCGAACCGCTCTTCCAAGTTACCGAAGGAAAGCCAGATTGCCCCGATGGCCAGGCTCCAGGCAACCAAGACCAGGGCAAGGATGGCGGACGGGCTGCGGGTAAGATGGTTAGTATGGGAGTTGTCTCTATTCTGTTCTTCGCTCATGGATTCACAAGGAGGCTTTGGAGTGGGAAGGCGTTAAAGGCATCCGCCTGATGCAAACAACATAGAATTCAATCAATTATTTCATCTTCTTTGGCAACAGGCCGCGCAAAAATAAGGAATAAAGGGCCGCAGATGTAGCGACGGCCCCCAAGGCAGGGGCAGGCACATGGGGCTCACCCTTCGAGTAGTTTGCCGATCGTTCCGACAAGAGAGCTGACCGGTTGCCGATTGTATTGCACACGTGCCTTGGATTCCGCAGCGGCCGTGGCTTTGATCACATATTCCATCGGATCATTGACAATCCAGTCGGCCAAACCTTGTTCGCGCAAGATGCCGGAGGTGATGCTTTCGCGGAGGGTGACCCCCTCCATGGTGACCACGGGCACCCCTTTTTCAAGGGCTTTGGCCGCAGGGAAAGGAGTATGGCAGGGGAAGGCTTCCAAATATACGTCGCACAGCTCCAAATAGGGAACCAACTGGGAGGCGGACTCGACAAGGTCCGTCATAATCAAGAGCCGGTCGGCGGGCAAACCGATGTCCCGCGCAGCCATTTCCAGGAGGGAGACGACGACCTTTCGCTCCTCTTCTTGGATGAGGCCGTTGAGGAAGGGCATGACGAGCATCTTTGCATTGGGAGACCCGGCAAGCACCTGGATCCAGCATTCCCGGACTTCCGGGGTAATGGCATGGGGGGCGGCGGCAGTTACAAAGAGGGGCTGCCCATCTTCAATGCCGATGTCAGCGCGGGAGATTTTGACCCATTCCCGGTCAAGCCCGAGATCCGTGCAA
>JAYPDO010000122.1:0-13780 GCA_038125285.1 Opitutia bacterium
GGGCACAAAAGGGCAACAGGCAGGCCAATGCTAGAGGTATGGAGATTCGGAAAGCCATCACGTGGTCCAAGGCGAACAAATGCCTCAAAGCTCAGAATTGAGCTCGGGAAAGGCTTCGGTATCCCGGATTTTCGGGTTTTTAATGGCCTCCTGGAGGACAGCACGGGCATCCCCGGGCTTTCCGAGTTGCTTCAAAGTCCGGGCATGGCCAAGGTAGCCCTGGGCGGCCCAATCGTAATAGCGCAAGTAACTGACGTAGGTCTTTTGAAAGAAGCTGGCCGCAAGGTCGAACTTACCAATGTCGTAGTAGCATTGCCCGATCTTGACGTAGGCCTCGGCGTGCATCGATTTCCAGCCCGAATAGGCGGCCACTTCGCGATAAATGAGGATAGCCTTGGTGAACTCCTTGGTCGCCTTATAAGTGTTGGCCATGCCCATGCTGGCCTCGCCGCTAGTCGGATAGCGGTCCATGGCGATGCCGTAGTATTTGAGGGCAAGGCTGAAATAGATTTCCTTTTTGTCGGCAGAGGGGGCTAATTTGGCATTCTGGGATTCCAGCTCGGAGAGAAGGAGGAGGGCTGGCAGCTCGGCGTCCTCCGTGCCAGGGAAGAGCTGAAGGATGCTGGCCAGGGCGATTTTGGCCTTCTGCATGTAGAGGGGATTCCCGGTCTCGATGTTATAACGGGCCATCCAGAGCAATGTGCCGGGGCTAGCCTGCTGGAAATCTGGCTTATCGAAGGCCTGGGGCAGGCTGACCGTACCTTTCTCCTTCAAGCTGCTGCCCTCTTCCCGGTAGACGTTGTCCAGGAACATCATGAGGCGGTACCGGAGGGTGTCCTTGCCTTCAGACTGGGCTTGCCTGAGTAGGTCGGTAAAGGTTTCCAGGGGTTTCTTTTTCGGGATGTCGTTGAGGAGGTCGGTGAAGGCTTTGAGGTCGGCATCCAGTTCGGAAGGGTTGTCTATCACCTTTTGTCGGTACTCTGCGCCGAGGACGAATTTGTCCTTTATCTCGCCATCCATGTTGGCAAAGCCCCCGAGGACTTGGAAGAGGTTGTTGCGGTCGGATAGGTTTTTCTCCCTCCAAGGTTTGTCCTCTTTGAGTTTAGTGAGAAAATTGACGGTGTCGGAGAAACGGTTGAAATATTCTTGGTACTTCTCGTTGTAACTGATCATGATTGCATCGACGCCCAGACTTTGGCGGTCATTGCCTTCCTGGAGGATGGTATTCATCATCCCGTCGAGCATTTCCTTGGGCAGTTCTAAGAGCTCGTTCAGGCGGGAGATTTCGATTTTTGCCTTGGAGTGGTCGGCGTCGGGGTGCTTCGTGATGTATTGGTTGAGAAGATCCTTGGCGGCTTGGTAGCCTGCTTTGGTCTCGGGCTTTTCGAGCAGTGCCATGGCTTCGTAAACGGCGTAGTCTATGAATTTGAAGTCCTTGGCTAGGGTGGTGTAGTCTATCCCGAACACGACCTGCTTGTAATGCTCGACGGCGGATTCCGCCTTTTCCTGTGCGGCAGCCATGTCCCCTTTGAAGACCTCTGCCTCGACGACCATCTTGCTCTTGGGGTATTTGGTCTGGAACTCGTTAAAATTCGCCAGGGCCGTGTCATAATCCTCCATCCCCTTGGCACAGACACCACGGCGGAACATGGCGTCCTCGTAGTAATCGCTTTTGGGGAATTCCTTGACGACGACGTCGAAGTGCTTGTGCCCCGGCTCGTATTCCTGTAGGAAGAGCCTGGCAAGCCCGGCCCAATAGTGGGTTCCGTTGAGCATCTCCGGCTTTTCCGCACCATAGTCTTTGTTGGACAGCTTTTCGAAGGTGTCGATCAATTCTCGCCACTTGGCCTCGTCATGCTCGCCCCGGGCAATCCAGCCGCTGCCCATCATGAAGACCACATTGTTGGCCAGCTTGTCTTTGGGCTTTTTGTCAAGGAGCATGGTACAGAGGCTCCACATCTCGTCGAAATTGCGGTTACTATCCTTACGGAAGGATTCAGCTTCAGGCGGGGTTTGGGCGTTATCGGCCTTTTTCTTGAGCTCGTTGGCCTTGTCCCGATACATATTGGCCAGGCGAAGGCCAACCTCGTAGGCATACCTCTGGTATTTTTCGTTGCTGAGGTAGCGTTCCGCGATTTCCCTGGCAATGGAGAGCTTGCCGACTTTTTCCGCGCAGACAATGACCACGTACATGTAGTTTTCCATGGTCTCCTGCTCGACATCCGGGTAGTCGGTTACCAAGCCCATGAAGCCCCAGAAGGCTTCCCAGTCCCGCCCCATGGCAAGATAGTTCTGGGCTTTGCGCCAGCGGAGATCCTTGGAGTAATCGGAGGCCGGGGTCTTGAGCATTTCGGCGACCCGCTTCTGCTTCCTATCCAGTGTGTCCCATTCGAACTCGAGATCCCCGAGGATCTTGGCGTCATTCTTTGGGAAGTTGTCCTTGTATTTGGCCTTTTTCTTCCGGAGGGCTTCGAGGCGGGGCTTGAGATCCTTCATTAGGCCGTCAAAGGATGCCACGATTTCCTTGGGCGCCATGGTGAGGGAGTAGAAGAGGGAGGCTTTTTCGTGGTTCTTGAGCCCGGCCAAGTGGTCGCCAGCCTGGAGGAACTGGAAATTGAGGCGGGGGTCAAAGCGGAACTTATTGTTTGAATTTAGGTGGGGGAGCATCCCGTCAATCTTCTCAAACTCGTTCTGGGCTACATAGGCTTCGGTAAGGGCGGCGGCAGCCATGGTTTGCTTCTCGGGGTTCCGTGCGATTTTCAGGAACTGCTCGAAGTAGGGGACACCCCGTTCCCAATCCTTCTCGAAGGTGAGAGCCTGAACCATCTTTTCAAGCATGTCCACGCGCTCCTGGGAACGGAGCTTACGGATGTAAGGCTTCTTTGGGTCGAGAAGGAGTTCTAGGGTCTGGATCGCTTCGGGGAACTCGCCATTGCCGCGGTGGCAGTCCACTTTATTCATCAGGACGAAGTGGATGTCAGCGCCGCTTGGGTATTTTTGGATATAGACGTTAAATTGGTCTGCAGCCTCTTTGAGCAAGTCCTTGTTGTTGGTCTTGGAGTAGCCTTGCATCCATCCCATCCCGATTAGGAAGCAAATTTTGTCCAGGTTGCTGGCAGGCAATTCCCCTGCCTCGATACGTTTCTGGAACTCGATAAGGACGGGCGCGGCACCGTAAAGATCCCCTGCAGCAAGGAAGCCGTTGAGCATCGTCCCCAACTCCCCGTTGCCTACATCCTCCAACGGAACGTCCGGTTTGGCCGGAGGTGCGGCGACTGCTGGAGGTGCAGCTTGGGCGTCGAGAACGGAGGCCGTGAAAACTTGGGCCAATGCACACAATATGGCGAACACATGGGAGGCTATCCATGGGATCCATCGGGTCAGGGCAGTCTGGGATCGGGGAATTCGCAAAACTTTACCAGCAATTAGGAACCGATGAGTCTAAATGGGAAGCGGCAGAAAGATCAAGCCCAGGGAAGTTGAAAAAACGGGGGGGTATGCCAGGCAAGATTCCCCTCGAAATGCACGGGGGAAACCCTAAGAAGGGAAGGATTAGTAAACGAGAAATGGATACACACGGAGCATCGATGGTCAGGCTTGAAGGGGGGACATTCACCATGGGGTCGGACGGACCGGAGGTTGGGAAAGCAGACGGGGAAAGCCCGGCAAGGGAAGTGAACCTGGTTCCATTCGAAATCGACGAGCATGCCGTAACCAACCAGCAATTCCTGGAATTCGTGGAAGACACGGGATATGAAACCGACGCCGAGCATTATGGCTGGTCCTACGTCTTTGCAGGTTTGTTAAGACAACAACGCTTGCGCCATCGGCCGCACCCGCAGCACCCTTGGTGGCTCGGAGTCCCAGGGGCATCCTGGAGGCAACCAAGGGGTCCCAGGAGCGATATCCGGGATATCATGGACCACCCGGTCACCCACATATCCTGGAACGACGCAACCGAATATGCCGAATGGGCGGGCAAACAGCTCCCGACCGAGGCCCAATGGGAATACGCGGCCCGGGGCGGGCTGGAAGGCAGGCTTTACCCATGGGGGGACGAACTCCTGCCCCACGGCGAACACCGCTGCAACATCTGGCAAGGCCGCTTCCCGGCCAACAACGTTGGGGCGGACGGCTACATCGCCACCGCTCCCGCCAAATCCTTCCCGCCCAATGGGTACGGCCTCTACAACATGACCGGAAACGTCTGGGAGTGGTGTACGGACTGGTGGTCCACAGACTTTACTGCCCAACCGATGCCCGCCAACCCCCACGGCCCGAATACGGGCAAGGAAAAGGTCATCCGAGGCGGCTCCTACCTCTGCCACCATTCCTACTGCAACCGCTACCGAAACTCCGCCCGCACCAAAAACACTCCGGACACTTCCACGGGGAACATCGGCTTCCGGTGCGCCCGCCATCTACCCCTGACCCCTCACGATTAAGGCTTTTTGAATGTTCTATTCCCATGGCAAATTGTTTCCCCGTAGTTTGACCAAGCTCCACATGGGTGCGTTAATTAAGGCCACTCTCTCGGAAGTTTTTGAGTTCTTTCGTTTTGATCTACCGGTTGATTTATTTTTCATACTCAAAATTACTCGAACGCGCATCAAAAAATTTCATACCAAATTGAGGCGTGTGAAGTCGGGGGTACCCACTATTCGCCTTTCTCGCACTTCCTGGGCATAAGAACGGAGCCATCAGGCAATAAATCGGCCAAAAGGCCGAAGTAGGCGGGAAGTGGTGGCTTGTACCAAATCTGAAATGGGTTGATTGGAATACTGGAAGGTTCTCTTTGTAGGAGTTCACCCTTCAGCGTGTTCGAACATTCGATGCACGCTGAAGGGTGAACATCCAACGATGTACACAAAACCTTTCCCGATCCGGGATCAGATGTGGATCGCCTCGCCAAATACTGCGGCCGCCGCTTCCCCCATCGCCTCCCCAAGGGTCGGGTGCGCATGGATGGTGGCATGGATCTCTTCGGCCGTGGCTTCGAGCTTCATGCCCAGGCCGAATTCGGCGATCAGTTCGGTAGCGTCATGGCCGATGACATGGGCACCTAGGATCTCGTTGTATTTTTCCCCGACCAGGATTTTGACGAAGCCTTCCGGGTGGTTGATGGCGACAGCTTTGCCGACGGCTTGGAAGGGGAATTTGCCAACTTTGTAAGCGATGCCCTTTTCCTTCGCCTTTTCCTCGGTAAGGCCGATGCTGGCGACTTGGGGCAAGCAATAGGTGCAACCCGGGAAATCTTTGACCCGTTCAGGTTTGCCATGGCCGAACATGCCGTTGACGGCGTTGACGGCTTCGAAGGTAGCGACATGGGCGAGCCAGGGAGGGCCAATCAGATCCCCAGCGGCATAGATGCCTTCGACACTGGACTGGTAACGGTCGTCCACAACAATGAAACCTCGGTCCATCTTCGGCTTCACTTTGGAGGAGAGGAGGCCTTCGGTGTAAGCTTCCACTCCGATGGCCATAAGGACGGCCCCGACTTCCACATCCTCCGTCTTGTCCCCTTTGGTAAGCCCGAGCTTCACACTCCCTTCGCCCACTTCCACATTTTCCACCTTCGTCCCCGTATGCACCTTGATGCCTTGCTTTTTGAAAGCCCGTTCCAAGGCCTGGGAAACCTCGCCGTCCTCCACCGGGACAATCCGGTCCATCATTTCCACCAAGCGGACATCGCAACCGAAGGCATTCAGGAAATACGCAAACTCGACTCCGATCGCCCCGGCACCCATGATTACGATGGACTCCGGCATTTCCTTCATGGCCAAAGCTTCGCGGGAGGTCATGATCCGTTTGCCGTCCGGTTCCAGGCCAGGCACTTTCCGGGCGCGGCAACCGGTCGCCAGGAGGATATTCTTGGCGTTCAGGAATTTCCCTTTTTCCGGCCCGTCAATGATTTCGACCATCCCTGGGACGTTCACTTGGCCACGCCCCAGAAGGTAATCGGCTTTGTTCTTTTTAAAAAGGAACTCGATCCCCTTGCCCATGGTATCGGCCACGTTGCGGGACCTTTTCATCACCTGCCCGAAATCGACCTTGATTTCCCCGCAGGTGAACCCGAACTCTTCCGAGTGCTTGGCGTTCAGGTACATCTCCGCACTTTTGAGGAGGGCCTTGGAAGGGATGCAACCCCAGTTCAGGCAGGTGCCACCGGCGCGTTCCAATTCGACACAGGCCACTTTTTTGCCAAGTTGGCCGGCGCGGATTGCCGCGGCGTATCCTGCTGGACCGCCACCGATGACTACGAGGTCGTAAGGGATCGTTGTACTCATGGGATAAAATGTAGGGGGGCAGGTTAATACCCCGACACAGCGGTAAGTCAAATGAAGTCCGAGGCAAATCCCCGGTACCCTCCAGTCCACCGAAATCATCCATCGACATTCCTGCCCAAAACGGTCAACTCCCACCACAACCTAATATCGATGGACCTTACCAACGACCCCATCCCCGGCCTCGTCCGCAAAATCGCCGTCCCCGCAAGCGTCGGCTTCTTCTTCAACACCATGTACAATGTGGTGGACACCTACTTCGCCGGGTACATCTCCACGGAAGCCCTCGCCGCCCTCTCCATATCCTTCCCCGTCTTCTTCATCATTGTGGCCATGGCCAGCGGCATCTCCCAAGGCGGGACAGCCTTGATCGCCCATGCACTCGGGGAAAAAGACGACGCCCTTGCCCGCCGCACCTGCTTCCAGTGCCTCTCCTTTGGCACCCTGTTTTCCATATTCCTGACAGTCCTCGGCTACCTATCCGCCCCTTTTCTCTTCCGCAAACTCGGTGCCGAAGACGAATACCTGGAAACCGCCCTCCAGTACATGCACTGGATTCTCGCGGGCACCCTCTTCTTCGTCCTCCAGTCCATCTTCAACTCCTGCCTCAACGCCCAAGGCGATACCAAGTCCTACCGAAACGTCCTCATCCTCGGCTTCCTCCTCAACTGCCTCCTGGACCCCTGGTTCCTATACGGCGGCCTTGGAGTCCCTGCCATGGGCATCCAAGGCATCGCCCTGGCCACTGTCATCATCCAGTCCCTGGGCATGCTCTACCTTCTCTACAAATTCTCAAGGACCAAGCTCTGGGCCAAGCCTTCCGCCCACCTCCTTGCCCCCTCCCCGATCTACCGGGACATCGCCAAACAAGGTTTCCCGGCCAGTTTCAACATGGTCACCGTCGCCATCGGGATTTTCATCATCACCTGGTTCGCCAGCATGTTCAGCGACGAATCTGTCGCCGCCTACGGCATCGCCACCCGCATCGAACAAATCATCCTCCTGCCCACCATCGGGCTCAACATCGCCATCCTCACCCTCACCGGCCAGAACAACGGGGCCAACAAGCCCCACCGAATCCAGGAAACCCTCCGCACCACCCGCAAAGCCGGCCTCTTCATGATGGTCGCCGGTGGCCTCGTCCTCTTTCCCCTCGCCGGGCCCATGATGCGAGCCTTCACCAAAGACCCCGTCGTCATCGCCCACGGCACAGACTACCTCCGCATCGCCTCCATCACCCTCTGCTCCTACGTCATCCTCTTCCAAACCATCTACTTCCTCCAAGGCCTCAAACGCCCCATGTTCGGCCTCTACATCGGCCTCTACCGCCAAATCCTTGCCCCCTGTGCGGTCTTTTACCTGCTCGCCTTCCGCCTCGACATGAAGGAAAACGGCATCTGGTGGGGCGTTTTCCTCGTCACCTGGAGCGCCGCCATCTTCACCCATTTCTACGGCCGCCACGTACTCCACAAAGCCGTCGAATTCCCAAATCTCGGTAAAGGCATTTGACTTTCAAGAAAACCCCAAAACTTCTGCTCAACCCCACCATGCTAAACCTCGGAAGATCCAACACCCTCCGCATCCTCAAAACCTCCCCCCACGGGCTCTACCTCGATGGTGGACGTCATGACCCGGTACTTCTTCCCAAACGCTATGTCACCCCGGAAATGAAGGTAGGGGAAAGTTTGGAGGTCTTCCTCCATACCGACTCCGAAGACCGCCTGGTCGCCACCACCGAGACCCCCTACGCCCAAGTCGGTGAAATCGCCTACCTAGAAGTGGTCAACGTGAACAAACATGTCGGTGCCTTCCTCGACTGGGGGCTTAGCAAGAACCTCCTCCTGCCCTTCCGCGAACAAGGGGACTACCGCTACAAAGTCGGCGATGGCGCCATCGTCGCGATCTATGTGGACGAATACACCAACCGCATCTCCGCCACCACCCGTTTCCGCCGCCATCTTTCCCCGGTCAAGCCCGATTACAAACCCAACACCCCCGTCCACGTCCTCATCTTCGACGAAACCCCGCTTGGCTACAACGCCATTGTCGACAAAACCCACCGCGGCCTCCTCTTCCACGCCGAAACCTCAGACAAACTCGAACCCGGCGACCAATTCACCGGCTACATCAAAAGGGTACACCCCAACGGCAACATCGACCTCCGCCGCGACCCCGCAGGCCACGAACGCTCCGGCTCCTTCTCCGATGTCATCATGGCCCAACTCAAGGAAGCCGGCGGCTCCCTCCCTTTCCATGACAAAACCCCGCCCGAAGAAATCCGCGAAACCTTCGACATGTCCAAAAAAGCCTTCAAACAAGCCATCGGCGTCCTCTATAAACAGCGCAAGATCCTCATCACCGAAACCGGCATCGAATTGGCCGGGAAAAGCTAAGTCCTATGGGTCTTATAAGTCCTATACGTCCTATAGGACTTATTCCCCCCCTCAAAACGGGTCGCCGGGATCCTGGGTGATGTCCTGGAATTGGAAGTCCCCGCATTCCTCCAGAACTTCACGGGCGAGTTCGAGGACGTGGTAGTGGTGGGTGAAGAGGAGGATTTGGGCTTTGGTGGTTTTGGCGAGGTTGGCGAGGACTTGGAGGATGGCTTTGGAGCGGTGGTCGTCGAAGTTGATCAGGAGGTCGTCGAGAACAACGGGCATGGGGGTGCGGGGGAGGTTTTCCTGGAGCCAGGCGAGGCGGAGGGCGAGGTACATTTGGTCCCTTGTACCGTCGGACATTTGGTGGGGATGGACGGGTTCTTCCAGGTTGTCGGAGAGGCGGATCCCCACGAGGCGGGCTTGGCCGGTTTTTTCTTCGGTTTCTGTGTCGAGGCGGAGATAGGCGCCTTCGGTGAGGGTGGCGAAGAGTTTTCCGGCGTTGCGAAGGAGGCTGCCTCCGGAGGCTTCTCGGGCTTTTTGGATGGCTCCGGTGAGGAAGTGTTCTTGCCAGGCGAGTTTGGCATAGGTTTGGGCTTTGTTGCTGATTTCCGCTTCGAGTGAGCCGAGTTGGAGGCGCAGTTTTTCAAGGGCGCCGTTGTCCTTGCCGTAGTCGGAATGGCGGATTTCGAGGGAGTTTTTGGTTTTCCCGGCCTGGTCGCTGGCGTTACGCAGTTCGGTGGCCTCAAAGTCAGCGTCCATGAGGTCTTGTTCGATGGTGCCTTGGTGGGTTTCCAATTCGGCAATGAATTCTTCGAGGGGTTGGCCGAGGGCTTGTTGGCCAAGGAACTCGCGGCTTTCCTCCAGCTTTTCGTGGATGGAGAGTTTGTGGCGTTCTTCTTGGAGGAAGACCCGGAGGGCGGCGGCGTCTTCGCAATGGTGGAATTGGCAGGCTTCTTCCAGTTGGCCTGTGGCCGAGGCTTGGGCGACTTTGTCTTTTTCGAGGGCGGTTTGTTTTTCGGAAATTTGTTCGTCGAGGACTTTGGCCCTGGATTGGCTTTCCAGGGCTTGTTTGAGTTGTTCGCCTAGTCCTTTCGCGGTTTGGGCGGGCTGTGCCCCAGGGAAGAGGTCGGCCCCGTGGATTTTGGTGGCGAGTGCCCCGACTTCCGAAGCGTAGGCGGAGGCTTCTTCCTTGAGTGCGGCAAGGCGTTTTTGGAGGGTTTGGAACTGGTTGTACCCGGCGAAAAGCTTTTGGGAGGCTTCGATGGTTCGTTTGGCGTGCGCCGTGGAGGTGGCTGGATCCATTCCTAGTTCGCCGAGGAAGGTTTCCCATTTGGCCTGGGTAACGGATTGCCGGGTTTGGGCGTTTTGCAGCTTTTCTTTGGTGGACTGGAGGCTGCAGCGGGTTTCCTGGACGAGGCGTTTGCTTTCCTGGACGCGGTTGGCGCGGGTGAGCAAGTCGTCGAGGGTTTGGCCTTCGGTTCCGTTGCCCAGGGCTGTGGCGATGTCGCCGGTTGCGGTGGCGATGGTTTCGAGGTCGTGGCGGAGGGCGGCTTCTTTTTCCCTGTATTCGGTGTAGGCCTGGAGGATGCCTTGGAGCTGGGCAATCCATTCGAGCATGTTTTCCGGGGTGCCCGGTTCGATGCCGAGAGGTTCCCATGTGGCGTACCATCCTTGCTGGAGAGTTTCCATATTGTCCCAGGCTTCCTGGAGGGGTTTGTCCAGGGATTTCGCGGTCTTGGTTTGGCGGGAGACATCGTCCCGGAGTTGCTGGATGCGGCCGGCTTGGCCAGCGTGGACGAAGAGTTCGTCCGCGGCATGGTCAGCGGCTTCGATGGCTTGGACAAAGGAGGTTTCGAGGGGGACGCCGGGTTCCAGCTCCTCTTCCGCGCCTTCGCCCTTCCAGTCCTGGAGGACGAGTTCCCAGCCTTTGTCGCGGTATTCCCTGGCAGCTTGCACGAGGCCAGGATCTGCTTGGCCGGAGGCTTTGAGTTCGGTTTCGAGCTTGGACTTGGTTTCGGAGAGGGCTTTGTCCGCTTGTTCTTTGGCTTGGTTAGCGTCCTGGACGGCCTGGACGGCATGTGAATACTGTTCCTCAAAGTCCTGGACAACGCTCTTGGGCGGGACTTTCAGGGCTGGGAGGCCTTCTAGCTGGACATCGATATACGGGAGACCCTGGGCTTGGCCTTGGAGGAGGTCGAGGCGGGTTTCGAGGAGCTTGGATTCTTTGGCGGCATGCCCGGCGAGGGTTTGTGCCTTGGTGGCGTTAGCGAGGGCGGAGGCAAAAGTTTCGCCGAGGTCGACGTTGGCAGCGTCGCCTTGGTTGGCCAGGGTGATTTCGAGTTCCTGGATGCGGGCTTCCAGTTCCTGGGTTTCGCGGTCCTGGTCGGCTTTGTTCTGGATAAGCTCAAGGTAAACCTGGGCCTGGAGGTCGGTGAAGGCGAAGTCGGGGATGGTGTCGAGTTCCGCCTCCCAAGAGAGGTTGGCCATCTGGGCGGTGAGGTTTTCGCGGAGGGCTTTGGCCTCTTGGCCGAGGGCTGAGATTTCGGCATCGCGGTTTTCGGCAAGGCTGGCTTGGTCACGTGCTTGCGCGATTTGCGTCTCCAGCCCAAGGGTAGCAGGGTTGCATTGGATGGCGTCCCGGCGTTTTTGGAGGGCTTGCAGGTCGATCTCCGCCTTTTGGACGGCTTCCTGGGTTTGGGCTTCCTGCGCCAGGAGTTGTTCGAGGGAATCGAGGGAGGCGGACGGGAGGCAGCGGGGGTTGGGAAATGCCTCGAGGGCGGCTTTGCGGTCAAGGTAGGGCCGGAGCCCGGCGAGGGCGGATTTGATTCGGGAGAGGCGGGCCACTTGGTTATTGGCGACCTTTTCCTTTTCCCTCGCAGCTTGGTGGGCTTCGCCGGCTTCGGCGAGTTGGCGGCAGAGGGTGCCGAAGTCTTCGGCGGATTGTTCGTCTTCAAGGCGGTAGAGTTCGCTGAGCAATCCTTCGTATTGGTTTTTGAGCGCAGGGATGGAGCCGGGGGCGGTTTTGGCGGAGCTGAGGAGTTCCCTGAGCTGGGCCCGGGTTTGCTCCAAAAGGGGGCGGATGCCTTCGATGCCGGAGGCGGAGAGGAGGGCTTGGCCAAGGTCGCCCTTGCCTTCGTTGAGTTCGTCCCCACCAGCGCGGAGCCGGTCGTGGCTGATGCCGAAGCTGCTTTCAAAGGTGTCTTTGCCGAGGCCGTGGAGGAAGGGGGCTAGGGCGGACTCGGGGAGGGGTTCGCCTTCCGGGGTGGCAATAGGGGCGTCTTTTTTGACCCGGCGGAGGAAGTCGAGCGGTTCGAGGCCGGGTTGTTCCAAGGTGGCCTGGATTTGGACTTTTGGGCCGTAGCGAAACTTGGCGCGGGATTGGAGGTGGATGCCGTAGAGGAGTTCCGTGATGGAGTGGAGGAGGGTGGATTTCCCGGCTTCGTTGGTGCCATACAGGATGTGGAAATCGGTGGCCGGACTTTCCCCGAAGTCGAGTTGTTTGTCCTTGAAATGCCCGTAGGCGGGAAGCTGGAGCCGGGCGATCCTCATGGATTTTGCCTTCCGTTTCCGAGGAGGTGGCCTTGGAGTTCCGCCTTGGCGGAGGAGGTGGTTTCGGGGAGGGTCGCCGCAAGTTCAGTTTTGATAGGCGTTTTTATATCCCTAGGGATTTTGGAGAGGAGTTTGGAAATGGCCTCCCACTCGAAAAAGTCGTCAGGCATGGGGGGAGCCGATACTTGGAGGTCCTGGAGGAAATTGTCGGGGAGGTTGGGGGCGGAAGTGGTTTCGGGTGCCTGCGTGGAGGTTGTGCGGATTTTTATCTTTTCGAGCCAGACGCCGGCTTCGTTGGCGAGGTCGAGGAAGTCGGCGCGAAGGTCTTCGATGTCGCGGTGGAGTGCTGGGCTGAGTTCCGTTTCCCCGGTCAGGTGGAGGCGGAGGATAGCGAGGCGTTGGCCAGCTTCTTCGTTGGTTTCCTGGAAGGTGCGGGAGATTTGTTCCCGTACATCCTGGAGGGTTTCCAGTCCGCCAATAGCCGTTTCCTTTTCGAACCAGCGGACGTGGTCGAGTTCCTGGGGTTCGCAGGAGGTGACTTTGCGGTTGGCGTCCACTTGCACCAGGTAGCAGCCCCTCGGGCCGGTTTCGCGTACGCTGCGGCCTTGGAGGTTGCCAGGATAGAGAATGTGAGGGGTTTCCTGGAGAACCTGGGGGATGTGGATGTGCCCGAGTGCCCAGTAATCGTAGTCCTTGGCGACGAGTTCGGAAAGCTTGCAGGGGGCGTAGGTCTTGTGTGCGCTCTCGGGGTTGTCCAGGCTGGTATGGAGAAGGCCGATGTTGAAGTGGCCAAGCTCCGCTGCGGGGTATTTGGAGGCGAGGTTCGTTTTGACGGAGGCTTTGGGGTAGCTTTGCCCATGGATGGCGACCGGGATGCCGTTGGCCTCCAGCGTGAGGGTGCCGGCTTTGTCGTCCGGCAGGTACTCGACTTCCGCCCTGGGGATGTTCCTCCAAGTGCTGGATTCAGCATCATGGTTCCCCGCGATGGCAAAGACTCGGATGCCCTTTTCCTTGAGCCGCCGCATCTGGGTGTTGAAGAAGAGGCCGGGCTGGATGTCACGGGGTTTGCGGTCGAAGAGATCCCCGGCAAGTAGGACAAAGGCAACTTGCCTTTCAATGGCCAGGTCCACCAAGCCCACCAAGGCCTTCTGCACCGCCCCCCTGATCCGGTCTTCCGGGCAACCCTCGTAATTCGACAAAGCCTCCATGGGGCTCCCAAGGTGCAAATCCGCCGCATGAATGAATGAAAACCCTGACATTGTCGTGAATGGTATTGGCACAGGATTCGAGCGGGGCTGTCAATCCCATCCCACCGCCATCTTGACCTGGCAAGGTTTCAACCGAACCTGGAAGGCATTATGAAGACGAACATTGAGCTGCCGGAAGAGATTTTGACGCGATTCAAAGCGATTTCTTAAGACCAGGATACTATCTTGGAATCATCTATACAGGACGCTTTGCGGAAGGTGTTGGATTCATTGGACAAGGCTCAAGAGGATGAGGCATGCGAGTATGACGAGCATGGGTTTCCTTTGCTAAAGAGGAATATTCCCCTCGGAAAGCCGATTA
>JAYPDO010000123.1:0-6663 GCA_038125285.1 Opitutia bacterium
GGTTTGCCGTACAACCTACCGACCTTTTCCTTCTGGATGGAAAGGCGGCGAATAACGAAGTGGATGTGACCGGTAGCCCCAAATTGGAATTTGAATTGTTCCGGGACGGAGACTCCCTTGGGGTGACCAACAACAATAAGTTTCCCGTTCCCAAGGGCGCCAACCAAGCCACTTTCGGGGGGACTTACACAGTTAAATTAACCAACCCTGCCGGGGAAGCCACCAGTAACCCTTTCAAAGTCAATTTCGGGCTACCGGTTGAGATTATGCAGGAACCCTTGGACACCGGAATCCTCTCCGGCCAGTCAGGGGCAATAGAAGTGGTTGCGACCGGAGGAGGTAACCTTGTTTACCAATGGATGAGGTACGATAGCAAAGCAAAAATATACGTGGAAGTTGCTGGTGGTACCCTGCCGAAGCTACCTTTCGACAGCATGTCCGTCCGCGATGAAGGGCAATATTATTGCGCCATCACAAATGGCCCCAGTTCCTTAGCTACCAAGAAGGTGCAGGTCAGCATGTACATCGCCCCGAAATTCAAGACCCAACCCCGAGCCCTTCAAGTGAACGAGTTCGTGACAGTTGTTATGAAAAGTTTGGCCCAGGGTACACCCGAACCTTCTTACCAGTGGCAGAAATATGATGAAGGCCAGGGGGACTGGTTGGACATTCCCAAAATGACCATCGGGAATCTGGAGCTTAAGAAAGTCGGTCGGGAGGCGACAGGGAAATACCGCGTTGTTGCTACGAACCCTGGCGGTTCGGATACTAGCTCCGCCGCCGACCTGACCGTCTTCTATGTGCCGACAATCATCTCTGATCCCGAAAGCCAGACCGGGAACGAAGGGGGGGCAATCAGCTTCACAGTGGATGCCATTGCCGTGGACAAGAAAGGGGGAGGCATCATCTATATGTGGTACCATAACAATGTCGTCCTCGCGGACAAGAACGGGGTTACTGGGTCGAAGACTGCTACGCTTGGAATAGACCCGCTTACCATGGATCATGCGGGAACTTACTATTGTGAATTGAAAAATGGTATCGGGACAGTAAAGTCAAAGCCTGCAAAGCTTACATTAGTGCAGAAACCGTATGTGACCAAGGAGTTGGTTGACCTGACTGTGCCAGAAGGAAAAACCGCCAACTTGGTCGCGGGGATCCGTGGTTCCGGTCCTATCACCATCCAATGGCAAAAAGACGGGGTGGAAATCCTAGGTGCCATAAAGACCACGCTCTCCCTTCGGGATGCCAAACCTTCCGATTCCGGAACTTACACTTTGGTCGCTTCCAATGCGGCAGGTTCCCTTACCCTTTCCGCACTCCTGACTGTTCAAGCGGCCTCTACAGCCCCGGTGCCTTCGGGCAATGTCCTTAGTTCGGCTGATCTCAAGTCCGCCATCCTGGATAGTGACGGGGACGGCTTGTCCAACCTCTTGGAATACGCTTTGGGGAGCGACCCAACCCGCCATGACTCAACATTTGCTCCTGCGACCAGTACCCTGACTAGTCCGGAGGGGGAGACCTTTGTTAGTTTCAGTTATACAGAGAATTTGGCCGTTAGGGGGATTTCCTACCAAGTGGAAATTTCCAGCGACCTTTTGTCATGGTTCCCTGTAGATCCTGGATCCGGTACAGTATCCAGGATTGGTCGCGGGAACTATGCGGATGTGACGTATTATTTCCCCGCCAGTACATCGAAATACTTCTTCCGGGTAAGGATTAGCGAATAAAGCAGTCAACCCCTTCCCCAAAGCCACAGGCTTGCTGGGCAAGTCCGGACGATGCAGAGTCTGCAGTATTACAGGCGGTAAACGCTTGAGAGTCCGGTATCAGGCTTGATTTCCCTGCCCCCCAAAAAACTTGAATCGCAGCTTCCAAGGAAATGGGATCAATCCAGACGGAGAAGGTACTTGATCTTGGTCAGGATGCTCCTCCGCCAGTGGCTTCGGTCTCGAGTCCCTGGCCTTTTTTTGGTGGGGAGAGCTTTCGCATAGCTACCTTTCCACACGAGTAAAAAAACAGTCCTAAGTGGGCAAATGTCGGGAGAGATGCGGAGATCCCCATAACAAACCCGAAGTAGATATTCCTCCAGTTGGCCACCGGGTTTTCTATTGCCTCTTGTACGCGGAGGGAGGTCTTGCCCGTGCGTTCCATTATATTCTCCGGGACACTTTCGGAAACCATGGCCTCGTATTGCGATACGAGTTGCCCGCCCCAAGTGAAAACGAAGAGAACCCAGAACGTTGCAATGATGGCAATGACTATGTCCATGGAAAGGTGTCCGACGTATTCGGCCAGGTGTTGGCACTCCAGAGCCCGACGGATGATCCAGACCGTGATGAAGAAAGATAGGCTATCAAAAAGTGCTCCGAGCAAACCTACGGGGAATTGCAGCAAGAAATATTCCCTGGCCTCGTTGCCCTGCATGTAATGAGGATAAGTGGTGTACATGGCCAGCCAATAGCAACTGATGTTGAGGGCCACAAAGAAAAGAAAGAGCGCTGGGTAGAACCATGCCAGCGGGGGGCGCTTCTCTTCGTACAAGTAGAGGAGTTGGGCAAGCGAAGCTTTCCAGGTGGTGAACATAAACGGGCAGTAATGTGGCAAGATCAGCTATCCAGGCAAGTAGCTTGTCATGTCGGGTCCGATCGATTTAGGCTCCATTTAGAACACCGCATTCCTGTCTTTGCATGAAATTCCCGAAGTTGTTACTTCCCGTCCTCGCTATCTTGTTAAATCCGTATGCAAATGCATCGCGGCCCAACATCCTCTTGGTCTTCATTGATGACATGGGTTGGGGGGATTTTTCCTGTTTTGGAAACAAGGATGCCCAAACGCCTGAGATCGACCGTTTGTCCAAAGAGGGGATCCGTTTCGAGCAGTTTTATGTGAATTCCCCGATTTGTTCCCCATCCCGTACCGCAATTACCACGGGGCAGTATCCCCAGCGTTGGAGGATTACCTCCTACCTTAGCAACCGTAACCACAACAACCAGAGGGGTATGGCGCAGTGGTTGGACCCGGAAGCCCCGACCCTTGCTCGGATCCTGAAGGAAGCTGGATATGCCACCGGACATTTTGGGAAGTGGCACATGGGGGGGCAGAGAAATGTCGCTGATGCCCCCTATATCCATGAGTATGGGTTTGATGAATCCCTTACCAATTTTGAAGGCATGGGGCCGAAGTTGCTCCCCCTGACTTTGAGGCCTGGCCAGGATAAGCCGGGCAGGATCTGGGGGGATGCAGAGACGTTGGGACCAGGGTACAAGTGGATGCTCCGGTCTGAAATTACTGGCGGGTTTGTGGATGCGGCATTGGATTTCATAAAAAAGGCAGGGGAGGAGGGGACCCCATTTTATGTCAATGTTTGGCCAGACGATGTGCATAGCCCATATTGGCCCCCAGTTGCCAAATGGGGGGAGGGGAAGAGGGCGTTGTACCTTTCGGTGCTCCAGGAAATGGACAGGCAGCTCGGGAAAATATTTGGGCACATCCGCTCAACACCGTGTCTTCGTGACAACACATTGGTCCTTGTTTGCTCGGATAACGGGCCTGAGCCGGGGGCTGGGCAGGCTGGGCCTTTCAGGGGATTCAAAACCCAGTTGTACGAGGGGGGGATCCGCTCCTCATTGGTGGTTTGGTCTCCAGGTTTGATTGCTGGTGATTTCGTAGGGACAGTAAACAAGGGATCAGTTTTCAGTGCCATTGACCTAGTCCCTTCTTTGGCGGAAATTGCGGGGGCGAAAGTGCCTGGCGGGATTACTTTTGATGGGGAGTCCCTACCAAATACACTGCTGGGCAAAGAAATGGGGTCGCGAACCGCCCCGATTTACTTCCGACGTCCCCCTGACCGTGACAGCTTTTACGGGGTGATGGATTTGCCTGATTTGGCGATGCGAAAGGGGAAGTGGAAGTTTATGTGCGAATATGATGGGAGCGAACCGCAATTGTACGACTTGGAGGACGACTGTGGGGAAACCCTCGATTTGTCGGGAAAGAATCCTGGTTTGGTGAAGGAGCTTGCTGCTGAATTGGTACGTTGGCATGAGTCCATGCCTCCTGACAACGGAGCTGCCTTGGCTGGCAAAGGGAGGTAGGGGTCACTCCCATGTCGTCAGGGCTTTGCGTTCTTTGAGTGGATACCAGCCATCTATCTTCTGAGCGAGTTTGGAGACCAGTTCCGGGTTTTGTGCGGCCAAATTAGCATTTTCCCATGGGTCTTGTTTAAGGTTGAAGAGTTGGGGGCGTTTCTCGGTGCGTGGGTGGGTCGACTTGTATCGATTGACTTCGCCGTCATAGGTGAGGAGGAGTTTCCATTCCCCTTGGATGCACCAGCGGTAGAGAAGGGAGGCTTCGGGTTTTTCGATATCGGCAATATCATGGGCAAAGCTTTCTCCGAAGATGGTGTCCCTTCCCAAGGAGGTGCCATTTTCCATGTTCGGGAAAAGGTTTATGCCAGGAATATCGCAAGGAGCCTGGATGCCTGCTGAGGCAAGAAGGGTGGGGTAGATGTCGATGCTTGATATCAATTCGGGGCGGTCGGAGGGTTTGAGTTTGCCAGGCCAGTTGAAGAAAATGGGCGTGCGGATGCCGCCTTCGTTCGGGGTTTGTTTGGAACGGGGGGCATACCTGCTGCTATCCGGGGACTGGATCCAACCGTTGTCACAAACATAGGCGATGAGGGTGTTTTCGCGCAGGTTTCGTTTGTCGAGGATGTTAATGAGTTGGCCGCAAGTTTCGTCGAACCATTCGCACATGGCATAATACTTGGCGACTGGGGCAGGGCGCCCATCCTTGGTGTATTTTTGTAAAATCCGCTCGGGCGGGGTGTGCGGGCTGTGGGGGAGGAAGGGGGCATACCAGAGGAAGAAGGGCTTTTCTTCCTTTAAAGAGTAGTAGACGAACTTTTCCACTGGATCCAAACCTTCCCTGCCAATTTTCAGGCCCTCATCCCCATGGCGTCCCCCCTTTTCCGGAAAACCGCGTGTCATCCCATAGCTGCCCTCCCAGAATTTTCCGCTTTGGTGCGCAAGGTAGCCTTTGGAGACCAATAGCTTTGGTAGGGCTTCGAAATTGTCCAGGTAGGTAATCAGTTGGGCGCGGCGTTGGTTGTAGAGTTCCCCTTTGGCATACTTTGGGGAAGGATCGTTGCCTGTCACACCGTGTTGGTGTGCAAAGCGCCCAGTCAACATGGTCATGAGGGAAGGGCGGCAGAGGGCCGTCGGAACATATCCTCGGCGATAGAGCACGCTTTCTTTGGCCAACTTGTCGAGGTGTGGGGTCGAAATGTCGGGGTGCCCCATGAAGCCGTAATCGTTCCAGGCTTGGTCATCCGAGATGATGTAGACGATGTTCGGCAGTTTGGCTGCCGGGAGGGATGTGGATATTGCGAGGATTCCAAATAGGATTGCGGACTGGTGCTTATTCATGGTTTTGAAGGGGTAGATTTTGGATGTACACCCAAACACCCGGGTAGGTATTAATCCGGCGGGTATTTGGAATTAGCCCGGATTGGGTATGGCGGAATTCGAAAGTTTGGCAAGTTTGAGAACAATTATAAAATGACGTTCGGGCTTAATCAGCCTCTTTGTTTTGCTGTCGGATAATGAACTTCCCGTTGCCCTGGTCTTCGTGGATGTAGGAGACGGGCATGGATTTCACCACTTTTCCGCCTGCGTCTTTTTCTAATGCCAATTCCCCGTCGGGGGTGAACTCTTCCTCCGCGCCATTTTTGTGCTTTCGGGTCCATCCAGTCATTTGCCTGGTTTTGCCATCGTAGTGGTAGGTATCCAGCCAGTCTGCGGGGGTGTCGATCCGTGGATCTGTATAATTTTCTGGAGAATATTGGATGGAAATTACCTTACCATCGGGGGAGTATTTGCGCTCCTGGTTGTCAGGGTGGGTGATGCTGAAGAACGCCGGGGTTGACCAATAGGACGCCCCTTTCTTTTTAATAAATAGGCCTATGTCCACGCGGTTGGATTCAATCCCGCCGGATTGCACCGTCTCAAAGCGGGGATGCCAGCCGATGGTGATTTTCGTATTTTGGGCGTCCGGGCTTTCAATCCTGACTTTGCTGCAATCACCACGCAGGAGAATCCATTTGTATTCTAGTTCGTCCGTGTCGGGTTCGTATTCAGTAGACAGGGCTTGAAGGGTGACATGGTAATCATGTTTGAAGGTACGGTGGAACCGGCAGATGGACTGGGGAGAGTCAAAAATCCTTTGGCGGGGGCCGACATCAAAATAGTCTTGTCCCGGCAGGTCTTCCGTCTCTTCCGACACTTGTAAAACTGGCACTGGCGGGATGTCGCAATTGCCCAAGGAGTTGGCCAGCCTTGCCATGGCTTCGGGAGCCAGGTCTTTTGAATCAAAAACCGTAGGGTGTGCTTTGCCAGTTAGGTAGTCTTCCGAGGAGCCGAGGTTTTTATTACTGAGCCTGAAAACCATCTGGAGGGTAGGCATGAGCTTCCCTTTTTCCACCAATTCCTTTTTCACATTCGGTTGGAAGGAGGCCAAGGTCGCAGTAAAAGCGTCCATGAATGGGCGATCCGAGCCGGAAGATCCTTGGCTGATGACCAAGTAGGGGGTATTAGCAGGAAATAAATCCCCGTATCCCCCTTCACCTTCACGGTTGTGGCCGGGGTCGTGGTCTTTGTGTTC
>JAYPDO010000123.1:6709-13140 GCA_038125285.1 Opitutia bacterium
GTCAAAGCGTGCCTGGCCTGGCTTCGCCATTGGGAGGTATTGGTATGTGCGGTCGAGGAGTTGCCAAGTACAACGGCGTTGTAAACCAGATGGTTCTGCAGGCCGTAGTGGAGTTGCCTGTCTTTCATTTCCTGGGCAAACTCGATGCAAGTGAGCTGAGGGAAGTCGCCGAAGCGCATGTTGGAGTGGTCGTTGTCATGGTTGTCGTAGTAGTCCCCCTCATTCCCTGACGCTTTACCTTCCTTATACCATTGTTCCAAGAGCTTGCCCAAGCCATCCTTCCGCCGGGTTATGGCTTGGCCTTTGCCTGCGTTTTGTTTGTCCAATAGGCACGCGAAGACTTGGAATCGCGAGTCGAAACCCAAGTTCTCCTTGCCGACCGTCGTTTTACCGTCCTTTGATTTCGCCGGGACTGGCTTCGGAAGTTCGACCAGCGGTTTGCCGGGGGGGGATTTGGCAGCCAAATCCAACAACTCACCGAACTTGGTATCGTCCCTGAGGATGGCCAGGTCGTCATCGTTTTTGATGTGGTCGACATTCGTAAAACCAAGCCGGATGGCTTCCTCAAGGAAATGGAAGGCTTGATCTTTTTTTCCACCCAAAGCCCGGATGCAGGCAATGTCATAAGGGACGCCCGGGTCCTGTGGGAAATTATGCCCCCATTTTCTAAGCATTTTTTCACATTCCTGGTACTTTTTCTCACCGATCAGGGCGGCGGAACGTGAATAGACCGCACTTTGCTGCGCATCAATGATCGGTACGTCGAAGATCGTGAATTCCCTGGTCGGCCGGGCTGGTTCTTGGCGCAAACCTTTAGGGGGAAGAAAGCCTCCAAGTGTAAGGCTTCCGCCGATGAGTGCCAATGGAAGTGAGGCGCGTCGCCATTGTTTTGGATTCATAGGTGCCTGGTTTGGGCAAATTTGCAGCGGGGTCAATACATGGCTCAAGGTGGGCCGATTATTTGAAGAAGCCAAAAAGGGCTGGAAATTCGTCTGCTTATCCTCATACAAGCTCGCTTCGGAACCCGAGTTTACCAGAATATGCAACAAGGAATCACACTAATGGTCGTAGGTATGGGGGTGGTTTTTTGCTTCCTCATCCTGATGGTTTTTGCCGTGCAGGCGATGGGAAGCATTTTGCAAAACATCGTACCTCCCGAACCGGAGCCACAGCCCCGGAAATCGAAGGCCAATGCCTCTACGGACGTCGCCATGGTCGTCGCTGTCGCCGCCGCCCAACGTTACCGCTTGGGGAAATAACCCTCTACCCCACAAACTTTAGAATAAATTAACATGCCCAAAAAAATCGAAGTAATGATCACGGCCTTCCGTGATGGTTTCCAGAGCGCGTACGGTGCACGTGTCCTCACCCCGGACTTCATGCCCGCAGTCGAAGCGGCCAGGGATGCCGGGATCCGGCATTTTGAAGCCGGGGGAGGCGCACGTTTCCAGAGCCTTTTCTTTTACTGCAATGAAAGTGCCTTCGACATGATGGACACTTTCCGGGAAAAGGCTGGGCCGGACGCCGACCTCCAGACATTGGCCCGGGGGATCAACGTCGTCGCCCTCGATTCCCAACCCCGTGACATCATCGACCTCCACGCGAAGATGTTCAAAAAGCACGGGATCACAACGATCCGCAATTTTGACGCCCTCAACGATGTTAACAACCTCATCGATTCAGGACGTTCCATTACCAACCATGGCCTCCGCCACGAAGTGTGCGTTACCCTCATGGCATTGCCCCCCGGATGTTCCGGCGCCCACGACCCCGAGTTTTATTTGAAAACGCTCAAGGGAATCCTTGACGCTGAAATCCCCTACGGTTCCGTATGTTTCAAAGACGCTTCCGGTACCGCCTATCCCTCCGTCATCTACGAGACCATCAAAGAAGCCCGCAAACTCCTCCCTGAAGGCACACGGATTTCTTTCCACACCCACGACACGGCCGGTACGGGTGTTATCTGTTATAAAGCCGCCATTGACGCCGGGGCGGACCAGATCGACCTTTCCCTTGCCCCGTGCTCCGGCGGGACCTGCCAACCGGACGTCGCCAGCATGTGGCACGCACTCCGTGGAAGTGAGTACGAACTCGACCTCGATGTGGACAAGGTCATGGAAGCCGAAGAGGTCTTCAAAGACTGCATGTCCGACTACTTCATGCCGCCGGAAGCCAAGGCCGTGGAGCCTCTCATACCTTGGAGCCCGATGCCGGGCGGTGCACTGACCGCCAATACCCAAATGATGCGGGACAACAACATCATGGACAAATACCCGGAAGTGATTGCCGCCATGGGGGAAGTTGTCCGTGTCGGCGGTTTCGGGACATCCGTTACCCCGGTCAGCCAGTTCTATTTCCAACAAGCCTTCAACAATGTCATGTTCGGCAAATGGGAGAAATTCGCCGAAGGATACGGCAAGATGGTACTTGGCTACTTTGGCAAGACGCCCGTCCCTCCCGCCCCGGAAGTGGTCAAGGCTGCCTCTGAGAAGATGGGCCTGCCCGTATTCTCCGACAACCCACTAGACCTCAACGACAACGACCCGAAGAAGGGGGTTGCCGCCGCAAAGGCCAAGCTGGAAGAGAACAACCTGGACACTTCCGAAGAGAATATCTTCATCGCCGCTTCCTGTGGGGATAAAGGGATCCAGTTCCTCAAAGGGGAAATGAAGGTCAACGGTGTCCGCAAGGTCTCCAAGGAACCTGTACCTGCAGCCGCGTCCGCTTCAGGGGGAGGCATGCCCAACACTCTCAAGGTATCTGTGGACGGAAAGACCCACACCGTCACCTTCGATGGCGACAAGGCTACCCTCAACGGTAAGACCTATGATGTGTCGGTAGCTGAAACGGCTGGAAGTGCTGCCGCAGCTTCCGCACCCGCAGGGGAGGGGACGAATGTCGTCTCCCCAATGCCTGGCGCGGTCAACCGCATTCTCAAGGAGCCAGGGGATTCAGTCCGCGAAGGTGAAGCCGTCATCATCCTCGAAGCCATGAAGATGGAGATGGAAGTGAAGTCCCCGGTCTCTGGGACAGTCCAAAGTGTGGATGTCTCCCCAGGCGACCAAGTCTCCGCCAGCCAATGCCTTGCCTCGATCGCGTAATGAACGCCCTACGATATTCGATCCTAGTCCTTACCGCCGTATTATTCACGCTTGGCACCACTTCCGCATTTTCCGCGGACCAGCCGGATCCTTCGCATTCCGAAGTCCAGACGCCTCCTCCTGCCACTGAAGGAGAGGACCACAAGAACGTATCGGAAAGTCTTTATGAGCTTTGGAAAAGCACAGGAATCAACGGATTCCTGAAGGAAGAGGGAGGCACCGGTAAAATCATTATGATCGGGATCGGTTTGCTGTTGATCTACCTTGGGATCGCCAAGGGGTTCGAGCCATTGCTTCTCCTTCCCATAGGCTTTGGCGGGATTTTGGTGAACATCCCCTTCGGGGGTATGGGGGAAGAAGGCGGTTTCCTTTACATGATTTTTGATGTCGGCATCCAAACCGGGGTTTTCCCGCTCCTAATCTTCATGGGGGTCGGTGCCATGACGGACTTCGGCCCGCTCATCGCCAATCCCAAGACCGCCCTGCTCGGTGCAGCCGCCCAATTCGGGATCTTTGCAACGATCCTCGGGGCGATCTGGCTCTCGGATAACGTGGACTCAATCCACTACACAATGCAACAGGCTGGTGCCATCGGGATAATCGGGGGGGCGGACGGCCCGACCGCGATTTTCTTGGCAGGCAAACTTGCCCCCGACCTGCTGGGTGCTATCGCTGTGGCAGCCTACTCCTACATGGCGCTCGTCCCGATTATCCAGCCCCCCATCATGAAGGCGCTGACCACGGCGGAGGAACGCAAAATCGAGATGAAGCAACTCCGCCAGGTCTCGAAGTTAGAGAAGATCGTTTTCCCGCTCATGGTCCTTGTGATCTGTGCTTTGTTGCTACCCTCGGCGACCCCGCTGGTCGGAATGCTGATGCTGGGCAACCTTTTCCGGGAGTGTGGGGTGGTCGAAAGGCTTTCCAAGACGGCGGCCAACGAATTGATAAACATAGTCACCATTTTGCTTGGCCTTGGCGTTGGCTCGAAGCTGGCGGCGGAAAAGTTCCTCAAGCCCGAGACCCTCGGGATTATCGGCTTGGGGCTCATTGCCTTTGCCATCGGAACGGCCTCTGGCGTAATCATTGCCCGGATCATGAACATGTTTTCCAAGGAAAAGATTAACCCGCTCATCGGGTCTGCTGGTGTTTCGGCAGTACCAATGGCCGCAAGGGTATCCAACAAGGTCGGCATGGACGCAAACCCTCACAACTTCCTCCTCATGCACGCCATGGGGCCAAACGTCTCTGGCGTTATCGGGTCGGCCGTTGCCGCCGGGGTATTGCTCTCCTTACTTGGGAAAGTCTAACTTTTGATCATCAGGCCGGTCGGTCCGATCGGACTGATCAACTTTACCTCAGCCGAAGGCTTTGGCAACTTCGGCCTTCATTTTTGCAAGGCCGGTCTTGGCGACTTGGAGGGCGTCTTGTTTCCAGTAGCCCCGGTTGAAGACTTCCAACGAGAGGGCAGGGGAGGCGCCAATCGTTGCGAAGTTACGCAGGAGCCTGGAAAGCGGGGCGATCCCGTCGCCAGGGTAGACCCGGTGCTCGTCCTTTATGGTTTCGCGGGGCGGATCCGCCGGATAGTCGTTCATGTGGTAGCATTGGATTGCCCTTCCGGCTAGCATAAGGATCCCGTCAAAGCCGCATCCCCCTTTGTAAGTGTGGTAGGCGTCCCCCAGGAAACACGCATCAGGGTGGTCGGCTTCTATCGCGATCTGAACGGCGGTAGAGACCCGGCCTATGGAGCCATTACCTCCCCACATCTCGATCTGCGGGACGATCCCGAATTCCCTTCCAAGTTCGAGAAGTGCCCTGTACCTTTCGGCTACGGCCATCGGTTCGATCGTCTCCTTAAAGGGTGCCCCGGCAGGTGGGGCTGCCATCCTGACGCCACCGATCTGGGCAAGGGTGTCCATGTCGCGCCGGGCTTCTTCCAGACCTTCGGTGCGTTGGGCATCGTCATCGACTATCCATTTGGCAAACCCGATTGCGCTTTCAACGGTCAGCCCATGGTCTTCGATCCGTTTGCGAAGGTCACAAAGTTTCCCTCCTGCTTCTGTATAAGCCTTGATCGTCCTGAACCAGGGTTCGATTGCGTCATAGCCAGCTTTTCCAGCCGCATCAATTTCTCCCTCTATGCCAAGCTCCTGGCCTCGGATAGTACTCATGTTAAGACAGTATTTGAAGGCGGGGGCTTTGGTCTGGCTAGCCATGGTTTCGGATTGGGTTAGGAGGATTCCGGCAGCGACTGTCCCGGTAGCTGTCGCGGTTTTGAGAAAATTTCTCCTGGTTGTAAATTCTGACTCTGTAATTTGATTATGATCCATTTTTGCTAATTTTTTGGCTATTAGTTCCAAGTTTTGATAAATCGTTAAGAATTCTCGTCCACTGTTATATGCAACGCTAAGAATTTACGGAAATTTCTATCCCCCTAACGAGGGCTTTAGCAAGTTAGAATTTCATTCTTCAATCAGCCCCAGTCCTTAGCGAATTTTGACCGCATTGGAAGGCCATCTAAATTTGCGGGAGTCCAAACCTAAGCAGTGCAGCCTTCCGAGGCTGTCACCATAGGTTATCGATTTCACTCGTTCGCTAAGGATTTGGGCTCCTCTCTGAAAATCAAAAAATAGGTTGACCCTAAAGAAGATAGCATTATAAAATTAATGCTACTCAAATCCCACCAAGTCCAAACCTCCATTTCCCGTACCCTCATCCATGGAGCCCGCAGTGATTTTTGCGAAAATTCTGGTTGCCCCCCAATGCCGCCCAATCCCTTGGTGTCCAGGCTCTAACCGCTTTCCCCTTTACCCCATCGCCTGAAGGTTCCACTCCAGCACTCGAAACCCTTCTTTTATTCACGTCCCCCCCCCCAACCCTTTACACAATCGCAGTTATGACCCTAATTCCGAAACCCAACTATTGCCGCAATCCCTTTCCCCCTACAACCACTTGGCTTTTCCTCGGCCTCGCGATTCTACCTCCTACAGCATCCTTGCATTCACAACCAGGGTATCCATCTAACCCCTCTGGACATGAGGTCCGCAATGCGTATGCCTTTACAGCGCTCAAAGAGGATGGCTCGGTGGTCACTTGGGGAGATCCTTCATATGGCGGTGATTCCAGCAGTGTCTCCAGCAACCTCGCATCCGGGGTCAAAACCGTCTTCTCCGCAAATAGTGCCTTTGCAGCGCTCAAAGAGGATGGTTCGGTGGTCACTTGGGGAGATTCTGCAAATGGCGGTGATTCCAGCAGTGTCTCCAGCAACCTCGCATCCGGGGTCAAAACCGTCTTCTCCGCAAATAGTGCCTTTGCAGCGCTCAAAGAGGATGG
>JAYPDO010000124.1:0-1125 GCA_038125285.1 Opitutia bacterium
CCCCTACACCACGGAACGCTACAAGCAAATCATCAGGTCACTCCGAAGCAATTGCCCGGACATCTTCCTCAGCACAGACATCATCGTAGGCTTCCCCGGCGAAACGAACGAAGATTTCGAACAAACCTGTGCCCTCTTCCAAGAAGTCGGCTTCGACATGGCATTCATTTTCAAATACAGCCCCCGCTCAGGTACACCGGCCGCTGAAATGGAGGACGACGTCCCCAAGGAAGTGAAGGAACAGCGCAACCAAGCCCTCCTCAATATCCTAGAAGAGCAATCCCTTCGCAGGAACCAATCCCTCGTCGGCACCACTCAGGAAATCCTCGTCGAAGGACCCGCCCGCAAAGGTGACGGCATGTACCAAGGCCGCACCCCCGGATTCCGAAAAGTCGTTTTCCCAGGAAACGAAAGGCTCGTCGGCCAACTTGTGGACGTCGACATCGAAGAAGCCACCACAACCGTCCTCAAAGGCCAAATCCAACTGCGAGGCATTGCATCTAACAAAGCAGAAAAAACCGAACTCCTTTCCCTCGCCCAATGAGCCTCTTTACTGCAACCCTCATCACTGCCATCGTGCTCTTGGCCTTTGGCGTCATCCTATTCATGGACAACCCCAAAGTCCGCGACATCGCCCACAGCTGGCCCCGCTCCCAGAATGCCGCCATCGTCTTCATGACCATCGGAGGACTCTGGTTCCTCAACCACGTTTTCCACCTGGAGAAGGCCGACTTCGGTGATTACAAGCACTACCTCATGGTAGGGTTTGCCGCCGTTGGCGTCCTATCCTTCAAATACCTGCCGGACTTCCTTGCCGTCCGCGGCCTGGGCATCATCATCCTGCTCGCAGCACACGAAGTCTTGTCCTCCGCCTACATGAAAGAGCCTGCAAGCCGCCTCTGGCTTGTCACCTTCATCTACATCCTCATCGCACTGACCCTCTACGTCGGCGCATCCCCATACCGCATGAGGGACTTTACCAACTGGCTTTACGACGGCCATAGCCGCCCCAAGCTCCTCGGGGGGTTCCTCGCAATCTACGGGCTCATCCTGGCAGGCGTGGCCTTTAACTATTCCTGACCCCGCCGTGGAAAGGCCTTCCCTCTTACTGCTGATATCCGGACC
>JAYPDO010000124.1:1135-4920 GCA_038125285.1 Opitutia bacterium
GGCAAGACCACCCTATGCGACCGCCTCCTGGAGGAGTTCTCCCCAGGGCTACAAAGGGTCGTCACCGCAACAACAAGACAACCCCGGGAAGGGGAACAAGACGGCACCGATTACCATTTCCTGGACGAATCCGAATTCCTGGACAAAGTCTCAAAGCACGAATTTTACGAATACGCACAAGTCCACAGCGGCTATTACGGTACACTCAAATCCAGCATCCAGGACAAACTGGCCTCCCATATCGACCTCCTCCTCAACATCGACGTCCAAGGAGCCCAAACCTTTCGCCGCCTGGCCAGGGAAGACTCCCAACTCGCAGGGCAACTGCGCACCCTCTTCGTCCTCCCCTCCAGCATCGACCAAATCCGCCAACGCCTTGTCCGGCGCGGACAGGACACTCCGGAAGAGATCGAGCGGCGCCTGCTCACCGCGAATACGGAAATGGAGCATAAAGACAAGTTCGACTACATCCTCAACAGCTCCTCCAAAGGGGAAGACTACGCCAACATCCGCGACTTCTACCTCCAGGCCATCGGCCAATGACATGGGCTACGACCCAAAACACGCCCTCCTGGTCGGGGTCATCATGCCTGAGGACACCAACACCGACTACGAAGAAAGCCTGCACGAACTTGCGGAACTCGCCGCGAACCTGGACTACACCGTCAAAAGCTCCATCCTCCTCAAACTACGCAAGCCCCAGGCACGCTTCCTCGTCGGCCCCGGCAAAGCCGAAGAAATCATGGCCCTCGCCGAGGAAAACCAATGTGGCACCATCGTCTTTGACGAACCCCTGCTCCCCTCCCAGCAACGCAACTGGGAAAAGGCCAGCGAACTCAACGTCATCGACCGCCAGGAAATCATCCTCGATATCTTCGCCGACCGGGCACAGACCAAAGAAGCCGTCCTCCAAGTCGAACTCGCCCGCCTCCAATACGAACTCCCACGCATGAAACGCCTTTGGACGCACCTCGACCGCCAACGCGGGGGCGGAACCGTCCAACGCGGCGAAGGCGAAGCCCAGATCGAGATCGACCAACGCCTCATCCGCAAACGCATCGCCAAGGTAAAGACAGAACTCGAACAAGTCGTCAAACGCCGGGGCGTCCAACGCAAACTCCGCCGCAAGGTCCCAGTCCCCACCGCAGCCATTGTAGGCTACACCAACGCCGGCAAGTCCACCCTACTGAACCGTCTTACCGGCTCCGAAGTCCTCGCGGCGGACAAACTCTTCGCCACCCTCGACCCCACCTCCCGCAAACTCCACCTCCCGTCAGGCCGCAACTTCGTCGCCACGGACACCGTCGGCTTCGTCCGTCGCCTCCCCCACCGGCTCATCCAAGCCTTCAAGGCCACGCTGGAAGAAGCCTTGGTCGCGGATGTCCTCATCCACGTCCTCGACGCATCCAACCCGGCCGCCCCCGCACATTTCAAAACCACCCTCGAAGTCCTTGCGGAACTCCATGCCGACGACAAACCCCGCATCACAGTATTCAACAAGTCCGACCTGCTTGGGTGCGACTCCCTCCGGCGGGAACTCAAACACCTCGTCCCCGATGGCATCTTCCTTAGCGCCCAAACCGGAGAAGGCGCCGAAGCCCTCCTCCAAGCCCTGGAGGACCACCTCCGCCGAGCCCCCGTCCTCACCCAAGTCCTCCTCCCCTACGACCAATACGACCTCGTCGCACAACTCCATAAAACCGGCTCCATCCAAAAAGAAGAGAACCTCGACGACGGCATCCACCTTCTCCTCCACGACATCCCCCCACACTTGACTAGCCGTATAGAACCTTTCCAGACCCATGTCCAAGCCCCCTAAAAACTTCAAACCGGAACCCTTCCAGTATCACCAGGAAATCGAGCTGACCATCGACACCCTCACCAACCTCGGCGACGGCCTGGGGCGGATTGACGGGTGGGTCGTGATGGTGCCCTTCACCCTGCCCGGCGAGCGCATCCGCGCCCGCGTTTACAGGAACCACAAAAACTACTCCCAGGCCGACCTTGTCGAAATCCTCGAAGCCTCGATGGAACGCAAAAAGCCGGACTGCCCCCTGTTTGGCGAATGCGGGGGCTGCCAATACCAGCACCTCACCTACGAAGGCCAGTTGAAATGGAAACGCCAACAAGTCGTCGAACTCTTTCAAAAGGGAATCGGTTACGGGATTGAGGTCAACGAAACGCATCCATCGCCCAAGAAGTTGAATTACCGTTCCAAAATCACACCGCACCACCAAAGGCCCATCGATGGCAAACTCCGCGCCATTGGCTTCCTGCACCACTCCCGGCGGAACTACATCATCGACGTCCCCCAATGCCCGATTGCCACGGAATGGATCAACACAAAGTTGAAACACGTCCGCAAAGAGGCGCAGGAAAAAGCCAAGGAGAACCACAAGAAAGGAGCCACGCTGCTGCTCAGGGACACAGGCGACGCCGTAGTCACCGACCCTAAGGAACTGGTCTTCACCAAGGTCGGTTCCCTTCAATTCCAATTCAAAGCCGGGGACTTTTTCCAGAACAACCCCTTCATCCTGGAAGCCTTCACCAACTACGCAGTAGGACAAGCCGCTGCCGACCCGGAAGTAGAATACCTCGTCGACGCCTACTGCGGGGGCGGGCTCTTCACCCTCTTCGCCAGCCAACACTTCAAAGAATGTGCCGGGGTGGAAATCAATGCCTACGCCGTGATGCTGGCCAAGACCAACGCCAGTGCCAACAACATCACCAACTGCTCCTTCCTCCAGAGCCCCGCGGAAGCCATTTTCAAGGGCATCCCCTACCCAGCAGACAAGACCGCGATCCTCATGGACCCGCCCCGCAAAGGCTGCGACCGGGAGTTTATCGACCAACTCATCGCCTACTCCCCAAAACGCATCGTCTACGTCTCCTGCGACCCCGCCACCCAAGTCCGCGACCTCAAACCTGTAGTGGAGGCAGGCTACCAGATCAGCGCGGCACAGCCTTTCGACCTCTTCCCCCAGACTCGCCACATCGAGAACGTGGTGACTTTGGTCAAAAATTGATCGCTCCTATGCGAACAGCTCCTCCAACGGGCCGGTCTGGTCAAGGTCCTTGAGGTTGGGGTCGGCCATGCCGAATCGCTCGGCCTGATTCCCGGCCAGATTGAGCAGGGTGGTGTAGAAATTGGCGGTTGTACGGTGGCCAAGCATGCCGTAGCCAGGGTAGTCGATGTAGCGCCCGGACTTCAATTTCCCACCGGCGTCGCCGATCATCACGAACGGCCATTCCCAGCAGCGGCTGTGGTGGCCTTCGGCACCGTCGGACAGATAGATGATGAGGGTGTTGTCGAGCATGGTCCCATCGCCTTCGGGGATCGATTCGAGGCGGCGGCAAAGTTTGGCGATTTGCTCGAAGTGGAAATGGCGGATGTACTCGTAGGTTTGTGCCCAGTCCATGCCGTTCTGGCTGCCGCCATGGCCAGTGTGGTGTTTGCCTTTGTTTAGCCCCAATCCCGTAAAGCAGATGTCGAAGTCCCGGATCCCTGCGGCGGAAGAAATGGTCATCACATTGGTAAGCCCGGCAATCAGGGAGGCAGCGGCGAGGTCGAACTGGGCGTCCAGGCGGTCGGTCTCGACTTGGGAGGTGTACTTGTCACTGGTCACCGGGGCATGTTGCCGGAGAGTCTTTTCGATTTCATTAAGGCGGCTCTGGCGGTCGCTGAGGGTGTCGAAGGAAGCCAGGTAGGCACCGAGTTGCCCTCGTTCGGGGCCGGCCAATTGCTTTTCGGCACGCTTGATGTCGTCCCGGAGGAAATCCAGGAG
>JAYPDO010000124.1:4930-12427 GCA_038125285.1 Opitutia bacterium
TTCTTGGCACTGCCGTCGGCCACGCTCCCGAAGAGGGTACCCATGGCCTGGTCGGGCTTGACCATGATAGGAAGCGGCTTGTTCTCCCCGATGGCGGAGATGCTGTAAACCACGCTGTTCTCCAATCGTTTGGAAATCCCCAGCCCGAGATGGGGGAAAATGCCTCCGATATGCTTGGCCAAAGCACCGTCGATTGTCGGCCCGAGGATGGCAGTGGATTCCCCAGATTGGCCGCTCCCGGCACCAAAGGCTCCCAATGCTTGGAAATTATTAGAGTGCCCTCCCCCGGCCACTTTGCCGGAAAGACCTTGAATAATCGTCACCTTGTCCTTCCATTTGGAGACTGGGTCGATGGAGGAAGGCAGCTTGCGGCCATCCAAGGAGGCTTCGAAGAATTCTGCCGGCCCGTTGAGTGGCCCTTGGTTACGCCGCTTCCGCTCGATCCCTTCCGGGGAAAGTTGTTCGGGCGGTAGCCCGTTGCTCTCCACGATGAATACGAACCTCAGGTTCCCCGGGACTTTCCCTTCCGCACGAGCCTGGAGTTGCCGAACAACCGGGCTAAGTGCCAATGCGCCGACACCCAGGCCGGAGTTGCGGAGGAAGGTACGGCGGTTGGGATGGAGCATCATGGCATAGGTAGGAGTGGAGTTTTTATTAAAATTGCATAAATCGCACGCGTGCATGGGATTGGGACAATCTGTTTACGTCCGATGGGACTTGTAGGACCTATATGGTCACCTCGCAGCAGCCACCCCGTCCTTTGGCGTCCGGCAAAGAAAAGAATCGCCTGACAATATCGCTGTGATGAGGGCGTTGAAGCTGCCGTCGCTTTCTCGGTAAGCTGAATGGGCTTCGCGGAGGGAAGGGCCGTCGCCTAAATTCTCATTGCGGCCGGTGAAGTAGCGGAAGGTGTGGCGTACGAAGACTTGTTCTACCCGTTCACTATTTGCCAGGGCATGGACAAATTCAATGGCGCCTTCGGCATGGGTCTTGTCTAGCTTGGGGTCGCCGGTGAGGTCGATTCCGCCTCTGGCATTGACGGGCTTCCCGAGTTCGCGGGCACGCCAACGGCCAAAATGGTCGAACGTCTCGAAAGGCAGGCCAACGTCATTCATAAGTTTGTGGCACTGCCAGCAATACTCTTCCTGGGTGACGGACATGCGTTCACGGAGCGTCTTCTCCGGGGCTTCAGGGAGCTGGGCGTCCACGGTAATGGGGACATCCGGCACTACGTTGCCCAGGAGGCGCTGGCGGATCCATTTGCCCCGTAGGATAGCATGGTTGTCCGAATTCTGGGACCAGGCGACGAGCCAACTGGGCTGGGTGAGGATGCCTGCACGGGTCCCGCCGGGAATTTGTATGGGTTGCTCGTCCGTCCATTTCCAGTCCGGTGGGAGGGAATAGGAGAGGTGGACGGAGCCTTTGGATTCGTACTGGGTGAGGAGTTTCTTGTTGGCGTCCCACCGGGTATTGACGTAGGCGCGGTCTGTGGTGAGGAGTTCGCGGAGGACTTGTTTGTCGTTCTTGAGGATCCAACGGACTAGGTTGTCTGTGTCGCTGACCAGGACCTTCGCGTTGTGGGCATTGAAGTCATCCGGGTTCTTGAAAATATCCGGGGCTTTTGGGTACTCGAAGTATTCGTGGAAAAAGCGGAGGATACGGGGCTTGCCCAAATTTTCGTCGGCGAGCATCCGGCGGACGGCTTCGGCAACTTCTCCCTTGGACCCGAGTTTCCCTTCTTTGCCTGTTTTAACAAGCCAAGGCGGGGGACGTTCGTCAGTAAGGGCGAAGGCCAGGGCTTCGGCGGTCTCCTTGCCGGTAAGGCGGGCTTTTCCATCTTCGTCGGGAATACCCCCGAGTTCCGAGCGAAAGATGGAGTCCGGGATGAGGTAAACCCCGGCCAGGGCGTAGCGGACTCCCGCGGTCCGCCCCGCATCCTCGATGGTCTTTTCCAGGAGTGCCAGGAAGCGGCCTGTTTCTTTCTCGGTCGGATCTCGTTCGAGGACGCGCTGGAACTGCATGGCAACGGCGTTCGCCTTGAGTTCATTGGTCAACGGTACATTGGGGTCAATGAGCTGGAGGTATTCCTTTTTAGAGCCTGGCATGGGCTTCATGCTCCCGTCCCCCTCCAGGGTGTGGCCAGTCAACCGCTCCATGATGGTAAGGGCGTTGCGGAGGAGCTGCGAGGTCGTTGGGACATCCATCATGGGCGCGCCCATGTCCATGAAGAGGAAGCGTGGGTCCGGTGTGAAGGGGTTGCCCACGAGGTTCTCGAAGCCTTTGGCCTGTTCCTTCCGGAAACTTTCGTAGAGTTCGACACTATGGCGGCGGATGCGGGGGGCGATTTGGAGGCGGGCGGCTTGGTTTGGGTCGAAAAGGAGGTCGTGCTGGACGTTGTTACCGGAGATCCTCATAAGCCGCTGGGTGAAGTTACGGCGGGCTCGTTTCATTTCATCCTTGATCCAGTCCACCACCGGACCGACTTCTCCGGGGTTGGGGCGGGGTTCGTCCTCCGGGGGCATTTCATGGCGTTCCAGGTTATCCCGGACAACGGCCCAGCGTGCGCCGCTTGTACTTTCCTTCATGTCGGGGTCAAGGAGATCCAGGGCAATGTCGCCCTTCACCTTCTTCGGCCCATGGCAACGGATACAGTGCTTTTCCAGGAAGGGTTTTACCTCTTTTTCATAGGTGGCCATGTTGGCCTCGAACTGCTGCCGGTCAGCTTCCTCGATTGCAGCGTCACGGGCGGCAGTCTTCTTGTCGTCGGCAGAGAAAGCATGGAAGCAAGGCAGGAAAAGGAGGACGGGAGGGAAAGCTGCGCGAAAATTCATGGCTGAAAGCTGTGGGGGTTACTCCTGGACAATCGTGATTCGGAAGCCCACATGGTTGGCCTTGTTCCGGCCATCATGGGGATTGCGGAATGTGGATTCACAATAGAGCGGCAAACTGCACCAAGCCCCTCCACGGGATTGTCCCTGGGCGTCTTTCTTAACTTCGACAATGGGCTCCTTGCCGCCCGGACGTTCCGGTAGGTAACTGTCGGCCACGATTTCAGCCACATTTCCGTGCATGTCATGGATCCCCCAGGCATTGGGCAAATAGGTCCCGACAGGCGCGAGGGCTTCTGCAAAACCGTCCTCCGAGCGCAAGTCCGCCCAATGGTAGTCCGGATTGTCCATGTGGAGGGTTTTGTCCGCGAAATTGGCGTATTGGCCGAGAAGGGCGATATCGTCACCATAACAATAGGCGGAGTCCGTACCCGCCCGGCAAGCATACTCCCACTGGGCTTCGGTAGGGATGTCGTATCTCCAACCTTTGGGCAGTGTCCCTGCCTTCTTTTCCAGCTCGCCAAGTTTTTTGCAGAATTCAATGGCCTGTTTGGCCTCGCCCACACCCCACCAAGGGATGTTCGTCCCGATGGAGAAACCACGGGGCGGATTTTTCTTCATGACGACAATGTACTCCCGCTGGGTCACTTCGTATTGCCCCGTCCAGAAGCCTTTGGCCAGGGTGACTTCCACAGGTTTACGGTCCCTGGTGTATGGACCTTCCCCTTTGGCTGTACCCATGGTGAATTTTCCCGGCGGACACCAACGGAAGGCCATGCCGATAGAGTTGGTGAAAGATGAGCCGGGAGCCACGGCCTCGTTAAGTTCCCTTTGGACAGGGAGATTGGAGGGACGACCAATTTTATGCCCCTCCGGGACGGCGGACCAAATGTCCCCGAGTGCCAGGCAGGCTTTGGAGGTAGAAGATTCGAAGGTCTTGAGGTGGGCAGCCAGCTTTTTGGCAAAGGCAGAAGGCTCGCCCTCCCTAGGTAATGGCAGGGTCTTTTTGATCCCTGCCGAATAGGCGATGACAGTGTTGCCATGGACGCCGGGAACCCATTCCACCAAACCCCGGTAAAGGTTTTTGGATTCAGGGAAAATGGGGGACTCCCAGCAAGTGTCCAGGAACACCAAATTTTGGCGCGAACCTGCCTGGGCTTCCAATACCTCCGAAATCCGGGCCAAGTCCAGTCCCCTGCCCCGGAAATCCCCATCATTGCGAATTTCCTCCCTTGCCGGGCGCAGGAGGTTGTACCACTTCCCATTGCGCTCCACATGGGCGGAAAACCCGAAGACATAGACCAGGGCAACCCCATTGGTCGGTACTGTCCCCGCAAACGCCTCGACCGCCTTTTCCTGCTCCTTGTAAGGCAAATTTTCAACCCGGGTGACCACATAACCCTCCTTCTCCAATGCCCCTTCCACCAGGGCAAGGCTCGGGGCTGCGTTAACAAACCCGAAACCCGGGAAATCGGAATTGCTAAAAAGCAACGCGCAACGCGAACCACTGGGAAGATCCTTGGCAAAGCAGACCGATACAATCAAGAGGTATGCGCTCCAAGCGGGCTTCGTCATGGGTTTTGCAATTTTACACACCGATTCCCGCCACCAGCAGGACCAACCCGATAATCCCAAAGCAAAGCCCGAAGCAGACAACAAAGCCCACCACATCCGCACGGGTCGGACGCTGAACCTCCCATTGGCTACCTGGGAAAAGTTTCCTGTCGTCGAAACGGGAAGGGTCGGCATAGCTCACCGCCATCTCCCGGGCATCCTTCTCCGGGTCGGGATCCACAGGTGTCTTCATCTTTACGTAGAGCTTGTCCAGGGCATCTTTGTTGTTCGGCCGGGTCAACAGCGAGGCGATGACCATCACCAGGAATGGCGAGATGATTTTGAACGGGAAATCCAAAGTCGTCAGGGTCGCGGTCTTCAACTTGGTCAGGTCAATGCCGAAGAGCTTTTCGTAGAGAACCAAGTCGTACCTGAACTCCCCTTTCCCGCTCAGCGTCCCGCCGACATCCTCCAGCCCGCCCGTCCAGAAAATGGCCGTCCCGCCGCCAGTCTGCGTCTTAACATTGGTCTGGGTAAAAAAGGGATCCGTACGCAAACCCGGGTAAACCGAGGGGATCATCCGGGGAAGGACAAAGAAAGCCGACAGACAAAAAATTACGGTGATCCATCCGGCCTGGGTTGTCGCCCGGCGCCAATACATCCCAAGCCAAAAGAGGGCGGCAAAGGTCATCGGGACGATCCATGTAAGCTGCAATTGCTTCAACATGTCTAACATGCTCACCGAGAAAACCACGGCTCCAAAGACGACCACTACCCCCGTAATCCGACCCACTTTCAAACACTCCTCTTCCCCTGCGGCCGGTTTGAAGAAAGGGATGTAAATATTCCTCACGACCAAGGCCGAACACACCAGCATGTAACAATCCACGCTGCTCATCAAAGCCGCCAACAAACAGGCCAGCATCAGCCCGACCAGCCCGATCCCCACCGGACCCAGCAACTCCCTGGTCGCAACGCCCCAGGCCATGTCCGCATCGGCCAGCAATTCCTTGTTTTCCCCGTATAAAGTGAGCACGATCAATGCGGTAACGACCCAACCGATCGTACAAAACCGCTTCAAAAAGTTCCCGGTCACCAAGCCCACACGTGCATCTTGCTCCGACTTTGCCGTGCCTCCCCCAGTAACAATAAAGTGGGGGGTCAGGACAATACCGATCATGTTCATAATAACTATCACCACAATGGCGTGCAGCGGGAACTCCGCCGCCGCGCCGCTGCCCAAGATCGTGAAAGCCCCATCCCCCAACTGCTCGTGCATGACCCGGAACCCGTCCAGCCAAACATCCCCGGGTTGCCCGAATTTATCCACCACGGCTTTCAAACCCAACGGGATCAACATCACGGAAAGCAATATGATGCAAATCCCTTGTATCACATCTGTCCAATACGCTGCGGCTATCCCTCCCAAAACCCCGTAAAAAGCTACTACCAATGCCACCAAAGGAACCATTACCACCTCTGTCTGAAGACCGAACATCGTCTCCCCGACCAAAGGCACCGATACCTTCCCGATCGCAGTGAACAACATTGCCCCATAGGTCATGTAATAAACGCACCCGAACACTGCATAAGCCACCCCGAGTTTCTTCGACTCATACCGCTCCACGAACCAATCCCCCAACGTCAGGCACCGCATCCTGCGGTACCAAACCCCGCTGATCCAATAGACCGGCGTCACAAACAGCCAGTACATCACCCCCCACATCCCGCTCATTCCGTTTGCAAACGTCCCCCGGGCCGTGTTCACCGGGTCCGCGGAGCCAGTCCCCGCACCAAAGGCCGCAAAGGTTTGGAATACCTTCCCAAACTTCCGCCCCCCCATAAAGAAGTCCTCCTGCCCCTTGAGCCGCATCATCGCCCAATACCCGATCCCCGCCATCCCCCCAAAATACACCACCAAGACCAAGTAATCCAGAAATTGCATGGTAGGCAGAAAACGATTGGGAAAATTCCGGTCAACGGAAACATGCCCAAGGGCAAACAATTCCCAATGCCTAGGCACCAAATCCTAGCATGGCCTTGAAGGCCGTGTGCGAATGTGGGATCGGCATAACGGATGAGGGTGTTACTTTCCTACTCCAGACACGGGCTGTAAGCCTATGCTACGTTGTATACGGCCTAGCCGGATACAAACCGATGCAACCGGCAATGAAGTAAATTCTCCTTGCGGGTTGGGCGGGTTACTCAAGACTGCGCCCCCTATTATCAAATCCTAACCCAAAACACTCACAAGAAATGCCCTTTCAATTCACTGGATTCGCTGACGAAGCAGAAAAGACCCTCGAAGGCCAGATTTCCACACTCAAGGAAGTCGGTTGGAGCGCCATCGAACTCCGCCTTTTGGACGGCAAAAATGTCTGCGACCAGACGGACGAAGAGTGGAAGGCGATGTATGGAAGGCTCCAGGAAGAAGGCATCAAGATCGTCGGTTTCGGGGGGCAAATCGGGAACTGGGCTAGGCCGGTCAACACGGATTTCCAAATCGACCTGGACGAATTGAACAGGGTCGCCCCACGGATGCGGGAATGCGGGGCGAAATACCTCCGCATCATGTCATACCCCAACATCGAGAAAACCCCATTGACCCAAGAAGCCTGGAAGAAGGAAGTCGTCCGCCGCATCAAGGAGCTTTCAACTATAGCCGAAGGCGAGGGCATCATCCTGGGCCATGAGAATTGCAATGGTTACGGGGCGTATGACGAAGGGTTCCTGGAGTTGGCCGAAGAGGTCGACAGCCCGGCCTTCCGTCTCATTTTTGATACGGGGAACAACAGCCTCCATGACCACAACACCGATGTGACCTGGAACTACTACATGGCCTGCCGCGACTACATCGACCACGTCCACATCAAGTGCGCCAAACCCGGCCTGGACGGCAAATTCGTGACCTGCCATGTGGACGAAGATCCCGTACAGGCCAGGATTTTTGACGACCTGGAACATACTGGCTACAACGGCTGGCTCTCCATCGAACCGCACATCAAGGCGGCCATCCATGCGGGCAAGGACGTAGACGACACCGGGGAGGCTCGCGTCGTGTGGGTCGAGTTTGCCAGGCGGCTAGAGAAGCTGGTCGCCCGGATTTGAGCCATCC
>JAYPDO010000124.1:12437-13122 GCA_038125285.1 Opitutia bacterium
CCTCGCCACCCTCATCACGGATAGCGTCGAGTCCCTCTGCGCCTAACTTAGAAACTTGGTCAAACTGAGGAGCCAGGAGCCAATCGCCCGGCGACGCATACTGGGCTTCCATGTCGAAGGCCCGTTCCTGAACCCGTCCCCCGGCTACATTGGTGCCCATGAACCGCAACACGTTTGCCAGGCCACACCGGAAGCCGCCCGGCAACTCCTGGATGCAGGGGAAGGCCTGGTCAAGCTCGTTACCCTCGCCCCGGAAAAAGATCCACACGCGGAAACCACACGATACCTCGCCAGCCAAGGAGTACGTGTCGCCGCCGGACATTGCAACCCCACCCTCGACGAACTCTCCGCCGCCATCGACGCAGGCCTCTCGATGGTCACCCACTTCGGCAACGGATGCCCCGTCGACCTCCCCCGGCACGACAACGTCCTCCAGCGTTTCCTCCATTTCCGCAAAGACCTCTTTTTCAGCTTCATCCCCGACGGGTACCACGTCCCCTTCTTCGCCCTCAGCAACTACATCGACCTCATCGGCCTCGACCGCATCACGATGACCACCGATGCCATCACCGCCGCAGGCCTCGGCCCAGGCCTCCACGAACTTTCCGGCATTACCGTGGAGGTAGATGTCGAAGGCGTCGCCCGACGCCCAGGTTCCCCTAACCTCGCAGGCTCAACGCTTACC
>JAYPDO010000125.1:0-13077 GCA_038125285.1 Opitutia bacterium
GTAAGAAAGTTCCCTTTTAAAGTCGGCCAACCCACAGGTTTCCATAGGAAAGATCTGTGCCCTCGTCCAAGGCTACACTTACTGTAAATACGGCCGCAGCACATTCCCGGCCACTACCAACGCCCTTTGCCGGCCTTCTAGGTCTTTCCCGAAAGTGTCGTCCTCCACCTCGATACAGACCGGCCCACGGTAGGTCGTCTCCATAAGGTCGCCAAGGAACTTCCCCCAGGCCATCTCCCCGTAGCCCGGGATCCTTGGCTGGTGCCACTCCAAGGGATGGGAAAAGATCCCTACCTCGTCGATCCGGTCCCTCCGGATTTTGATGTCCTTGGCATGGAAATGGAAAATCTTGTCTTCGAATTCCTTGAGCGGTGAGGATGGGTCAATCTGCTGGAGCACCAAGTGCGATGGATCGAAGTTCAGCCCGAAGTGGTCGCTATCAATATCTGTAAAAGCCCTTCGCCAAATATCTGGCGTGGTCATCAAATTCTTACCTCCGGGCCACTCGTCCCCAGTGAAAAACATCGGGCAGTTCTCGATCCCGATCCGGATCCCATGGTCTTCGGCGAACTTCACCAAAGGCCTCCAAACTTCCAGGAAACGCGGCCAATTATCGTCTACACTTTTTTTCCAGTCCCGCCCTGAGAACGTATTTACATTTTCCAGTCCCAGCCCAGACGCAGCCTTGATTACTTTCTTCAAGTGGGCAATGGCCACCCCCGACACTTCAGGGTCAGGGTCGAGCGGGTTCGGGTAATAGCCCAAGGCAGTAAGGCTGACATCATGCTCGGCGCAAGTCCCCAGTACTTCGTCCGCCTTCCCCCCCGAAAAGTCCTCCACATCCACATGGGTGATCCCGGCATACTTCCGCTCCGCCTTCCCTACCGGCCAACACATGGCCTCCACACAGGAAAACCCCTCCTCTTTCGCAAAGCAAAGGACTTCGTCCAAGTTCAGTTCTGGCAAGATCGCGGAGACAAATCCAAGTTTCATAGTGGAAGGTTATGGGATGTCCCTGAACCCGGGTAAAGACGGAAAAGCCTCTGCCGGGGCAGGCCCTACATCAAAAACCGGAGCTTGTCCCGGGCTTGGGTGGCCAGCTCATCCTCTGCGGAAAGTTCGGCCAATGCCTCGAAGCCATAGATCGTCTTTATCCGGTGGGTCAGGTGGGCACGTCCCCTACGGATCTTCCCCGGTTCCCAGAACTCTGGGTCGAAAGGCCGGGATTCCGTCGGGGTTTCCGAGCCCTTCTCGGCAGATACGTCCGGCACGGTCTTGAAAAGGCGGAAATGCTCCCGGAAACCAGGTAACGCATGGATAGCCAGTCCATGGTAGCCCTGGCGGGACAATTCGGCCAAAGCCCCTGCATGGTTGATGACATGCCAAAGCCCGCCGAACCCTTCCCTGTTTTCAGCGGCATGACCTAACAATTCCCCAAAGACCAGTTTGGCCATGCCGCACAAACTCGCAACGGGAGGGATCCCGTCATCGTCGGACAAAGTGATTTTCCTACCGTCGATCCGCCCTTTGGCCTTCCCGTAATAGCCGCTTCCAGGCGTGGCATTGTCAAATGATTGCACCAGCTTCCGGATACCGTCCGTCACGGCCGGGGTCGCCAGGTCCGGATGCCCCTTTAACGCACGAATGGCAATGGCTGCAAAAATGACATTGTGTCCGGACTGCCGGGCACGGTCCGCATTTTTCAATAGTGCCTCCGCTATCCCGTCCACCAAGTCCGGCCTAGAAGGTGCTTTCCCCAGGGGCTCGAACATCGCAGGCGCTTCCAGTGCAGCACCCTTCTTCGGGCTAAAAACGGACTCGCCCCTGATAATCCGCTCCAACTCCGATTCAATACCGGTATATACCTTTTCATCTAATTCGGGGAATTCCTCCCCGATAAAATACCCGGCCACGACCGCCGCCCCAAGGTGACCCGACATCGGGCTGACCTGGTGCGCCCGAGCCATAGCGTCCAACCCTTTTTGGAGATATTCATAGTTGACCATATATACGCCTATCCGACTTCCCTTGGGCGTTCGAACAACTCCTGACGGGCATTTCCTGCGCCTTCCAGGGCTTCCTTGACCTTGTAGTCCACCAACCCTTCGAAATACTTTTTCCAGGCATCAACCCCATAGAGGACTAAAACAATAACGACAAAACCCAGTAAAATGGCCAGCTTGGGGTTGTCCCCGGAACCCACCAGGGAAATTAGGCTTAGTACTGCGGCGGCGGTCATTGACCAAGCGCCCCGGGTTTTGGGTGGTTTTCCCTTACTTTGGGGTGGCTTCGCCATGGGGATACCGGTAGTCGGCACTGTCATCGGTGGATACTTTCAAGGTTGACCTGTCCCCCAGGTCGTAGAGGAATAGCTTTCGTCCGGCGTGGTACATGATGGCGGTTTGATCCCGTGTCCAGCGTGGATAGGCGAACCAAACCCGCTTCCCCTCCTCGTTGGCGAAGGGTTGGAAATTCGTCATGGCCGGCTTCCCCGCATCGAAGTCTGCGAGGTACAGGGTGCGGCCAGGTACGGATTTCTTGAACCCTTTCTGGTATTCGAAGCAAACCTTCGTCTCGTCTGCGTTGAGGCTGATGCGCGCGAGGACGCCTCCTTTGTCGAGATCGCATTCGATCCGCTCGAAGAGGGGCTCACAGCCTGCACGGGCCGTCATCAAATAATATCCTCTAGCCTTTCCCGGCGGGGTTGATACGACCAGGAACCTTCCGTCCTTGAGACAAGTGAACGCCCAAGTGTTGTAGCCTTTTCCGGACAAGGCGACCTCTTCCCCCGGCTTCCCTCCAATCTTGCTGGCCATGACTGTGTAGCCAGCGCCACTAGGCTTGCGGCGGTTCCAGATGGGGGTGTTCGTCCCGTCACGCGTCCAGGTCTGGTTGAAGTCGGTATGGGTGCCGTCGGTGATTTGGTGGAACCCTGTACCATCGGCATTGATGATGCAGATGGCCGTCTTCCAATCCTGGGTTTCCTTGGCATCCACCAACCGGCGGAAAAAGACGAGCTTGTCCCCCGTCTTCGACCACGAGGGCTTGAAGTCCCAATGCCCGGTCGTCAGCGGTTTGCCTTCCGGTTGGCCTAGGACATTCACATGGATCTCCCCGTCTTTGTAATAGGCCGCCCTGTGGCTTTCCGCGGATTCTACCTTTTGCGCTGTGGCGATGGTTAGCAGGAGGGCGATTACGCCATTGGCCTGAAAATTGTTCCGAGGGAAGGGCATTGGATATTACACGATTATAAAGTTTGTCTTGTCATCACTCCTCCACCTTCACCCACGTCTCCTTCCGCCAGCTTTCCAGGATGGCATCGCAAAGGGCGACTTCGCGGTGGCCGTCTGCGAAAGTGGCGTAGTGTTGGGCAGGGTCGGCGTAGGTGCCTTTGGCGATGGAATCGTAGAAGGCGCGGAAGGACATCTTGTGGGAATCGGGGAAACCTTCGGCATGACCGCCGGGGGAGTCAGTAAAGTGGCGGGTGACGGGGGAGTTGAGGCCGGGGTCTTTGAAGAGTATTTGGTTGGGTTTGTCCCGTGAGCCGATCCAGATTTGGTTCGGTTCTTCGCTGTTCCATTCAAAGGCGCCACCGGAACCGGAGATTTCATAGCGCAAGCAGTTCTTTCGTCCTGGGGTAGTTTGCGAGACGAATAATGCGCCTCGGACACCGTCTTCGAATCGGAGCATGACCGTGCCGAAGTCGTCCGTGGTGATGTCGATGGGTTCGGTGGACTGCTCCCCCCCTGTTTTGCCGGTAAAGGTCTGGACTTCCCCGAGCGGGCGCTTGCGGGTGGTGTGGAGGACACGAAGGTCTGCACAAACGGCCTCTACCTTCTTGCCCGAGATGTTCTGGACGAGGTCGATCCAATGCGTCCCGATGTCGGCGACGGCCCGCAGCTCGCCTTGCTCTTCGGCCAGGACTCGCCAATTGTAGTCCGTGTCATAGAGGAGCCAGTCTTGCTGGTAACTCCCGAAGATGGAATGCACATTCCCGATTTCCCCGGAAGCAACCCGTTCCTTCGCCTCCAGGTTGACCGGGTAGAAGCGGATGTTGTAGTTCACCCCGGCCGCAAGGTTCTTTTCCTTGGCCAACTTCACCAACTCCGCCGTCTCCTGTGAAGTCATGGCCAAGGGCTTTTCGCAAAGGACATGCTTGCCTGCGTTGAAAGCCTTCACGCATTGTTCGTAATGGAGGCGGTTCGGGGTCGTTATATGGACAGCTTCCACTTCCGGGTCGGCGACTAGGTCTTCGAAGGTATCGTAAGCATTCGGCAGTTCCAAATCCTCCGCCGCTCGACGTGACTTTTCAGGCGTGGAGCCTTGGATACCGATGACTTGGATCCCTTTTAGGCGTTTGAGGGCTTCGGTGTGTACCGTGCCCATGAACCCGGTTCCGGTAATGGCGACTTTCATGGCTTTAGATCATGTTGTTAAATTCGCTGGCACGTCCTTTGCCTCCGAGGGTATCTATGCGTTCTTTTACCCGTGCTATGTATTTGGAAGAAATGTAGCTTTGGAGGCCGTTGTCCATTGCGGTGGCTTTAAAATCCGGATGGCTCTTTCCCAGTTTGGCGGCATTTTCTGTGTAGTATTCCCGGGCAGCCTGGGAACGGATGAGCAGGGATTCGCTGGACCAGTTCACCTTGGCCACACCTGCGTGCACGGCGGCTTGGAGTTGGCCGTTGGAAAGCCCGGAGGAACCATGCAAGGCGATCCCAATCGGCCGCCCTGCGAGTTCGGTGGCCAGTTCCCTGTGATGCTGGATTGCCTCCACAGAAAAACCATTGACCTCCCCTAACCCGTGCTTGGTCCCGACCCCTGGTGCCCAAAGCGCCAAGTACCCCGGCATCTGGCTTTCGACCGCTCCAAATAAATTCCGGGTGTCCTCCAAACCAGTTACCCCGTCATCCACCCCGGCCTCCATTTCCAAGGTAGCCGGGAGTTCCAATTCCTGGGCGTGGAAACAGAGCTGGAGCATGTGGTCGATGTTCTCTTCCGCAGACAATTCTGATGAATCCAAGGACACACTGGAAACCTCAAGGTCGAGAGCGTACATCAGGATGTCCAGTGTATATTCCCCCTTGATGTGGTCGGTGTGGAAAACGATGGGGATGTCCTCAAACTCCTCCGCCCGCCCTTTTCCAAGGAGGTAATCGAGGTACAGTTCCATTCCCAAAACCGCATCCCCGGAGCCCCAACTGTGCCCTTCCAGCTGCCAAAGGCTCGTCTCGATGATGATGGGCGCGCCCAGCTCCTTTGCCGCGACCAAGCAGTCCGTTATGGCTGCAGGGCTGTCCGCATTGACCGCCAGGATCGCGTAGTTATTTTCCGCAGCATGTTCGTAGAGCCGACGGGTTTCTTGGGGGGAGAGCAACATAGGGGGGATTCCAACCGATTTCGGGAAACCCCGTCAAACCTTTGGGGAAGCAGAAGCACGTTGGTCTCTACCCGGACAACCAGGACGTCATTGTCCGAATTGACGCTTTTGACTTAACAGCACCCCCACCAGTCAGAAAGGTGGATCCGGTCAGTAATGTCTCCCTTACAATTTCCGGTGGTCGACGCCCCCGAGGTCGATATCCCGCGGGGCTTCGACGAGCAAGCGTTTCACATCGGAGATGAAGTCCCTCACATCCTCTTCGGCCGTATCCCAGGAACACATCAACCGGCAACCGCCTTCGCCAATGAAAGTGTAGAACTTCCACCCTGCCTGCCGCATTGCAAACACCAGCCACGGGGGCATCTCGACAAACACAGCGTTCGCCTGGGTCGGGAAGAGCATCTTCAGCTCCCCTACCTCCGCCAGGCCGTCATGCAGCATCCGCGCCATCGCATTGGCATGCCCGGCATGTTTGAGCCAGACGTTGTTCTTCAACATTCCCACCCACGGGGCGGAAAGGTAGCGCATTTTGGAGGCAAGTTGCCCGGATTGCTTGCAGCGGAAATCGAACTCTTCAGCCAGCTCCCGGTTGAAGAAAACCACGGCGTCCCCGACCGCCGCCCCATTCTTCGTCCCGCCAAAGCAAAGGACATCCACCCCGGCTTCCCAGGTAATTTCCCGGGGCTTGCAACCGAGCGAGGCCACCGCATTTGCAAACCGCGCCCCGTCCATGTGTAGCTTCAGCCCGAACTTCTTGGTCTTCGCCCAGATATTTTTCAAATCCTGCACACTGTAAACCGTCCCCAGTTCCGTGGACTGGGTCACGCTCACCGCGCGGGGCTTCGGGTAGTGGACATCCGTCCTTTTGAGCACCATTTTCTCGATCCCCGCCGGATCGATCTTGCCGTGTTGGCCAGGAACCAGGAGTACCTTCATCCCGTTGGAAAAATACTCCGGCGCCCCGCACTCGTCCGTCTCCACATGCGCCGTCTCATGGCACAGGATGCTGTGGTAACTGTGCCCCGTGCTGGACAAGGCCAGGGAGTTCGCCGCCGTCCCGTTGAAAACGAAGAACACCTCGCACTCCATCTCAAAGACCTCCCTTAGAAGGTCGGAGGCCTGAAGGGTCCATTTGTCATCCCCGTAGCTAGGAACATGCCCCTGGTTGGCCTCCTCCAAGGCGCCCCAAGCCTCCGGGCAAACCCCGGCGTAGTTGTCGCTGGCAAAGTGTCGTGGTCGTTTTTTCATAGGGGTCAATTCGGGTCGATGCAGACTTTCAATGCTACGCCTGATTCCATCAGTGGGAAGGCCTCGATAATCCGGTCGAGGGGAAGATGGTGGGTGATGATTTTATCGGCTGGGAAGCGGCCACTTTGGATCAGTGCCTGGGCGGCCTGGAAATCCGACATCTTTTCCGAGTACGAACCGGTCACCACGATCTCCTTGTAGTGGAGGTGGTTGGTATTGAGGACTGCCGTCGGGGCAGACTTCGGGAGGCCTCCAAAGAACTCGACCCGTCCTCCTTTCCCGGCGATTTCCAGGGCGTCGGCCTGTGCATGGGCATTGCTGCAAGCCACGATGACCACACTGGGTCCGAGGCCGTCCGTCAGCTCCAACATCTTCTGGATGTGCGAACCGTCTTTCGCGACCTGGACCGTGCCGTCGATATCGAACCCTTCTGCCTGGGCCAAACGGTTTTCCGAAACATCCAGCATCCAAACCTTCTGCGCCCCTTGCAGCCTCGCCACCGCTGCATGCATCACCCCGATCGGCCCGGCACCGATGACGGCCACCGTGTCGTACAAATCGACCTTCAACCGTCCATGCGCATTGATCACGCAACCCAGCGGCTCGGCCAATGCCATCTGCTCGCTGGGAATCTCCGTCTCGACCTTGAAAAGGTGACCGTTGGCCACACCCTTCGCCGGGATCTTCACATACGGCGCAAACGCCCCGTCATGGTGGTAGGAAAGCGTCGTCCGGGAGACACACAAATTCTGCCGCCCCTTTTTGCAATACACGCATACACCGCAAGGCAGGACGATATACATCACCACCCGGTCGCCCACTCCCACCGTCGCTGAATCACCCGCCCGGCTTTCCACCACTGTCCCGCAAAACTCATGCCCCAGGACACGCGGAGGGATGATCTTCTTGTCCCCATGCCGGTAAGTCCGCAAATCCGTCCCGCAAACCGCACAAGCTTCCACCTTCACCAACACTTCCCCATCTTCCAGGGACGGGTCGGCGACGTTTTCCACATCTAGGCATTCTTTGCCTTTGTAAACGGCTGCTTTCATGGGGGCTTCTTTCCGCAGATTACGCAGATTTGCGAAGATGGAAACATTACCCCAATCCAAAAATCTGCGTCAATCTGCGAAATCTGCGGATCAACTCATCCAGTTCTGCGAGGCCGAGGCCGTCCATTTCCGGGTGATCTTCTTGGTCTTTGTCCAAAACTTCAGCCCGTCTTCACCCGTGATGTCGCCGATACCAAAACGCGACTCGTTCCAGCCGCCGAAAGCAAAAGGTTCGCGGGGGACGGGGACGCCGATGTTCACCCCGATCATCCCGGCGGACGCCCGCTCCTCGAAGTACTGTGCGGTCACCCCGGTCGTGGTGTAGATGGAGGCGGCATTGCCGTAAGGGTTGGCATTTTCAATGGCCAAGGCTTCATCAAGCGTATTCACATGCAGGACCGTCAGCACCGGCCCGAAGATCTCGTCGCAGGCACACTCGTTGGAGGCATCGACCCCGTCGATCAAGGTCGCCCCGACATAGTTGCCACCTTCCTTCCCCGGAACGGTCACATTCCGCCCGTCCAAAAGGATTTTCCCCCCGGCGGCTTCAGCACGGTCAATGTAGCCTTCGATCCTCTCCTTGGCCGCCGTGCTGATGATCGCCCCCATGTTTTCCCCGGGGACCACTTTCTTCATCTCGGCCAGGACGGCCGCCATCACCGCAGAGCAATCCCCGACCTTGATTAGCACGCTCGCCGCCATGCACCGCTGCCCGGCGCAACCTGTCACGGAGGAAACCACATTCTTTGCCGTAATTTCCGGATCCGCATCCGGCACTACGACCAAGTGGTTCTTCGCCCCGCCAAGGGCCAACACCCGTTTCCCGGAAGCCGTCCCGCGTTCATAAACCAACTTCGCAACCTTCGTGGAACCGACGAAGGCCGCCGCAGCAATCCCTGAATGATCCAGCAATGCCTCCACCGTCGTCCGGTCGCCTTGGACCACCTGGAACACATTCTCCGGTAACCCCGACTCCAGCAATAACTCCGCCAGCCTCACCGGCGTGTGCGGGACTTGCTCGGAGGGCTTGAGCAAAAACGTATTCCCCGATGCTATCGCGAGCGGTAACATCCACAACGGCACCATGGCCGGGAAGTTGAAAGGCGTGATCCCCGCAACCACCCCCAGCGGATACCGCCGTTCATAACAATCCACCCCCCGGCTCACCTCAAGCAACCCGCCCCGGCCAAGCTGCGGCAAGGCAGTCGCGAACTCCACCACCTCCAAACCCTTCCGGATCCCAGCTTCCGACTCGGCAACCGTCTTACCGTTCTCCGCCGTCACCAATTCCGACAGCCGACGAATGTCCTGCTCCACCAGCTGCTTGAACCGGAACAATGGCTGCACCCGTTCCTTCACCGGCATCTTCCCCCAGCTCTCAAAAGCACGGGCAGCCCTGGAAACGGCGGAATCCACCATGGATGGATCGGAAACCAAGATAGGGTCGAGTGCAGAACCATCGACAGGGGATTGTACAGTTATGTCAGGCATGTTGTTTTGTTTATCCGCAGATCTTCACAGATTAGGCTCCAGGGTTCAACAGGTCTATTCCAAGAAAAAATCTGCGCAAACCTGCGTAATCTGCGGTTAAAATCATTTCTTCGAAGGTGTCTTCTGTTCCAAAAGCCATGCCGTGATATCCGCGGTTTCCTGGGGGGTGAAGAGGTAGGGATAGCTCGGGGGCATGGCGGAGATTTCTAGGCTGTTGCGCTTTTTGATGTCCTTCGTAGGAACGTCGCGGTGGGAGCCGTCGGCCAGGTAGATGGTGAGGGCTTTGGCGGTTTCGTCCCGCACCATGCCGAAGACTTGGCTACCGTCCTTGAGTTCGAGCTGGGCTTGTTGGTAGCCTTCGATGATGTCCGCGCTTGGTTCGAGGATGGAGCGCAGGACGTACTCAGGCTTGGCGCGGAGGCCGAGGTCGGAGAGATCGGGGCCGAGGCTTTGGCCTTTTCCCTGGACACGGTGGCAGGCCATGCAGGCCCCTTTGCCGAAGAAGAGGGCTTCCCCATTCTGGAAGTCGGGCTTGCCCGAGCCATAAGCAGCCTGTGCGGCGGCCAGGCCGGTTTGGCCGGATACGGTGGAGGGGAGCTGGAGAAGGACTTGGTACATGCTGGCACGGTTTTCCTTCTTTTCTAGATTGCCCCCGAGGGTGACCTTGCCACCAGGGACATCAAGCTTGTAGAGGCGGAAAGGCTGGTCGGAGGTTTCGAGGATGAGGTCCGTACGGCTGTAGGCCTTTAGCCAGGAGGGTTTGTCCTTGATACGGTCGTCGTGGGCAATGTAGATGGTGGCAGGGACGTTGATGTCGAAGGTGAGGTGTTTGTCCCCGCTGGAGGAGGCGTCGCCATTGGCGGTCTGGATGTAGGTCGCACCTTGGACTTGGGGCGGGATTTTGGTGTAGGTGTACTTACGGTCCAGGTAGAGCAACGTGCCTGGCTGGAGGGCTTTTTCGCGGACTACGTATTCATGCTTGTTGGAGACGGTGAGCCCTTGGATGAAGATGTTTTGGGTCCATTCCGCGTCGGTGATTTTGTGAAAGACGGCTTGCTCGATATTGCTCCGGCGTTTGCCGTCCTTGAACAGGGCTGCGCTGAGCGTGAGGTCGGAGGTGACTTTTATGGATGTGGAGGGGCTGTGGTTGGCGGATTCCGGGGTCGGTTCGGAACCGTCCAGGGTGTAGCGGATTTCGTAGCCTTTGAGGTTGGCGGTAAGTTTGGCTTCCACAGGATCCCGGAAGTTACGGCGCGGGGCGTTGATGGTGACCGTGGGCAGTCCGTTGCCCCCTTGTTTCTTGAGCCAGGATTGGGCGGTGCGGGCAAGGGGTTCGTAGGTGGAGGTCGCAAGGTCGAGGATGGTGTCGGCATCGGCCACATCGTCTTCCAGGAGGGAGAGGAGGGCGGCGAGTTGGAGGGCGGGTTGCTTGTCCTGGAGGAGGACTTTTCGCTCGTCCAGGCTGGCAAGCTGCCGTAGGGTTTGCCATTGGGCGTAAAAGGTGGCGCGGTCTGCCTCCTTGGTGATGGCGGAAAGGAGCGCGGCAGTGTTGGTACCTGGAAGGTTGCGTAGGGCCAGGGCGGCGGCAAAACGGAGGCGGGGCTCCTTGTCGGTGAGGTTCGCTTCTATGCTTTTCCGGATTTCAGCGGCAGGGAGCCCGCATTCCCCGAGGATGCGGATGGCCTGCAGCCGGAGGTTCAGGGAGGCATGGGAACCGGCACTGGCGAAATCTCGGATGGGTTTGGTGAGGTCGGCCCAAGCATGCATCCGGGCCAATGCCCAGACGGCCCAAGTTTCCTGTCCTTCCGTGAGCTTGCCGGAGTTGAGGTCGGCCAGGAGTTCGTCACGGTGTGTGGCTCCCCGGCGGACGAGTTCGTCCTGTGCATTCACGCCCCAAACCTGCATATAGCTCCCGAGGTCGGCCAGGAGTTCTTGGTATGTCCATTCGGAGTGGGGCTTGATGCGGTGGGGGGCAAGCCATTCCTTACGCTTTGGGAGGGGTTTTTCTTGGTGGTAGAGCCTGAAAACGCGGCCATAGTTCATCTTGGCCTTTGAATCCGTGCCGCCATAGGGCGCGTACAGGGAACCGTAATGCGCCCCCCAGCCCGCGATGTAGAGGGAACCGTCGGGGGCGATGGTGATGTCTGTCGGGCGGAAGAGGGATTTGCCCTTGGAGGGCTTGAAACCGAGGTCGCCCGCCTGGGTGGCACCGGCATTGGCAAGGGTCTCGAAGGTGCCGGCGTTCTTCATGTTGGCACCGTCCCAGGATATGGGGAAGTGGTAGATGCGTTTGTTCGTCCAGTCGCCTATCAGGAAGGAGTTCCGGTATTTTTCCGGGAATTGTCTAGCGGTGTAATAAACGACGCCGACCCCGGAACCGCTGACGGTCGGGAGCAGGTCGATAGCGGGGGCTGTCGGCAGGTGGTCCTTGGCCAACCAGTCGAAGCTCCAGGGGTGGGACATCCCGAAATGGGCTCCTTGGAACGGCATGAAGATGCGGTCGTGTTCGGGGCCGGGGTCGTTGTCCGAGCAGATCCAGTTGAAGCCGGTGTCCATGGCCATGTCCCAGGGGTTGCGGTTGCCCCGACAGAAGACTTCGAGGTTGTATCCCCCTGCCCCGCAACGCAGGAGCCCGCCTTCTGCGGTTGGCCAACCCCCGATGAAGGATTTTTTGTAGGTTTCCTTGGTGAAAACCTTGTTGAGCGGCTGGTCGTCCGGCTTGTCGGATTTGACATGCATGAGATCCCGGAAAGCTTGCGGGGCATTGTCCTGGACGCGGCTATTGCCCTGGGACATGTAGAGGCGTCCGTCCGGAGCCCAGTTGAAGCCATGGAGCCCGTGCCGGAGGTGCCCGAGTCCGGTGAAGACAAGCCTGTACTCATCCGCCACCAAGTCCCCGTCCGTATCCCGCAACACCGTCACATCCGGGCAGTTCGCCACCCACAGCTCATCCCCCTTCCAAGCCAGTGCCTGGATATTGTTAAAGCCCTCCGCAAAGGTCGTGACCTTCTCCGCAACGCCATCCTCGTCCTTGTCGTGGAGGATCTTGATGTAGTCCCCGGGGGTGTCCTCCGAAGGCTTCCGGTACTGCGGCCCGGCACCGACATAAAGCCGCCCCATCTTGTCGAAGGCCAAGGCGGCGGGATTGATGAAATGCGGTTCACGGGCCACGATGTTGACGGCGAAACCCTCGGCAGTATCCGGGAGGGCGTCGACATCAACGTTCGAACTGTCGCTCTGTGCAAAAAGGACAGGCGCAAGCGCAAGGGACGCAAGGAGGGCTTTGGGCAAGTTTTTCATGGATGGGAAATGGGTAGGAGGAATACCCAAACTTGCCAAGGTTTTACCCGATCTAGTGGAACGCCTCCGCCCCACCGGGAACCAGGGTAGGGACAATGCGCGTGTCCATGGAGGCCAGCTTGCCATTCCTGTGGACAGCCTAGGCGAGGAGATAGAGGTCGGTCACGGCATCGGGGCCAGGGATTTCAGGAAGTGCACCAGTATCTTGGATTGAAAGATCGTCCGGCCAGAAAATTTAAGGGTGATGCTCGCAAAGTTCCCTCAAAGCCTTTCGGGCAACACGGGGTGGACGCCGGACACCATCATAGACAGCTTGGCTCAAAATTCGGATAACGCCGTTCTCGGTAATAGGGCAGGTAGCCAAGCAAAAATCTGCTTCTTTTGCTATCTACCCAGAGACTTTGGAATGGTGTTCATGACCCTTGTCACACAATGCGATCAGAGCGTTTACATCCAGGAGATACGTCATTTCCTGCTAGCAAGTTTCATGTGGTACTCCAATTTCTCCCGATCCAGTTCTTCCTGGATTTTATAGACATGGTCAGATGTAATCGGCTTTCCGAGGGGAATATTCCTCTTTAGCAAAGGAAACCCATGCTCGTC
>JAYPDO010000126.1:0-12774 GCA_038125285.1 Opitutia bacterium
AAGAAAGAAAAGTCAGAGCCATCCTCGGGGGACAAAGCTTCCGCAGTTTGGGCAGTAGGTTCAACGGCCGGAGCAGGGGCAGTTTCAGGGAAGGCACGAATCTTTTGAATAGAAACAGGGCTTTCGTTGTGTGGTGCTGACGATGTGGCCGAGGCACTGCTTGCCAAAAGCGACTTTAGCGGGTCATCTTCTTCTTGGATGGGTTCGACGACATCAACGTATGCCAGGCTTGCCGGGTGAAGGTCGGTGTGGGGCAAGGCAGGAGCCAATTCCTCGACAGCGGTTACTACGGAAACAGGCTCGGGTTTATCTTTGAGAAGGGCAGACGGGGCGGAGGAGAGGACTACTGGTTCCTGTACTGGTTCGACAACTGGTTTGGGCTTGGGTAAATGTTCGATTGGTGCCGGTGGAAGCGGTATCTCCACAAGGGACTCGTTTTTAGGTAGGGATGCGGCAGGGGGGAGAGGGATGCGATCGGCAGTTTGGCCATCAGGTGAGGACTCGATTGACGGGACTGAATTGACAACTAATGCTGGGGCAGACTCCGCACGAGTGTCGAGGGGTCGTAACGGACTTGGCTCGATTGAGCTTGGTAAATCAACTTTTGCGTTTTCAACAGGCAAGACGACATCCACCATGGAGGGGAGATAAACGTCTTGGTCTGAGGTATGGGCTTGGGGGAGAGGCTTGAGGGGTATAGGGGATTGCATCCCTTGAGCAGTAGCCGGCAAAGAGGCAGGCCAAGAGACTTTTTCGGGTTGCACCGGGGAAAGGAGTTGCAAATTTGCAAAGACTCCGGACGCCGTGGACACGGGGACAACCTCCACTGGGGCATAAGGAACTGACGGGGAAACAGGAACAGGAGCAGGCTCCTCGGCGATAATAACGGGTTCCTCTTTAGGTTCCAGAGCTTCAACAGCCTCCTTTACAGGTGGCTTTCTGGTGGTCGTAGCGAAGGCGGGCGATTGGGAAGAACTACTGGAGGACTGAGCCGGCGACTTAACTGCTGTTTCGGCTACTGGTGCCGGCTGGTGAGGGGCGACGACCGCTTCGATGGACGGAGGAAGTTCCACCGTTACATCCTCATCTGGATCCGAAGCTTCGAGGGCTTGGGTAAAAACCAAAGCCATTGCAGGATCTGGTTTGACCGTGCTAGGGGGTAATGTAAGAATTTCCTTGGCTGGTGAGGAGCCGGGTTCAGGTGCTAGCGGGACAACTTCCGTTGCAGAGGCAACGGGCTCCACGGGAAGGGCAATAGATAGCGGGGAAGGCGCAGCGGCTGTTCCTGTTGCCTTGGGCGCCTGTTTGACACCCGGAGCACTTGGCAAAGGGATAATTTTTGGTGCTTCCACCAAAGGAGTCATCCCAGGCTTACCTGCCAGAGATCCCGGAAGTGTTTCAGCGGCTCTGGATCGGGTTGCAGCAGCCGTTTCCGGCGGGGCTTTGGGAGAAATTCGCTGCCCTGTACTAGAAAGAGCATTATCCGATGGCACCGTAGGCAATGGTTTGGGTGGCATGGGGGGGGAGCCATGGGGAGCGATATTGTCACTACTGATCGCCCCTTGTTGCCTGAGAAAGGTTTCTAGGTCGTCAATGACGGAAGGTTTAACAGTTACATGGGGTTCCTTGATATCCCCTAACGGATGGGAGGTATTGGGTAAGTTGGATTCAGGGGCAGCCGAAATGACCGCCTGGTCCGAATTAATACGTGCCAGATATTGCTGCTCGAAGTAGTTGCGCAGCTTTTGGTACTCCTTATCATGTTCCTTTTGTAAATCGAAGAGTTCCTTCTGGATCTGGTTCCGGTCGTAGATCAGTTTATCATAGTAATTTTGGAGCTTTTGGACTTGGGTCGACCCGATAATGGAAGACCCGCTTTCAATACCCCGTGAATCTTCCAACTCCTTGAGTTCGGCCTTCAAGCGGTTTACCTCCTTCTGCTTTTCCATCAGGGTGCGAATTGTATCCTGGGAATGAGCAGGGTCGCCACTAGTCTGGCGCGCTATGTCTTTCTGCATGCCCTGGATTCGTTCGCGAAGTTGGTCGATCGCAATGTTCCCCTCGTCCTCCGCTTTAAGTTCCATCCGGACGCTTGCTTCGACATCTTTCACGAGTTCGTCGCGGGAATAATGCCCGCCAGTAGTACCTTCAGCCTGGTTGATCGCTTCGTTGAGCAGGCGGAGGGTCTCTTCGGCCCGTTCGGCGATATCTGAAGCAAAAACCACCGAAACACCGACAAGCGGAAGGATTGCTGTGGCAAAGAACAATTTGGGCTTGCAGGTTTTCTCTTTGACAGATGGATAGTGGGGGGGAGGGGAGGGTTTCGCTGGTCGGTACATTACCAGATGGGGTTGAAAAAAGCCCGGTATGATCAAAGGTCTGAAGCCAAAAGTCAATGCCCCCTTGAATGGCAGGATTTCGGTTGCCAAATGATCCATGAAGCCGAGCCTGACGTATCCGGAAAAGATGAAGATTGTATTGGCAGGAGGAACGGGGCAGGTTGGTACCTTCTTGGCGGAGGCATTTCAAAGGGAAGGACACAAAGTCGTCGTATTGTCACGAAACCCGACTACCATGCCTTGGAGGACAACCGGTTGGGACGGAAAATCGCCAGGGGCTTGGTGCGGTGAACTGGAAAACGCAGATGCAGTAATCAATTTGGCCGGAAGGAGTGTCAATTGCCGTTATGGAATGAGTAACCGCAGGGCGATCCTGGATTCTAGGATCCTATCGACACGGGCCATCGGGCACGCAGTCAAGGCGTGTTCCAAACCGCCGCAACTTTGGATCAACTCGAGCACTGCGACGATTTACTCCCATCGGTATGACGGGGCTAATGATGAAGAGGACGGCATCCTCGACACTGGGGAAAAATGTCCGGGAACTTGGAAATTCAGCGTGGATGTGGCCAAGGCTTGGGAGTCTGCCATGAACGAAGTGCATTTACCGGAAACGAGGAAGGTGCAATCACGCATGGCGATGGTCATGGGAGCCGGAAGAGGAGGAGTGTTCGATGTATTCTCCGGCTTGGCCCGCAAAGGACTTGGAGGCACCTTGGGAAACGGGAGGCAATATGTTTCCTGGATCCATGAACTGGACTTTTACAGGTCGGTCGACTGGATCATCCGCCATCCTACCATAGAGGGCCCAGTGAACATTTGTTCCCCAGAGCCGGTACCAAACCGGGACTTCATGGCCGGAGTACGGGATGCAGTAGGAGTCGGGTTCGGCATGCCGGCAAGGGAATGGATGTTGGAAATTGGTGCGTTTTTCCTCCGGACTGAAACAGAGTTGCTCCTTAAAAGTAGGAGGGTCGTCCCTAGCAAGCTCTTGCAATCAGGCTTTGAATTCCGCTATCCAAAGTGGGACGTAGCAGCTAAAGAGATCCATGCCAGACTCAGGGCAGGGGTGGGGTTTGACGGCAAGTGGGCGGAGCAGCCCTAGATTACGGGCCGTTAGGATCCAATGAGCGGGCGCAAGCGATTTCCAAGCCCAATAAGGTGAGGCAGGGATGGTTTTTGCAATCGACTCCAAGCGCTTGCTCGATGAAGGGGGCTTTCCCGCCGGTCAGCAAGAGGGAAGGGGCGGCATTGTCGATCCCTTGTTCCTGGAGTGAACGGGTAATGTTAGTGAGGATCTCCTTGATCATGCCGGTATAACCGACCACCCCGCCGATTTCCATCGCTTGCTTGGTGGATTTCCCTATGCATGACTCAGGCCAGGGTGCCTTCCAGTAATGAATTTCCGGGAGGAGGGCAGTTTTCTCATGCAAATAATCGCACATCAGGGAAAGCCCGGGCGCGATAACACCCCCGATGTACCCACGCCCCAAGGAAATGATGTCAAACGTGGTGGCGGTTCCCATGTCGATCACCACTGCAGGCAGTGCCGTGAGAGCACAGGCTCCGATGGCGTTGGCTAGGCGATCCTGGCCTATTTCCTCAGGCTTGGGATAATCGATGGGGATGGGGCAAGTCTTAGAGTTGAGGTTAAAGATCCGGAGGTTTTTTGACTGGGCGATTTCCTCGACGATGACGTTGAACTTTGGGACCACGGAACAGTAGGCCAAGTGGTCGGCTGGGGCAAAGTCCTCAAGGATCTTGGGCAGGCTTATGGAGATAGCAGGGGTCATGACCCGGGTCTGGTGGATCATCTCTCCATGTTCAAAGAGGGCAACGTGCGCGGTGGTGTTGCCAATATCGAGGCATATGGTTTTCATTGGGCTTGAGACGTTTCAGGAACCAGGGAGACATCCCCTGCGGGAATGGGCACGATTTGGTTGCCCTGGGTCAAAAGCAGGAGGTTCCCCTGGTCGTCAATCCCGTTCGCAATACCTCTGGTGGTACTGCTGCCGTTAAGAGCTTGCACAGGCTTGCCAAAAAGGGCGTCCGTGGCGGCAAAGGCTTGCTGCAGGTTTGTACCGGATGCGGGATCCTGGCAATCTGAGTAAGCGGCTAATACCGCATGGATGACGGATATGGCAAGGGGATGGAGCGGCACAGCCTTGCCGAGGAGGGTGGATAAGGAGGTGGCGGGAGTGCGGAGGCCTGAAGGGAGGGTGCGAGCATCTTGGTTTACATTTAAACCAAACCCGAATACGAGGGTTTGCACGCAGTCCAGCTCAAGTTTGGCCTCACAAAGGATGCCCCCAATTTTCTTGCCCTCCACATGTAGGTCGTTGGGCCATTTGACCATTACGGGCAGACCCGTCCCCTCCCCCAGGGCCCTTGCAAGGTGGACGCCCGCCCACAAGGAAAACCTTGATATGGCGGTGCCTGGCGCACCAGGGCGGAAACCCATGCTCATATAAAGGTTTCCAGGGTCTTCGCTATGCCATTCCCTCCCGAGGCGGCCACGGCCTTTCGTTTGGTGGCGGGCAAAGATGGCAATAGGGGCAGGACACCCGGCTGAAAGTCGGCGGTCGGCTTCAGAGTTCGTGCTGTCGGTTTCATCCAATAGGACGGCAGGGGCGATTTGGGTACGGGAATGCCGGACATAGGCATCCAGGAGGTCGGGGTGCAAGAAACTGGGCTCCTCGGAAAGGCGGTAACCTTTCCGGGGAACCGCTTCGAAACGGAGGCCGGATTGCTCTAGCTTCTTGATCCTGGCATGGATCGCGACCCGGGAAACCTTGTGCTTTGCTGCCAATGCCTCGCCGGACAAATAAGTGGACTTCCCGGCTTCGAGGAAGGATTGGAGGATGGCCGCGTTATTGGCCTTGGCCGGCGTACCGGGCATGGGAAGCGTGTCCAGGTTTAGGAATGGGTCCAGTCCAGGCCGATATCAGTCCAACGGGCTTGGTGTACGGTCGCGCCAGTGGAGATGAAGTCGAGCCCGAGGTTTGCAAACTCAGGGAGGGTATAGAGGGTGATACCCCCGCTAGCTTCGGTGGCACAGGCCTCCCCTATGATTCGGAGAGCCTTGTAAATCTCCGCGGGGGTAAAGTTGTCCAGCAAGATACAATCCGGGGCGGCTTTGGCAGCATCGGGGAGCTGGCGCAAATTGTCCACTTCCACCTCAACTGGGATCCCGGGGTTCTTTTTCCGGGCGGCTTGTACTGCTTTCCGCAAAGGATCACCGTCATTTGCCCCGATGGCCATCAGGTGGTTGTCTTTGACCAAGACGCGGTCATGGAGGCCAAGACGGTGGTTCCATCCACCGCCACAAGTGACGGCGTACTTCTCCAATAGCCTGTAGCCAGGGGTGGTTTTACGTGTGTCGAGCAGGCGGGTCTTGGTTTCCCCCATTGCCTGGACAAACTTACGGGTCAATGTGGCGACCCCGCTCAAGTGCTGGAGGAAATTCAGCAGCACACGTTCGGAGGTGAGGAGGGTGGCCGGGTTTCCTTCGATGGAGCCCAGGCAAGCCCCCCTCTCGACATTTTGGCCGTCCTTGGCATGGGGCGTGAACTCCGCGTCGCCGCCGTAAATTTCCAAGATAAGGGGCACCAAATGGAGGCCGGCCAGGACAAGGGGTTCCCGGGCAATCAGCTCCGCACTGGCATGGTTGCCTGCCACAGGGAACGTGTCGGTCGTGACGTCTTTGAGCCCTGGCGGCAAATCTTCATCTTTGGCCAACCCGACCAGCGCCCGCAAATGGTTCTCCGGGATCTCCGCCCAGCGGATTTGCTTGGCAAGTTCAGGGGCTTCCTCACTCATTGCTTGGTCTGGCCATTGCCATAGGCGATAAACTTGTAGGTACACAACTCCCGGAGCCCCATTGGCCCGCGGGCATGGAGCCGGTCGGTAGAGATCCCTATTTCCGCGCCTAGGCCAAATTCAAAACCGTCGGTAAACCGGGTGCTGGCATTCCAGTAAGCGGTGGAGGTATCGACGGAGGTAAGGAAGGTTTCGGCGGCTTCCTCGTCTTTGGTGACGATCGCGTCGCTGTGGCCGCTGCCGTAGGTGTTCACGGCGTCGATGGCTTCCTCCAGGTTGCCCACGGTCATGATAGATAGGATAAGGTCCAAGTACTCCTCATGGAAATCCTCTTCGGTTGCCAGTTTGTAGTCAATGCCCGCACTCTCCAGGATCTCGGCGTCCTTCGGATGGATCCGGAGTTCCACGCCTTTGGCCTGGAGTTCCCGGGCAATCCCTGGAAGGAGGATTTTGGCGACATCCTTGTGGACGAACAAATTTTCAATCGCATTGCATACCCCCGGGCGTTGGCATTTGGCGTTGAGGGTGATGGAGCGCGCCAATTCGGGGTCGGCCTCTTTGTCGATATAGAGGTTGCAGACGCCTTTGTAATGTTTGATGACAGGGATCCTGGAATGTTCGGCAACAAACCGGATCAGGTTTTCCCCTCCGCGCGGGATGATGCAATGGATCAAGTCGTCGAGCTTCAGGAGAATTTTGAGGGCTTCCCGCTCGGTTGTAGGAACCAGTTGCACGGTTTCAGCCGGGATTCCTGCGTCGACCAAGGCTTGTTGGATGAGCTGAGCCAAGTGGGTGTTGGTGTGGAAAGCCTCTTTCCCGCCCCGCAGGATGCAGGCGTTGCCAGATTTAAGGCAAAGGGCCGCGCAATCGATGGTCACATTGGGTCGGGATTCATAAATGATCCCGATCACGCCAAAGGGCACGCGGCGTTTGACCAAGCGGATCCCGTTGGGACGGGTCGTTTCCTCAAGGGTTTCCCCGACCGGATCCGGCAGGGCAATGACTTGGCGGAGGCCTTCGGCCATGGCCTGGATGCGCTCGGGGGTAAACTTCAGGCGGTCGACCATCGCCTTGGAAAGGCCGCTTTCTTCGGCGGCGGCCAAGTCCTTGGCGTTCGTTTGCAAAATGTCGTCGGTATGCTCGACCAGGAGGCCGGCCAGCCGGGCGAGGGCATCGTTTTTTGTGTCGGAGGAAAGCCGGGCCGCCTTATGGGATGCAGCCCGGGCGGACTGGGCGATCCGGAGGATGGTATTTTCCATGGCAAGTGGGGGGGGTCAGGAAAGTTGGGTCAGCGCAAGAAGTTCGTCGTTACGTTTTTGGATCGCTTCGGCACCAGCGTTTTCAAGGCGGTCGCAACTAAAGTCTTCGACGGTCATGCTGGCTGTCGCAGTGGCGTAAAGCATGGCTTTGCGGATGGCATTGAAACTAGTGTCGTTAAAGGCGGCAAGGTAGCCCAGGAGCGCCCCGGCGAAGGAATCGCCAGCCCCGGTTGGGTCGCGTAGTTCTGTCACCGGATAGGCAGGCAAAGCGAACATTCCGTCCGGATGGAAGAGGTAGGCACCGTGCTCCCCTTTTTTGATGATGGCCGAACGGGTGCCGTATTCCAACAGTTTCTTGCCGGCCAGGATGATGTTGGGTTCCCCGGTCAGCATGGCTGCCTCGCTGTCGTTGATGACGAAGAGGTCGATATTTTTGACCACCTGGAGGAGCTGCTCTTTCTGAATGTTGATCCAAAGGTCAATGGTGTCCGCCAGGGTGAAAGGGCGGGTTTCCGAGACTTGGCCGAGGACGTGGAGCTGGAGTTCCGGGGAGATATTGCCCAGCATGAGGAAAGGGGAGTCCTTGTAGCTGTCCGGCAGCTCGGGACGGAATGTCTCGAAGACGTTGAGCTGGATCTCGAGGGTGTCCCGGAGGTTGAAGTTCTCGTGGTACTTGCCTTTCCAGAAGAAGGTCGGGCCAGATTCGTCCCGTTGGAGTCCTTCCACACAAATGCCCCGCGCCTTGAAGCGGTCGACATGTTTCTGGTCGAAATCATAACCGACCACCCCCACGAGCCTCGCCGGGGCGAAATAGCTGGTGGCCAAGGCGGCATAGGAAGCGGACCCACCGAGGATCATTTCGCCGGTGGAGTAGGGGGTTTCGATGTTGTCATAGGCCACGGAGCCCACGACCAACACGGGTTGCGGATCTTTGTCGGAGAGTTTGAGTCGGTTCATTTTTGAAAAAGCGCAGGTTATTCCAAAACAGGGAAAGTCATGGCGAGGATCGTCTCGTCGTCCACTTCGATGTGGACGGAGTAGTTCCCCGCCTCGGCGAACTTCAGGTTATGGATTTCATTGATCAGGTTGATCCGCTGGACGGGGCTGTCGGACTTGAATTCGCGGGAAAGGATCTGTCGTGGCTCATCCATGGGCAGACCCATACTAATCGTAAGGATATGGTCGCCTGCCTTGCAATCGGTCAGGGAGATGAACCAGATCATCTTGGGATGGGCAAAGGGGAATTGGCGGGCCTTGATCTTGGAAAAAATACCAAGGAGGGATTGTTTGCCCGTTACAGGGTCGATATAGATGCTGTCGCAAGTGAGCCAGGCGAGGAGTTGTGGTTTGGCACTCAAAAGAAAAGGGGAGTAGGGGGATGGTTTGGAAGGTGGGCGGCGGAGGTAAACAGCTTTTGCCAACGCGGGCAAGAGCGAAGGGTTGACCTTGATGCCTATCCCGGCATTTTGCGAAGCGATGAATGGACAAAGGTTTGTAGTGATCATGGCAGGTGGGCGCGGCGAGCGCTTCTGGCCGCAGAGCCGGCTGGAACGCCCGAAACATTTGTTGCCGATCGTCGGGGACAAACCGATGCTCGCCCAAGCGGTGGAAAGGGTGGCCAGTGTCGTGGCCCCGGAAAATGTCTTTATCATTACCAACGCAGAGCAAAGGGCGGCCGTCCTGGATGTTTGCCCGGATGTACCGGCCTGCCAAGTTGTGGGCGAACCTGTGGGAAGGGATACGGCGGCCGCGGTGGGCCTGGCAGGGGCACTAGTCCGGCATAAGGGTTCCGGCGGTACATTCGCCATCTTACCCGCTGACCATGTCATTGAGGACAAGGATGGCTTCGGGAAGACGCTGGAGCTTGCCTTTGAAGCCGCCGAAAGGGGGGACTACCTTGTCACAATCGGGATCGAGCCGACCTCCCCGGCAACAGGGTATGGATACATACAAAGGGGCGAAAAAGTCTGGGCAGGAGAGCCGGTTTACCATGTCAAACGCTTTGTCGAGAAACCCGACTTGGAAACGGCGCAAGGCTACCTCGAAAGCGGCATCTACGCCTGGAATGCCGGGATGTTCGTCTGGCAGGCCAATAACCTTCACGCCGCCCTGGCAAAATATGTTCCCGGGCTATCCGGAACCCTGGACCAAATCGAAAACGACTTGGCGGCCGGGAAGACCCTGGAAGACGTCCTGGCAAAGCACTACCCTGGTATCGAAAAGATTTCCATCGATTTCGCCCTCATGGAGAAGGCCGGAAATGTATTAACAATCCCTGCCGGTTTCGATTGGGACGACGTGGGGGAATGGCCAGCCGTGGCCAGACACTTCGAAGCGGACCAGGATGGGAACGTATCTCGCGGACTGGCGGTGGTGGAAAGCTCGAAAGGCAATATCGTTTATTCGGACGAAGGGCACTTGGTCGCCCTGCTCGGGGTGGAAGATTTGATCGTGGTCAGGACGCCGGATGCCACCCTCGTATGCCACAAGGACAAAGCCCAAGAAATCAAGGCCTTGGTCGGGAAAGTCAAGGCGATGCCCGGGGGGGAAAAGTTGGTTTGAGCCCGGATGAACTACCTGGGCATAGATTATGGCCGGAAGCGCGTAGGCCTTGGATATGCCGACGGGGAGCTGTGTGTCGCCGTTCCCATCCCTGCCATTGTCAATAAGCAAGCCGGGGAAGTTTACACACAAATCGGGGAGATCATCAAAACCAGGCGGGTCAGCGAGCTAGTCATCGGATACCCCCTACACATGGACGGCAGGGTCGGCAAACGGACGGAAGAAGTGGACCAGTTTGTACGGGGTCTGGAAAACCGCTTCGGTTTGAAAGTCCACAAGGTCGACGAACGCTTGAGCACCTCGAAAGTCGAGTCGGACTTCAGGGTGATGGGGAAAAAAGTTTCCAAAAAGTCCGGCGAAATCGACTCCAGTGCGGCTACCCTCATCCTACAAGACTTCCTTGGGAGCCAAAACCCGCAACCCCTTTCCCCAGACTTCGGCTACGAGGATGAATAAGCCTGAGGGTACAAAAAAATGGAAAGGGGTATGCGCCTATGACGGCACGGCCTTCGAAGGCTGGCAAAGCCAACCCCGAAAGAACACGATCCAGGATATCCTGGAGGACAAACTCGCAACCATTTTCAAAAAACCGGTCAAAATCCAGGGGAGCGCACGGACAGATTCCGGAGTCCATGCCCGCCAACAAGTTTTCCATTTTGTAGCGGCCTGGCACCATCCCCAGGACGCACTCTTCCGAGCCATTATGACTGGCCTCCCGGAAGGCATCCAACTCATCTCCCTCGCCCCAACACGGAAAAACTTCCACGCCCTGAACTCCGCTAAAGGCAAACGCTACAGCTACTCCATCCACGAAGGCCAGGCCAACCCGTTCAATTCCAGGTACATGTGGTCCATTGGCTGGCGTACCCTGGACGAAAGTAAGATGCAGGAAGCCGCCAACCACCTGATCGGCACGCATGACTTCACGGCCTTCACCGCGTCCGGCGGCAGCCATGGGGACAACCCCGTCAAGGAACTGCGGAAAATTGCTGTAAAGCGCAAAGGGAATGTAATCCGGATCACAATAGAAGGCAGCGGTTTTCTCTACCGCATGGTACGGCGCATCTCAGGGATGCTCTACAATGTCGGGCTTGGCAGGTTAGACCCAGGCAAAGTCCCGGGACTCTTGGAAAACAAAAAGCGGGAGCTGGTCATCCACACCGCCCCGGCCAAAGGACTATGCCTGGAGAAAGTCTTCTATTAAGGTTCTGGAGAAAATCCCGCCACACAGTGTTGGACAGCATCTATCCCCGCGACTGCCTGAACTGCTTTGCACCGGTCGGGGAAAATTCATCCCTCCAATACCTCTGCGAAGAATGCCTCAAGTACCTGGAAATCTTTGTCCCACCGCAGTGCAACCAATGCGGCCTCCCTTTCTACGGGATCGTCACCGCCCCGCGCCAATGCCCCCATTGCGTAGAATTGGATCCGGTGTACGACAGGGGGCACACAGCCTTCCGCCTCAAAAGCCCTGCCAGGCCGCTGGTCCATGCGCTCAAATATAACCACGGGAGGTACGCCCTGCCCGACTTGGTAAAAATCGCACTCATGGCGCCGGCAACCAAAGATTTCCTGGCTGGCGCGGTTTTGGTACCCGTCCCCCTGCACCTCTTCAGGAAATGGAAACGAACCTACAACCAAACCGAACTGATCGCACAATCCATTTGCGGCGAACTGGAAAACACAGTGGTGGAACCCGTACTCGAAAGGATCCGCTGGACCCGCACCCAGACCATCCTGACCCATGCCGAACGTCAGAATAACCTCAAAAACGCATTCGCCTTAAGGAAAAAATCCATGATAGACCCTAACAAACGCTACGTGGTCGTGGACGACGTTTTTACAACCGGGGCCACACTCAACGCATGCTGCAAAGTTATGCGAAAGGCCGGGGCGACCAAACTTGACATATTTGCCCTTGGCCACGGATAATGACTCCCACCAGCTTCGCAGGATGATTTTCAGGAAGAACAAATATTCTACGCTCAAAGTAGAAAAACGGAGCCAAGACCGCATCCCGGAAGGATTTTACGTGAAGGATCCCCTGAGCGGCCAAATGGTGTACTCCAAAGAACTGGAGCGCAACTTAATGGTTGTCCCCCAAAGCGGTTACCATTTTCCCCTCTCTGCCCCCGACCGGATCGCATCCCTCGTGGACGAAGATAGCTTCGAAGAAAAGGACAGGGGAATGCGCTCGGTGGATCCCCTCCAATTCAGTGGCGTATCCCCCTATCCGGACAAATTAGCTTCCCACAGTAAAAAGACTGGCCTTAACGACTCCGTGGTCTGGGGAATCGGGGAAATGGGAGGCATGCCCGTCTCCCTCGCCGTCATGGACTTCCGCTTCCTTGGGGCCAGCATGGGCTCGGTCGCCGGGGAAAAAATCACCCGCGCCATCGAACACGGGGAAAAGAACTCCGTGCCCGTCATAGTGGTCTGTGCCTCCGGCGGTGCCCGCATGTACGAGGGCATCCTCAGTCTCATGCAAATGGCCAAAACCAGTGCCGCCCTTGCCCGCCTCGCCAAAAAGGGCATCCCCTATTTTTCCATCTTGACCAACCCAACCATGGCCGGGGTCATGGCCAGCTTTGCATCCCTCGGGGATTTGATCATCGCCGAACCTGGCGCCCTCATTGGTTTCGCTGGCCCGCGAGTAATAAAGGAAACCACCCAGCAAGACCTCCCGGAAGGCTTCCAAACTGCCGAATTTCTACTGGAACACGGACTGATCGACCAAATCGTGGATCGCAAGGATATTCGCGACCGCCTGATCTACTTCCTTGACACTTTTACCT
>JAYPDO010000127.1:0-12693 GCA_038125285.1 Opitutia bacterium
CGTCAACACCCTTTGATGCACACCACCCGGACAGTCGCCCTCGTTGGCCAGCCCAACGTCGGGAAAAGCCGCCTATTCAACCGGCTTACTAATAAACGCATCTCAATCGTGCATGACCAGCCCGGCGTCACGCGGGATGTCATTTCCGAAGACCTCGGCCCCTACACACTGCTCGATACAGGCGGGATCGGCCTCACTGGCAAACTTACCCCACAAATCATCCAGGATGCTACCGAGGAACAGGTAGACTTCGCCATTGCGGCAGCTGACCTCATCCTCTTTGTCACTGACGCCCGTAAAGGCTGCACCCATCTCGACAAGACTATTGCAGATAAACTCCGCACCACCGGCAAGCCCATCCAGCTCCTCGTCAACAAGGTCGACCACGAGGAAATGTTGTCCGAACTCCATGAGTTTTCTGCCTTGGGTCTGGGGGACGGCCTGCCAGTATCCGCAGAACATGGCCTTGGTATAGAAAAGCTCCAGGACGCAATCTTTGACCACCTCGGTCCGGAAGCCCTCAAACCTGATTTGGACAAGGACGCCCCCCGCCGAATCCGCATCTCCTTCGCCGGCCGTCCCAATGTCGGGAAGTCCTCCCTCTGCAACCAACTCCTCAACGACGACCGGATGATCGTCTCCGACGTCCCGGGAACCACCCGGGAAAGTGTCGAACGGGATCTCGACTTGGAAACCAAAGGGGAGGGGACTTGGCACTTTCGCCTGGTGGATACGGCTGGTATGCGCCGCAAACGGAAAGTTGACTCCTCCCTAGAATACTTCTCCAACCTTCGGACAAAAAACGCCATCGAAAGTGCGGATGCCGTTTTCCTGGTTATTGATGCCATGGACGGCGTGACAAAGCAGGACCATATCCTCGCCGAAAGCATCCTGGATGACGGCCGCCCCCTTGCCATCCTTGTCAACAAATGGGACCAAGCCCAGGATAGCCACCGCAGCGGGAACCTCAAAGACTACAAAAATCTCAAGGAATTCATGCAGGTTTACGAAGAGTCCATCCGCAACGAACTCTTCTTCCTCCCGGATTCCCCCATTCTCTTCGTCTCAGCCAAAACCGGCTTCTCCATCGACCGAATCCTCAAGGCCGCCCGCCAGCTCGACATCATCCAGGACACAAAACTTCCCACTGGCGAACTCAACCGCGTCATCGGGGATCTGCTTGAACGCCAACCCCCGCCCCTTGTCCGTGGTAAACGCTTCAAAATCTACTACACCGTCCAGGTTGGCAACCGCCCCTTCCGCCTACGGCTATTTTGCAACCAACCTTTTCGCCTTGATAAAAGTTATCGGCGCTACCTCCAAAAAGGCTTCCAAGCCCATTTCGGGGTTCCAGGTTGCCCTGTCTTCATTCACTTGACCGGCAAAGAGCAACGCTACACCGGGAAGGATTAGAACCCTTTGGTGCGGTGGCACGACACCGCTTTCCCTATGGGCGAAATGACTCCCGATCAAAAACGAAGAACGAACAACCCAGGACCAAGGATATGGTAAAAACCATCTTCATGGGCGCCGACCCCATCGCCCTGCCCCTTCTCGAAACCCTTCTTGCCCATCCGGAAATCGACCTCTGCGCCGTGTTGACCCAGCCGGACCGCCCATCTGGACGTGGAAAAAAGCTCTCGCCAAACCCAATCAAAGCCTGGGCCACTACGAACGGCCTCGAAATCCGCGCCCCAGATAAGCCCTCTGACGCTGAAATCGAGTGGCTGCAAGGCCTCGGCATCAAGCTATCCCTTGTCATGGCTTACGGCCACATCCTCCGTAAGACCCTTCTTCATTCGCCCCCGTTAGGGACATGGAATTTCCACGCTTCCATCCTGCCCAAGCATCGTGGTGCCAGCCCCATCGAAAGCGCGATCCTCGCAGGCGAGCAACAAACCGGGGTTTCACTCATGCAAATCGTACCCAAAATGGATGCTGGGCCAGTGTTGGATGTTGAAAAAGTACCAATCACTTCCGAAGACACCTCCCCGTCGCTCCGGGAGAAACTCTCCCTGGCGTGCAAGCCCCTCCTCCTCCGCAATATCCAAAAACTCCTTGCCGGTAACTTGGCGCCTTTACCCCAGGACGCCTCCGCCGCCACATACTGCACTAAAATCTCCAAGAACCATGGGCAGATCGACTTCACGCAGCCTGCCGCGCAGCTTGAGCGCCAAACCCGCGCTTATTTTCCATGGCCTGGAACCTATTTTGACTTCAATGGCACCCTCATCAAAGTCGCCAAAGCCAAGGTAGTCCCTTCAAGCGGGCAGCCACATGGGACAGTCCTCTCCGCCGACAAATCAGGCCTTACTATTGAGACGCCGGACGGAGCCATACAATTCCACCAACTCCAGCGCCCAGGCGGTAAAATGTTGCCTGCAGAAACTTTTTTCCTCGGTTTCCAGATTCCCATAGGCCTTGTCCTCCCATGAAGTTCCCTGGAATTTGACCGTACTTTGTCCCTGCTTTCTCGATATAAACTTGCCGGCTTCTGGCAAATATGCTTAGTGACAGGCGAGGATTAACATGAGGCAATTGTGAAAAAGTATGAGACGAACCAACTGAACACAACGGGCACGCATACATATAGTCAAAAGAAAACAACGAGTGCGGTACTGTGCGCATTGTTGTGTGTATCTCCCGTTTGTATAAAACCCACGCTTACCGCGCAGCCGCAGCAAGCACCTTTGGCCGGCTACGAAACACGGGCTGATGCCGCCCTCTTAAGAAGCCAGGTCGCCAATTTGCGCCAGGATGTCGCCGGGATGAGGGAGTTGCTGGACAGCTTGCTTTTTACGGTCAAGGACCTGGAGCGGGAAAACAAGATGCTCAAGGAGCAAGTTGCCCACATACAACGCATCCAGCTCAATACGGCAGGAAAACCTTCCGGGGTATCCGCCGCCGATGTTGAACAAGTTATCGTCGCACTACGTACCCAAGTTTATAAAGACCTGGAGCAAGTCCGCTCGGAGTTTTATAAAAACCAAGGGGATTTGGTCGTGAAGATGAACTCTGCCTTAAAAGAGGTGACGACCAGTACACCGCCTGCACCGCCTCCGCCAACTACTGCATCCTCCGTCGCCGTCGCTGCCAGTGCGCCCGCACCTGCTTCAAGCGTAGATTATGAAGAGTATTACGAACACAAAGTTGAAAAAAATGATACCCTCTTTGGAATCTTTCGGCAGTACAAGGATTATAAAGTCCATTTGGACGATATAAAATCCGTCAACAAAATCACGAACCCGGACAAATTGGTGGTCGGCCAGACCCTCATCCTTCCTGTCCGCAAATAGGATTCCGCCCCATGCAAGCTACAAAACCTTCCCGGCTCGGGCGTGGCCTGGGCAACCTGATCTCCGGGGGTGTTACCCCTTCCCCCAAGCCCCAAGCCCAACCCAGTGGGGACAGCGGGGGCGAATATACCACCCTGCCCCTCGACAAAATCCAGCCCAACCGGTTCCAACCTCGGGGGCACTTCGATGACGATCGGATTGGCGAACTTGTGGCCAGCATTGAGTCCGAAGGGCTCTTGCAACCCATTTCCGTCCGCAAGACCCAGGACGGAAATTATGAAATCATAGCCGGAGAGCGACGTTTCCGTGCTTGCCAAAAGCTTCAAAAGGCGACCATCCCGGCACGCATACTCCAAGTTGACGATTCCTCCAGTGCCGCCCTGGCGCTCATCGAAAACCTCCAACGCACCGACCTCAACCCCATCGAAGAAGCACACGGCTACCAAACCTTGATGTCCGGATTCGGCCTGACCCAGGAAAAAGTCTCCAAAAGGGTAGGACGAAGCCGGGCTTATGTGGCCAATTCCTTGCGCCTTCTCCAGCTTGCCCCTTCCCTCCAGGAATACCTTGCCGCCGGACAAATCACCGTCGGTCATGCCAAAGTCCTCCTTGGCCTTACGGACGAGGCTGCCCGCCAGGTCCTTGCCGACAATATCGTGGAAGAAGGCTTGAGCGTCCGAGAAGCCGAGAACCATGTGCGCGAAATGAAAGGGGGCGAACTTTCCCAGGCGGCCAAGAACATCGGCTCCCCCAGGACGACGACCGGGAATTTGCCGCCTCCCCCGGAAGTCCTCCATTTCCAGGATCGCCTAGGGGACAAACTCTCCACCCCTGTCGCCCTCAAGCACTCCCATTCCAACCGGGGAAGCATCGTCATCGACTACAGAAACCTCTACGAACTCCACCGTATCATGGAGGTCCTTGGTATTAGACCCGCTAGGTAAGCCAAGTTTGTTGCCCCTTTGCCCACTGGTACAAGAGTCTCATTGACACCGCAGTGCCGCTTCCCAGAATTTAGCGGCATAATCTCCTCCTGCGGTGTCCGGGAAATTTCCCAGCATTTTCCCTTACTCTTCTAAATCCGGGGGCCAATCGGATTGTCCGGCGGCTGTCAGGCCGTAAACCGGAAGGCAAAAGCCGGGCCTGAAGTCCCCACCTAGTTTTACCGAAGGTAAAAGCTGTCAAATGGTACCGCCACAGGCGGGAGGAGGTTTTTTTGAGACAGGGGGGTCACCTCTCTGGAAAGCCGACCAAGTTAATTTTCAGTTCCTTCGCTTTCCCAAGGAGCTTTGCCTTGTCCAGGAGAAGAGTGGAGCCTGCAGCGATGGCTGCGGTGCGAATGTCGGCGGCGTCCAACTTTTCCAAGGTGCGCTCCCCGAGGACGGGCACGTCGAAGCGGTAGTCTTGGTCGGGTTTTGGGGTTTTGACGAGGATCGCGTCCTTGGTTTTGAACTTGGCGCAATAATCGATCAGGGCGTCCGTACCGTCGAAGGCCTCAACTGCAAGTACCGTACCTTTGCTCACGATTGCGGACTGGCCGATGTCGAGCCGGGAAATTTCGGTGGCAATCCGGATCCCATGGTCCAACCAGGGTTGGTTTTTGCTGGGGAATTTGCCAACCAGGATTCCTTCCGTGGCAAGGTCTTCCTCCATGAAGGCGCGGGCGTCGAGGAGTGTGGTTCCGACATTAGTAATTTCCTCCGCGATGGCACCGAAGATGGTTTCGGCGTTCTTTTCCTTAAGGCTTGCCAGCAGGGAGACCGCCTTCAGGTCGGGGTGCAAGCCTTTGAATAGTTTGCCTGGTGTGATTTGCCCGGCCATGATGGCGTACTTTGCCCCTAACTGCTTGAGGGCTTTGAGGAGCTTGCCAAGTTGGCCGACCTTGATTCGGGTGCGGTGTTCCTCCGGGAAGGATTGGAAGAGTGGTTCCGGTGTCTCGCCTTCGAAGGCAACGAGGCGTAAGGGGACGCCCGCAGCCTTGGCGCGTTGTGCCAGGAGAAAAGGATAGTTGCCCTTCCCTGAGATCAGGACGTGCGGTGCAGTTGGGTCGTGCCCTGGCGGTAGGATGTTCATGGAACCTACAGGTTTTGTACGTCTTATAGGTGTTATTGCCCCATCAGCTAGTTCGCCACGATGTTCACAATCTTGCCCGGGACGTAGATCTCCTTGCGGATGGTCTTGCCTTCGATGAAGGACTGGACCCTTTCGTGGGCTTTTGCAGTGGCGAGGATTTCCTCTTTAGCGGTGTCTTCCGGGAAGGTGCCTTCCCCTCGCATCTTGCCGTTGACTTGGTAGATGACCTTGATCTGGGCTGCTCCGAGCTTTGACTCGTCGAACGTTGGCCAGCCGTTGTCGAGGATGCTGGGGCCTCCGCCTGTGCGTGCCCAGAGTTCCTCGGCGATGTGGGGGGCGAGGGGAGCAAGGAGCTTGAGGTAATCCTGTACAGTGCTGAGGGCGATGGACTCCGACTTTTGCAGGTGGTTCAGGAGGATCATAAGCTGGGAGACGGCGGTGTTGAAGCCAAGGGTCTCGATATCGCCCGTGACCTTGCGGATGGTTTCGTGGAGGAGCTTTGCGTTTTCCGGGGATTCCGGGCCGTCCTGGATGTTGGATTGGAGTTTGCCTTCTTCGTCCACTACGAGGTTCCAGAGTTTGCGAAGGTAGCGGGAGATGCCTTGGATGTTTTTGGTGCTCCAGGGTTTGACGGCGTCCAGGGGACCGAGGAACATTTCGTAGAGCCGGAGGGCGTCTGCTCCGTATTCGTCGATGATTTCGTCGGGGTTGACGACGTTCCCCCGGCTTTTGGACATTTTCTCCCCGTCTTCGCCGAGGATGAGACCCTGGTGGAAGAGCCGTTGGTAAGGCTCCGGGGTGGTGACGGCACCGATGTCATGCAAGAAAATGTGCCAGAAGCGGGCGTAGAGGAGGTGGAGGACGGCGTGTTCCGCCCCGCCAATGTAGAAGTCCGGGCTTCCCCAGTAATTTTCTTTTTCTATGTCGACCAGGGCATCTGCGTTTTTTGGGTCGAGATAGCGGAGGTGGTACCAGCAGGAGCCTGCCCATTGGGGCATGGTGTTGGTTTCCCGGATGGCGGATACCCAGTCGTCACCGTCGGGTTTGGCTTCTGCTTGGGAAAGAGCTTCGCCGGTGGCTAGGTTGAAATGGATATTGAGCCAGTCCGGGATAGTGGCCAACGGGCTCTCGCCGGTGCCGGAGGGTTGGTAGTTTTCGACTTCCGGGAGTTTGTGGGGAAGGCTGGAAACGGGCAGTGGCAGGGCGTAGAGGGTTTCGCCTTCCTTGTCTGTAGTGACCGGGTTGTCCGGCATCATGTCCCGGACGGGGCCGCAGCCCTGGGCGGCGGCTTTGTCGTAGTCTGCTTTGGAAACCCAGACGATGGGGATGGGTTCGCCCCAGTAGCGTTGGCGTGAGAAGATCCAGTCTCGGAGCTTGAAGTTGACTGCTGCTTTGCCTTGGCGGGTTGCTTCTAGCTTTTCGATGATCTGGCGTTTGCACTCGTCGGAGGCCATGCCGGTGTATTCGCCTGAGTTGACCATGTTGCCTACGGCGGTGAAAGGGAGTTCCGTGTCTTCCTCCGGGCTTTCGATGACTTGGCGGATGGGGATGTCGAACTCGGTGGCAAATTCAAAGTCGCGGTCGTCGTGGGCAGGGACGGCCATGATGGCACCCGTGCCGTAGCCCACGAGGACGTAGTCGGCGACCCAGACGGGGATCTTTTCGCCGTTGACCGGGTTGATACAGTGGCCGCCGGTGGGTACACCGGTCTTTTCCTTTGCGAGGTCAGTACGGTCGAGGTCGGACTTGAGGGCGGATTTGCGGATGTATTCCTGGACGGCGTCCTTTTGTCCGGGCGTGGTAATCGAGGAGACGACTGGATGCTCCGGGGCGACGACCATGTAGGTGGCTCCAAAGAGGGTGTCGGGGCGGGTGGTGTAGACGGTGAGGTGCTGGTCGGTGCCGTCGATGGCAAAGTTGACTTCAGCGCCTTCGGAGCGGCCGATCCAGGCAGTTTGCTGGCGTTTGGTGGAGTCGGGCCAGTCAAGGCCGTCGAGCCCTTTGAGTAGTTTGTCCGCGTAGGCGGTTATGCGGAGGACGAATTGGCGGAGGTTGCGGCGCTCGACCGGGTGGTTGCCGACTTCGCTCTTGCCGTCCACCACTTCTTCGTTGGCCAGGACGGCGCGAAGTTCAGGGCACCACCAGACGGGGCGTTCGTCGACGAAGGCGAGGCCGTGTTTGAAGAGTTGGAGGAAGATCCATTGGGTCCAGCGGAAGTAGCCGGGGTCGGTAGTGTTGATCTCTCGCTCCCAGTCGATGGAAAAGCCGAAGCGTTGGATTTGGCGGCGGAAGTTCTCGACGTTGGTTTTTGTGGTGATGGCGGGGTGGGTACCAGTCTTGACCGCGTATTGTTCTGCGGGGAGGCCAAAAGCGTCCCAGCCCATAGGGTGGAGGACGTTGTAGCCGTTGGCCTTTTTGTAGCGGGCAAGGATGTCGGAAGCTGTGTAGCCTTCGGGGTGTCCGATGTGGAGGCCGGCCCCTGAGGGGTATGGGAACATGTCCAGGGCGTAGTATTTGGGCTTGTCGTCACTATCGACGGCATGGAAAGTCTTGTTCTCTTCCCAGAACAACTGCCAATTGGGCTCGATCTTGGAGAATTCGTAGGTTTTACAGTCGGTTTTTGACATGGGCTCTCGAAAAATGAAGCGGAGGAGGATTCTGGGATTTGTGGATTTCGCAAGAGTGGAATCCCGTAAAATCCAGGATTTGGCTTGGCCGTCCGGAGGTTGGAGGTATTTTCCCGGGGTATGTTTACAGGCATTGTCGAAGAAACCGGGAAGATTGTGGAGTTCCGCGAGGGTGAAGGCTCCTGGCGTTTGAAGCTGGAAGCGGGTATGGTACTGGACGATTTGAAGGACGGGGACAGCTTGGCCGTTAATGGCTGTTGCCTCACGGTTTGCAGGATCGAGGGGCAGGTAGTCGGATTCGACTTGTTGGGGGAGACCGTGAGGCTGACCAGCATTTCTGGTTATGAAGCCGGGATGGAGGTTAACTTGGAGCGTAGCCTGACCCCGAGTACCCGGATGGGCGGGCATTTCGTCACCGGCCATATCGACGGGATGGGTGAGATCCTTGTTTTTGAAAAGCGGGGGATGGACACCTATTTGGAAATCCGGCCCCCTGAGGGTTTCATGGACTATCTGATCTACAAGGGGAGCATCGCGGTGGACGGGATCTCCCTTACCGTTGCTGAGGTCGGTACGGACAGGTTTTCGATTTGGTTGATCCCCCACACGTTGGAGGTCACCAACCTTTTGGCTAGGAAAGTCGGTGACAGGGTAAACCTGGAGTTCGACATGCTGGCGAAATACGTAAAGGAACTCTTGGAAAAGCAGATGAGGCCGAATTACAAGATGCCGGACATTGACTTGCCATGACCAATCAGCTCCCTTTGCTCTTCGCTTTTGCCATCTTTTCAGCCCTGCCTGCCCAGGATTGGGGGCGTTTCAGGGGGCCGAACGGTTCCGGTGTAGGGAAAGCAGGGATCCCTGCAAAGTGGGAGCCGGAAAATTACAAATGGAGGACCCCTTTGCCCTGGACCGGGCACAATTCCCCCGTTTTGTATGGGGACAAAATCTTTGTGAACGGGGCGCAAAATGAGGGAAAAACCCGGGTAGTGGCATGTTTGGATTCGGGTACCGGGAAATTGTTTTGGCACGATGAGTTTCCCTTTGGCACCCATAACAAACACAAGCAAAATAGCTACGCGAGCAGCTCCCCTGCGGTGGACGAAGGGAGGGTTTATAGTGCCTGGGGGCACAAGGATTCCCTCAAGGTCGTGGCTTTGGCGCACTCAGGTGAATTGGTTTGGGAGAGGGAGCTTGGGGGTGTCAGCGGCGGGCATGGTTTCGGGGTTTCCCCTATTATTTATGGAGGCCTCCTCATCCTTCCAAATGACCAGGAAAACGGCGGCGGGTTCATCATTGCTCTGGACAAACTTTCCGGGGAAACCAAGTGGAAAGTCCCCAGGGGCAGCAAACGGTTGACTTACGCAACGCCCTGCATCCATACCCCGGAAGCCGGTGCGCCACAGCTTATCCTTTCCAATTGGTGGCTCGGCATTACGAGTTTGGATCCTTACACTGGCAAGCAAAATTGGGAGGCCGATGTATTTGGGAAGCCCCATCCCGAGCGAGCAATTGCCTCCCCCTTATCTTTTAATGGTTTGGTCTACGGGACTTGTGGGTTCACGACTAAGGACAAGCACCTGGTTGCCATGGACCCTGAGACAGGGAAGGAGGCCTGGCGGGTCGAGAAGTCCGTCCCCCGCATCCCAACCCCCATCATTGCCAACGGTCTTCTTTTCCTTTGGGGAGATGGGGGCATTGTCAGTTGCCTCGACCCGCTTACAGGCACAACCCATTGGCGGGAACGCATAGTCGGGGTGCAGGACACTTTTTTCGGGTCCCCGGTTGCTTCCGGCGATGTAATCTTTTGTTCTTCGGCATATGGTAAGGTCGTCGCGATCCTAGCTTCAGATAAATTTGAACAACTCGCTGTCAACGACCTCGAAGAGGAATGCCGCAGCACACCGGCCATCGCCAATGGAAGCCTCTTTATCCGAACCTTTGGGAGCCTGGTTTGCATCGGGCCTTGAATGGAAATAATTTGCCAAGGAAACCCTCCCTGTTTTCATAAGCTTCCAACCCATGACGCTTATCTACATTCTAATCGGATTCTATCTCGGGCTTTTTGTCCACCAAAAGGGTTGGCTTTCCTTTGAGCAAGCCGCCTCCCCATTGTTCAAGCTGGCAGAGTGGATCCAGCACAAGATCGGCGGTGGCCCTCGGTACTACAGCCCGGGAAACCATTCACGCCCTGGCTCCCCATCAGGGAAACCCCACAACCACTCCTGACATGCTAGAGTTTTTGCAGCAAATCCTTTCCAACCACTTTACCCTTGGGCTCTTGCTGGGGTTTGCTGGCGGGGCTTTCCTTTGGATCCAATCGATTAGGAGTGGCAGGGAGTACAAGACCACGGCCAAGGAACTGGAGTCCAAGCTCCGCCACGCGGACGAAACCCTTTCTCGTGTCCAGAGGGCAGGGGAGGACGCCCATCGCAGGGAATTGGCCGAAAAGGACGAGGAGCTGAAAAGCCTTCGTAACAAGATCGAAACTCTCAAGGATGATTACCACAAGTTGGAGCTGAAACTCCAAAAGGAAAAGAGCGAAGGGAGCGGTTTCCTCGGGAAAGTGCGTGAGAAGATCGTGGGTGCAGTCCATGAACGCCAGTTGGAAAACGCCGAGGTTGTCGAGGCCGAGGCCATACCTGTCCAGGAAGAACAAGGCAGGAAATCATCCTGAGCCCTGGATGCCGCGGGGATTGCTCCATTCAGCCACCTTCGGCGGCCCTACCGGATCTCCGGACCTAGTGGTGCTGCACGGCATGCTTGGGTCATCCCGAAACTGGAGCCTGGTCGCCAAAGAATTGTCAGGTTTCGCCACCGTCCACACCCTTGACCTACCAGGCCATGGGCAGTCCCGTAGTCTCCCGGCTATGGACTTCCCGGGCATGGCCGCCGCCGTTGTCAATTGGCTCGACGCCGAAGCATTTGAAAAAGTCCATCTCCTTGGCCACAGCCTGGGGGGGAAATTGGCGATGTGGGTCGCTTCGGAATTTCCTAGCCGCCTCGAATCCCTCATTGTGGCCGATATTGTTCCCAAGGACTATCCGCCCCATTCACAGGAAATCCTGGAAGCCATGGCGAGACTCGACCTCATCTCGATCTTGTCCCGCCGTGATGCTGAGGACGCGATGTTGGACGCCATTCCCGACCTTGGGATGCGGAAGTTCGTCCTCACCAACTTGGTCAGGGGGGAAGACCAACAATTTTTTTGGCAAGCCGATATCCATGGCCTCCTCCGTTCCTTGCCAGCATTGTCCTCCAACCCCATGGCCGGGAAAGCACCCCACCAGGGAAAAACCCTCTTTATCCGTGGAGGGGAATCGAACTACTTCCGCCCAGCCGACGAAGCGGGCATCCTCCAATATTTCCCCAATTCGGCTGTCCAGACTATCCCAGAAGCCGGCCACAATGTCCATTTCGACGACATCCCTGCCTTCGTTTCCATCCTCCGTTCCCACCTGGATGTTTGAACTTGCCCCCCAGGCACCCCAATCCCAAAATCCTTACCCCCAATTTTCAAAACCTTTCCAACAACACCATGGCACTCGATAAAATTACCAAAGTCTCCGGGACAGGACTGAACGTCCCAGGGAATGACATTGACACGGATCGCATCATCCCGGCGCGGTTTATGAAATGCGTCACCTTCGACGGCCTTGGCGAATTTGCATTTTACGACGAGCGCGCCTTTGCCAAAGAAGCCGGCAAGACCCATCCTTTCGACGAAGAAGCCCGCGCCAACGCCTCCATCCTTATCACCGGGATCAACTTCGGTTGCGGCAGTTCCCGTGAACATGCGCCCCAATCCCTTTACCACTGGGGCATACGGGGCATCGTCGCTGGGAGCTATGCCGAGATTTTCTTCGGGAATTCCATCACCCTGGGCATCCCCTGCATGGTCGCTTCGGATGAAGCCCGCCTGGAACTTGCAGCCCTCGTCAATGGGGATCCGGCACTGGAAGTTACCCTCGACATTGAAAACCAGCAAATACTGGCCGGGGGCAAAACTTTTCCAGCTAGCTTGGTGGATAGTGCCCGGCAAGCCCTCGTCCAAGGCCGTTGGGATCCCATCGCTGAACTCCTCCAGTCTGCCGACGAAACAAAGGCTGTCTCCGAATCCCTGGCCTACGCTTCCTGAACCCGGCTTCCTGCCGTTTTGCTGCGGACCGACTTCCGCAAGTTTCACCTTCCACCCCATGGTACTCACCTTTTCTGAAGTCCTTAAGGCTGCCGGGGTATTTGCCTATCCATTGCTCGGGTGTTCCATCCTTGCCCTCGCAATCTTCATTGAGAGGACGTTTTCCCTGTTTTTCAGGCAAGTTTTCCCAACGCCTTTGCTGGACGCGCTGGTTGCCGGCGAGGTCAACCAAGTGGCCGCCGACCTTAGGAACGCCGGAGGCCGGATCGTCAATTTCTACCGGGGGAACTCTTCTGACCCTGATGGTTTGAAAGCCTATGCCCGACTTGAAATTTCCCGGCTCGAAAGGGGGATTTTCCTCCTGGATATTATTGTGGCGGTCGCCCCTCTCCTGGGTCTGCTCGGTACAGTTACCGGTTTGGTGGGGGTATTCTCCGGTTTTGATGCTGAATCTACATTGGCCGACACTGCCCAGTTCGGCAAAGGCATTTCCCTCGCACTTAGCACTACCATCCTAGGCTTGGCCACTGCGATTCCCGCGATTGCGGCGGCCACATGG
>JAYPDO010000128.1:0-12685 GCA_038125285.1 Opitutia bacterium
GGGAAAGAGGAAATTGTTTGATTCCCGAATAGGCACGGAGTGCGCAGGAGAAGGAAATCATGTAAGGGAGACCTGTGTCCTCTTTGCCCCTATGGGCGGGATGGCTGAAGTGAATATTTCTTTCGTGCTGTAACGGTCGACCGGAGATCCCTTTCCTTTGTTGCTTTGTTATGGGGAGGCGGATGAATTGGCTTTCTTAGTTTTCGCAGGGCCGTTTCCCTGGGAGAGCAGGAAAAGGAGGAAGATTGCGCCGATGACTCCTGTGATAATACCGACGGGCATTTCTTGTGAGGGCAGGAGGATCCTGGCCAGGATATCTGCCATGGTCAGGAGTAGTGCGCCCAGGATGGCGGTCTGGGGCAGGAGAATGGAGTGGCGCGAACCGAAGAGCATTCGGGTGATGTGGGGGGCCATGAGGCCGACGAAGGCAATGATGCCGCAGGAAGCGACGGATGTGGCGGCGAGGAAACTTGCCGTGGCCAGGAGGCTGCGGCGGACTGTTTGGACAGGGACACCCAGGGTGAGGGCGTTTTCCCCTTCCGTGGCCAGAAGGTCGAGGGGGCGAGATAGGATTAGGGCGATTACAAGTCCGGCCAGTCCCCCTGCCATGACCGCGGGGACGTGTTCCCAACTGCGGTAAGCGAGGCTACCCATCAGCCAGGAAATGACATTTTGCATATTGTGTGGGTCTGCTTGGAGGAGAAGACCGATGGTGACAGCTTGGAGGATGCCCCCGATAGCGATGCCCCCAAGAAGGAGCTTTCTTGTGCTGGTCTTCCCATGCCAGGTCGAAATCCGGAATATGGCATAGGTAGAGAGGATGGCGCCAAGGAAGGCGGCTATGGGAAGGGCGAAGGCCTGGGGGAGAGCGAGTAGGCTCGACAGTCCAGTGGTCAGGATGAGGACTGCGCCGCAAGCCGCCCCGGCGGACACGCCCGTGACATAGGGTTCGGCCAATGGATTTCGGAAGTATCCTTGCATGAGTGCCCCTGCCACGGCGATATTCGCACCAACGAAAATGCCCAAGAGGGCGCGGGGGAGCCTCAGTTCCCAAAAGATGGTTTGCAAGGGGGAGGGGAGTGCCGGATCCGCCAGGCCGAGCTTCCAGGCCAGGAGCGCAAAGATCTCCTTGGCCGGTGGGATGCCCATTTCCCCGGTGCGGAGGGATAGGATGACGGCGAGGCATAATGCCACGCTTGGGAGCGCGGCCAACCACTTCCGGGCCGGTTGTGGCGGGGTGATGGCGGTTTCCTGGTGCTTGGGGATGTCCGGGTAAGCGGATTGGAGGTTCCCTGCTGACAACACCGTCGTTGGATCCCCTTCGGCGTGGATTGTCCCTTGCCGAAGGAGGATGACCCTGTCGCAAAGCCCTTTGGCGAAATGGAGGTCGTGGAGAACCAGCAGGATCGCCTTGCCTCTTTCCTTGGCAAGGTGCCGGAGCAAGCGGGAGAGGAACTCCACGTGCCGCAGGTCAAGGTGGGTTGTGGGTTCGTCGAGGAGGATTGCCGGGGTATTTTGGGCTAGGGCTTGGGCAAGCATGGCTCGTTGGAATTCCCCGGCGCTGAGTTCCGCCACGGGTCTCTCCGAAAGGGTGGGGAGGGCGCAGTCTTCCAGTGCCTTTTGGATGGCCTCCTTGTCTTCCTGGCAGAACTTTTTGAAAGCACCTGTGTGGGGGTAGCGGCCATGCCCCACGTATTCCCTGACCGAGCAGGGGCTATCAGGGGTTTGGTCGTGCAGGACGGTTGCGATTTGCTTTGCCCTTGCTTGGTGGGATAATTCGCCTGTCGGGGTTCCTTGGATTGTGACGGTTCCGGCGTCCGGTTGGATAAGCCCGCCAAGGCATTTGATGAGCGTGCTTTTGCCAGCCCCGTTCGGGCCTGCGACCCCAAGGATTTCGCCTCCTTGTAACCGAAGGTTGATCCCATTGATGACCGGTGCCTGGCCTGGATACCCTGCCCTAAGCCCCGATACTTCAATCAAGGGCTGGTCAGTTTTGGCCATGGATGTGTTGGAAGAGCATAGTGGCGGCGTCGGCAATCCTCGGTCCAGGAATGACCAGCAGGTTGTCCCGGAGGAAGTAAACGCGGTTGTTCTTTACGGCTCCGATATGCTGCCAAAGCGGGTCGCTTTGCCAGTCCTTCTTTTGTTGCCATGCGGCCTTCAGTTCCTGTTGTTCATGGGCCAGGGAAACGATGATCACATCCGGATCCCTGGCCAGGATGTGTTCCATGGACACTTGGGGCCAGCGTTGCTTACCCTGTGGGGCGGCATTTTCCGCCCCGACCAAGTCAAGGATTTCACCGGAGAAACTTCCTTGCCCTGCACAAAAATAGGAACCCGCGCCTAGGAGCATCAGGACTTTAGGCCTTCTGCCCTCCTGGATATCACTTGCCTGCCGCTTCAAATTCTCCAATCCGTGCCTTATTTTCGCTGACAATTCCATCGCTTCCTTTCCTTTTCCGAGGGCATCCGCTACGATCCTGATGTTCCCATAAATCCCATCGATACCCTTACCGGTGACTGGCAATACACTGGCTCCCTTCCCCTTGAGTTGTCCGTAGGCTGGTTTCGGGGTCAAGTGGCTCACCAGGACAAGGTCCGGGGACTGGGCAAGGATGGCCTCGATAGAAGGGTCAGTAATCCCCCCGATGTCCGGAAGTCTACGGGCTTCCTCCGGGAACGTGCAGTACCGGGTTTTGGCGACCAAGGTATCCCCCGCCCCCAAGGCATAGACGATTTCTGTAATGCTCGGAGCCAGGCTGACTACTCGCTTTGGTGGGGATGAAGAAAGGTTGGCCACAATGCACAGGGCCGCCAGCACTAAGCCTTGTACACGAAAAGCTTCCATTTTTCTTCGGGGATGTCTTGCGCCGCGAGTTCTTCCCTCGCGAGTTTAAAAAATACGTCGGAAAGCCGGTTTACGAACGACAGGATAGCCACGGCAACTGGCTCGGCTTGGTGCAGGGTGGCAATCCTCCTTTCCGCCCTCCGGACCTGTGTGCGGACAACATGGCAAAGTGCCGAGACTTCGCTGCCACCGGGGAGTAGGAATGAATCTGTCGTCGAGGGAAGCCTTTCTTCAATTTCGTCCAACCACTCCTCAAGCTCGAGTGTGGCTTCCATTGGGAAAGGCATTTCCAACCCTCCTTCATACCCTGCTGGGGTGGCTAGATTGGACATGGCATCCATCAGGTTGCGCTGAATTCCCTGGAGCCGTGGTTGCCAGGAATGGGAGACCGGGACTTTAGAACGGAGGAGTCCGATGGTCGAATTCACTTCGTCCAATTCCCCCAGGCATTCCACCCTGGGATGGTCTTTGGGTACCCTTAGGTTGCCGAGCAAACCACAAGTCCCGCCGTCCCCCCCTCGTGTATGTATTTGTCCTGCAGGCATGGCTCAAAGTCTGAGGGTGATCCCGGCCAGAAAAGTCCGTCCTGGTACCGCGTAGGGGTTCCCGTAGTAGTCTCGCATCTCTTCCAGACCCTGGTCGAACAGGTCTTCCGCCTTTAGGAAAATGGTCGATCTATCCGAAAGATTGTACCGGGCAGAAACTTCCCATGTCTCCCCGGAGGGAGACGGGTTCTGGGCCATGTTTGTTGAGAAGGTGCTGTTGTACATTTTTGACCGGTGGCGCACACCGAGGAAAGTTGAAAAATTCTGTCCGACCGGAGTCCAGTATAGCCGCGCCCCCCATTGGTTTTCCGGGCGGAAGTCCAAGGGGTGTCCCGTTGAAAGGTCTTCGGTCTCCATGTATGTCCAGTCCCAGAGTAATTTCCAGCCTTCGCCGGGAATCCATGATAGCGAGGTTTCAATGCCCCTTGTCTTGGCCATGTCGATGTTCTCAACCTTGTATGAACTTGGATCCCATCCGTAGAGGTGTTCAATGTCGTTGTCAAAAAAGATCACTTCGAAGGTAGCCTTACCATCCAGAACATGCTGTTCAATTCCGACGTCGAAGCCGATGCTCTCTTCAGGCTCCAGTGATGTGCGGTCCTCGGCATTTGCCAAATAGTAGGCATTGGGGGCTTTGAACCCTGTCCCGGCACTGCCTTTCAGCCGGGTTGATTTTCCAAGGAGATAGTTCGCTGTTGCACGCCAAGTCCCTTTTCTTCCCCACGTCCTGCTGTCATCCAATCGCCCACTAACGTCCATGTTGAAGTCCTTGCTGAATTGGTGCATGGCGTGGAGGAAACCGGAGGTAGTGCGGAGGGTCTCCTTGATTTCTGTAACCCCGAAACCGTAGTCGAGTTCCTGCTCCCCCTGTTCTTCCATGACCTCAATTCCGGAGAGCAGCGTCGTACTATCCCCGATCCTGAAAGTGTGGAGCCACTCTGCTTTGGCGGTTTGGCTTGAAAAGTCTTCAGTACCGAAGGAGTTATTCTTTTGTCCGAAGGCCTTGTAACCGAAGGTAACCCGGTCTTTCTGGATGCCGTCTCCTGACTTGGTTGTTAGCCCTAGCTGGAAAGCGGAGTCTTGTTGGGTTGAAAAATATTCTGGGGCATCCATGAAGGCGGCATTATCGTACTGGGTCTCCGTTTCCAAGTGCCTGACTACAAAGTGGAGATCCAAGTTGTCACTCAATTGATAACCCAGGGTAGCGCTAAGGTTTCGGTTTTCGTATGGATCCTCCTCCGCACCATTCCGGGCTACAGAAAACCCTTCGGAATCCATGGCCATCGTGTGGATAAAATAGGATAATTTCCCTTCCTTTCCCGCAGCGGAAATGCTCCCGGAAAATGTGTTGTGGGAACCCGTTGAAAACGAGGTCTCCACTTGCTTGGCCTCTTCACCCTTGCGGGTCACGATATTGATGACCCCACCCATCGCGTCCGCCCCGTAAAGGGTGCTTTGGGGGCCGCGCAGGATTTCTATCCGTTCGATATTCCCCGCCGGAAGGTGGACAAGGTCATATCCCGTAGGGCTGTTGGTGTTCCGGATTTCCATGCCATCCACAAGAATGAGGGTGTGGCGGGATTCCATTCCCCGGGTGTAGAGTTGGGAGGCTTGTCCCGGGCCACCTGTCCGGGTGATGGCCATTCCTGGCGCCCATCGCAAAATGTCTTGTGTGAACGGGGAACCAATCAATTCGATTTCCTCCTTTTCGAATAAGGTGAGGCTACCACCGAAATCGGCCAGCCCAGTTTCCATACGGTGGGCTACGCTAACCAGGGGGGGGAGTTCGTCCTGGGCGTGGAGTTGGGATGCGGCAAGGCATAGCCAGGCCGCCATGGTGTGGGTTTTGTTCATGGTTGGTCTTGCATTTATGTGTCGTTGTCAGAGACCAGCCGCTTTGGTGCCAGTCCCATCCTTCCCTTTGCGGGGAAGTTGTGTGACGGGAGCAACTAAGCCGGTATCCTGACTCGTGGGGCTTCAAACCTGTACTTCCGCCTTCCCAAGGCATTGGCCCCAGTGGCTGTTGGAAGTCCGTAGCCCCATACAGTGGCGCAACCGTCCCCGGTTCTCACGGGGTTCCCTGCGCTTTGATGCTACCAAAGGTAAAAAGAACAGGCGGCAGTGATAGGACACCGCCGCCTGTATTGGGAAGGAAAAAATTCCTGGTAAGGTGGAGATCCTTACCAAGTCGAATTGAATGGGGAGGCTGGGAGACCGGCACCATTGAACAGGTTGGGCTCGGCGACTTGGTCCCATGCGAAACGGGCGGAGGCGGGCTTTTCCACACCTTCGGCAGTCAGGACGATGGTGTCGCCCCGCACCATGGCAACGGCGGGCTTCCATTCGCCATCTTTGCCCGCAACTTCGAAGTGGCTGGCTTTCTGGCAATCTGTTGTTTTGAGTCCATCGGCAGTTCCCTTTTGGAAGTGGACGACCAGTTCCGTTCCCTTGGCTTCGACTTTTTCAAAGAGCGGCCCGGTGTACACGATATCCTTTTTGCCGTAGTCCTTAGCCAATGCCCAAAGTGCGAGGCGCTTGCCGACATCTTGCTTGTTAGGCGGGTGGATGTTGTTGGTCGTGGCGATGTCGGTGGTCACGGCCATACCGGTGTGGGGGATGGAGAGGGATGCGAGTTGCGCGTGCCAGATGCCGGCCAGGTCTTGCGGGTTGCGGTTGCCGTACTTGAACGGGGCGAGCTGGACGAAATAGAAGGGGAGTTCCGGCTTGTTCCAAAGGCTGCGCCAACCGCTGATGAGTCCTTTCATCTTTTCGTGGTAGAGCATGCCTTCCCCGTTGTTGGATTCCCCTTGGTACCAGAGCGCGCCACGGATGCCGTAGGGGACGAGCGGGGAGATCATGCCGTTGTAGAGGGCTAGAGGGGTTTGGTGGTTGACCTTGCCGTTGGCCGCCTTGGTGGGGAACTGGTCGAGCTTGTCCGCGAAGTCAGCTTTCAATGCGGGGACGGCACGGTAGCCGACCGGCGGGATCCAAGGGTCAATCCTGGTGCCGCCCCAATTGGAGCCGAGGAGGCCGACCGGGACATTGAGTTCCTTCTGGATGTGCCGGGCGAAGAAGTAACCGACGGCGGTGAAGTTCCCTGTAGTTTCCGGGGCAGCGAGCAACCATCCGCTGGTCTCGACATCGGTCTCGGCTTTGTCGGATGGACGGTGGGGGACTTTGATGTGGCGGATGAGTGGGTTTGCCGAGTTGGCGATTTCTTCCTGTGGGTTGGAGGAGCGGGAGACGGTCCACTCCATGTTTGATTGCCCTGAGCAGAGCCAGACTTCGCCGACCAGTACATCCTCAAGGACGATGGTGTTTTTCCCCTGTATGGTGAGCTTTTGGCCTTTTGCGTTGGCCTTGCTTGCCGGAAGTTCCACTTTCCAACCCTTGTCGTCGCCTGCTGTGGCTTTGGCCTTGTGGCCGTTGAACTCGACCGTGATTTCCTCCTTGGCGTCCGCCCAGCCCCAGATGGGCACTGGTTCGTCCCGTTGGAGGACCATGTGGCTGCCGATCACGGATGGCAGGGTGACATCCGCTGAGAGGAAGGGCGCCGCGCAAAACGGCAACAGGGGGACGAATTTAGTAAGCTTCATGCGTAGTTAGGTTTGGGTTTGCTTTTCAATTTGATGAAAGCGTGACTCCCAACAAACGAAAGTTTGCAACGCAACCAAAAACGGTTCCAATGCGAATCGTTATGAATTTTGCCCGATACCGCGCCCTTCCTTTCCTTTTTCTTCCGTTTGCAATTCTTCCTGCGGCGGACTATCGTCCTGGTCCTGAAGCCGAGCGGAAAGAGGGCGTGCCACAAGGACAGGTGCATGAGCATACGTGGGACAATCCCAAAGCCTTTCCGGGAACGACGCGCCAATTCTGGGTTTATGTCCCCCACGGGCATTCCTGCGACAAGCCTGCCAACCTCATTTGCTTCCAGGACGGCGGCGGTTTTGTGAATGAAAAGGGCCACACCCGTGTCCCCATTGTCCTGGACAACCTGACCGCCAAAGGGGATATCCCCCCGACTGTGGCGATCTTTGTTAACCCCGGCCAGGTTCCCGCTTCCGAACCGACCGGGCAACCCCGTAAGAACCGTGCGTTCGAGTATGACTCCGTCAGCCCCGACTATGTGAATTTCCTGATCGAGGAGATCATTCCATTCGCAACCAAGGAGCACAACCTCCACATTAAGCCGGAACCTCAATTCCATGCGGTTTGCGGGAACAGTTCCGGCGGGATCGCGGCCTTCACCGCAGCTTGGTTCCGCCCGGATTATTTTGGGAATGTTATCAGCCACATCGGTAGCTTCACCAACATCCGGGGAGGCTATGTTTACCCGGCTTTGATCCGCAAGACGGACAAGAAAAATATCCGGGTGTTCCTCCAGGAGGGGAAGAAGGACTTGGACAACCTCCACGGCCATTGGCCACTTTCAAACAAACAGGTCGCCGCCGCATTGGAGTTCAAAGGCTACGACTACAAGATGGTCTGGGGCGAAGATGGCCACAGCAGTCGGCACGGGGGTTCCATCTTCCCGGACACGATCCGCTGGGCCTTCGGCAAACGCGAACCTACGCCCGAAAAGCCCGCTCCTGTGGAGCCAAAAATCCCCGATTACCCTCTAGGTAAAGATTCGCAACCCAATCCTTCCGTCCCTAAGGGGAAGGTCACCCAGCACATTTTCGAGAGCAAAATCTTCGAGGGAACCCGCAGGGAATATTACCTTTACGTCCCCCAGCAATATAAGGCGGATCACCCCGCCAGCTTAATCGTTTTCCAAGATGGGCATGCGATGGTGAAGGAAGATGGCGATGTCCGCGTCCCCATCGTCCTCGACAACCTCATTGCCAAGGGCGATATCCCCCCGACCATCGCCATCCTCATCAATCCTGGCCACCGTGGGAAAGAGTTCCCCGATAGCCGGTGGAAGGCCAACAACCGCAGTTTCGAATACGATTCCCTGGGCGATCAATATGCTCGCTTCCTTCTGGAGGAAATCATACCCGAAGTGGCCAAGGACTACAATTTATCCACTAAGCCCGAAGACCGGGCCATCTGCGGGGCGAGTTCAGGCGGGATCTGTTCGTTCACAGTGGCATGGGAACACCCTGAGGCATTTGGGAAGGTTTACAGCATGATCGGCAGTTTTACCAACATCCGCGGCGGGAACATCTATCCGAGTTGGATCAGGAAAACCCCAGCGAAGCCTGTCCGGGTATTCCTCCAAGACGGAAAGAACGATGTTGTCAACGAGCACGGCCATTGGCCCCTGGCCAACGAGCAAATGGCCTCAGCCCTAGCCTTTGCCGGATGGGATCACAAATTCGTTTACGGGGAGGGGAAGCACAACCTTAAGCACGGTGGCGCCCTCCTTCCGGAAGCCCTTCGCTGGCTCTGGGGCAAGGAGCAAGCAGATGTTAGAGGACAGTAGCGAAGTTCTTGAGAAACCAAGAATCCCCATCCAGCAATCGATATTCCATATTAAGCCATGCAAGTCCTCCTCATCGCCCTCCTCGCCGGAATCGGTTACCTCGTCGCCTACCACACCTACGGGAAGTGGCTTGGGAGCAAAATCTTTAACCTTTCCGCAAAGCGGGTCTGTCCGTCCCACAAGTTGGAGGACGGCCTGGATTATGTACCAACGGACAAAGGGGTCGTTTTTGGCCACCACTTTACTTCCATCGCAGGGACAGGCCCGATCGTAGGGCCGGCTATCGCGATCATGTGGGGGTGGGTACCCGCCCTGTTGTGGATCATATTCGGATCCATCCTCATCGGTGCGGTGCATGACTTCGGGGCGTTGGTCGTCAGCCTTCGCAACAATGGCCAGACCGTTGGTGACATTGCAGGGCGCGTACTCAACAAACGCGTACGCCTCCTCTTCCTGCTCATCCTCGTGATGGCATTGACGATCGTGCTTGCCATCTTTGGCCTTGTTATCGCCGCCGTCTTCAAGCAGTACCCGGCCGCCATCTTTCCCTGTGTCATACAGATCCCTATCGCGCTGGCCATCGGAGTCTATTTGCACCGGCAAGGGGCGCACCTTCTTGTCCCTTCCCTCGTTGCCCTCGCCGTCATGTATCTGACCGTGATCTACGGGAACACTGGGATCCTCGCCTACTGGAACACTACCATGGCCGGTTGGAGCATTTGGACATGGGTAGTCCTTCTCCTGTTCTATTCCTATGTAGCCTCGGTATTACCAGTCTGGAGCCTACTCCAGCCCCGGGACTATATCAACTCCCTCCAACTCATTTCCGCCCTTGCCCTGATCGTGCTTGGATTGGTCGCCGCTTCTTTCATGGGGGGCGCACCATTGGAGGGACATACAGAGAGGCAAGCCCTCCAGATGGTTGCCCCGGCCATCAACTCCAATCCTACGGGTGCCCCGGTTATCTTCCCCTTCCTCTTCATCACCATCGCTTGCGGGGCGATCAGCGGTTTCCATTGCCTGGTCAGCAGTGGCACCAGCAGCAAACAACTTAAAAGCGAGCCGGACGCACGTTTTGTCGGTTACGGGGGGATGCTCCTCGAAGGTTTTTTGGCCACCCTCGTCATCCTAGCCTGTGCCGCGGGCTTGGGGCTAGGGGTCGAAACGGACGGCGAAATCCTTACCGGCCATGAAGCTTGGTTGCACCGCTACGAATCTTGGGGCGCAGCCGGCGGGTTGAAGGAAAAAGTGGGCGCATTCGTAGACGGGTCAGCCAACTTCCTCATGGCTCTCGGCCTTCCTTCCGGCGTTTCCATTGCGCTGATGGGTGTCCTGGTGGCGTCCTTTGCAGGGACAACTTTGGACACCGCTTGCCGGTTGCAACGATATGTCGTCCAGGAGCTCGCCGGGACCTTGCGCCCAAAGGACGGCGGCAAGAACCCCCTGGCCATCCTCGAAAACCGCCATGGTGCCACTATCGCCGCTGTGGTCGTAGCAGCTGCAATGGCCGCCGTGCCTCCCAGTGGGATGGAATGGTCCATGGCCAACGCAGGGAAGGGCGGGCTCATCCTTTGGCCCCTTTTCGGGGCGACGAACCAACTACTGGCAGGACTTGCGTTCCTGGTTGTCACCTTCTACCTCTGGCGTCGCAAAGTCCCAGTCTGGTTCCTGGTCATCCCCATGGTCTTCATGCTCATCATGCCTCTCTGGGCGATGTCCTATAATCTCTTCATTAACCCCGGTTGGCTTGTCGCCGAAAAGCCCAACTACCTACTCGGTTTCATCGGCCTGGCCACCATCGCCCTGGAAGCATGGATGATCATCGAAGCCATCAAGGCATTCCCTGCCGCCAAGGGTGTCCTGGAAGAAAACGCCTTGGACGATTGGAAAGGGCCGGAAGAGGAGAAGGAGGCGGCCTGAGTAAAAGTCAGGTTCCATGGGAATTTTAAGACCTATCTTTCTTCGATCCCATAACGCCGCGATCTGCGAAGCATAGAACTTGCCCACGAGTGGATTGGGGGATGTCGGCTGAAACAATTAGGATTACCGAGGAAACCGTCCTGGGCGATCTTTGGTGGCATGTCCGCAGCATAGCACACTGGAATCAAGCCGGCTTCCTCAAATTGACTGCTGGCATCCAGGTAGATGCTGGATTTCCCTGACTTTTCTGCGAGTTGCTAGCGACGCGTAAATACCTTGGCCTGTAAATTTGAAAATCCAGGAAAGGCGGGCATTACTCCAATTGGTAGCAAACTGCTTCACGGCTGTTCCTTACGAACAATTTTCCATTTGCGATTGTGGGATGTTGCCAAGTTTTGTCATCCAGTGCCTTGAACTTCCCGATCTCTTCAAATTTTTCCGGGGTGGCCCTTACAAAGACGACCTCGCCCCTTTCGGACAGGACAAGGAAGGCATCGCCAGCCAGGATGAATTGCCCGTAGCCGTAACGCCCTCCTTTCCATTGCCTTTCGCCAGTCTCCATGTCCAGGCAGGTCAAGATGCCCTCGTCCAAGCCGTAGACGTATTTCCCGATGGGGATGAGGGTGTTGAACTTGGCTTTTAAACGCTTGCTCCTCCAAAGTTCTTTCACCTTCCAATTCCCATCCTCCTGGGTGACCTCCAAATTGACGGAACCAACTTGGTAGCCAGAGCTTATTAGGACTTGGTTCCCCGAATGGATGATGGGTTGGGCAACATTGACCTTAGACATGGTAGTCCAGGGGATTTCCCAGAGGACATGCCCGTCCTCCAACGAATGCCCGGCCAACCCGATCCCATTGTGCACGATTACTTGCTCGAACCCGTCCAGCACTGAAACTTGTGGGGATGAATAGGACGCTACGGAATCCCCTCCCGACCAAACTTTTTTGCCTGTCAACTTGTCATAAGCAACCAGGCTCCTTCCGCTCCCGCCTCCTGGTAAGACAATGACCTTGTCCTTGTGGATGAGAGGGGAGGCCGTCATCCCCCATTCGATGTTCGGGGCACCATTGTCTTCTAGGATGTCCACTGTCCAGACGACTTTCCCTCTAGCCGCGTCGAGGCAATTCAAGAATCCTGTCGCCCCAAGTGTCCACAGCCTGCCTTTTTCAAAGGTGGGTGTGGCTCGTGGCCCCATCCCCCCAAAGGTCTCGTCGAAGCGGACAGGGTCGATGTGTTGCCAGATGACCTTCCCCGACTGCACATCAAGGGCAGTTACCGCCTCCCCATAGTCCAATTGCCCTTGCGTCCAGCAGATATGGCCAACCGAGGTGAAGGAAGACCAACCTGTCCCAACAGCAATCCTCCAAAGTTCCTTCGGCGCAATCCAGGACTCCTGAAACCCTGCGCCTTGCACAATTCCCCTCCTCCCATTGCCTCGGTACTCCGGCCAGTCGGTTTCCAACACGGAATACCCTTCAAACCCCACCCCATCGAGACCGTCTTGTTGGGCTCCGATCATTGTGGGCAATGGGGTTTCCTTTGCCAGTGCCCAACGGAACGAGACCCTCGGCATCAAATCGCCCCGGTAGCCATCGCAGCGGAACATCCCCAGGCATGCCAATGCACCCATTATCCCCATTCCCTTTTGCCGCAAAGTCGCACGACTGACGAACAGCCACCAAACCACCAGCGAAATCCCGACCGTAATGTAGTAAACCATGAAGGCGAAGCCCTGGAATGTACTGTCCCTTCCATCGTGATAGAGGTGGATGGATGCTTCCAGCAGCGTCACAAACCCCATCCAGATTGCCAGGGGTTTCCATCGGATGCCATTCCTCTGCGGTTCGAATTGTCCTTCATCCATAATTTCCAAATCCAACCTTGTGCCCTAGGTAATGCAAGCTGGATTAGACCGGGGGGGGAAAGGAGGCAGTATGGTTT
>JAYPDO010000129.1:0-12466 GCA_038125285.1 Opitutia bacterium
CCCTGGATACAGCCTCAAAGATGGCACCGGCGACCTCGATGCAGGTTTGGTCATGGTGGACAACCCCTTGGCTGACGATACTACCACCCAAGGCGAATTTACCATCAAATATAACTACAAGCCGGTGGTGGGTGCCCATGCTCCGGAAGTTTCCCGGCTCATCATCGTCCGGGATACCCAACCCCCGGTCATCACCTTGGTTGGCGAATCCTTCATCAAACTGGAAAAGGATGCCGTCTGGGCGGATCCAGGCTACTCCGCCGTGGACACCGGGACTGGAAATATCGCCGTCATTAGCGACGAACTCCTCTCCCCTAACCAAATGCGGCTCGACTTCTTCATCGAACCCGGTGCGGACGATTCCGTCCTAAACCTCGACCAAAACGGCGGCATCAAAGCCCTTACGCCGGTATTATCCAACTTCTTTGACACCGGCCCGGGGGACAGGGGGGCCGACTTCAACAATTTCGCCGAAATGGGTTCCCCACAAGGCGACCAATTCCAGATCCTTTTCCATGCCAAGTTCTTCGCCCCCGTGGATGGAAACTATAAATTCGCCCATACCGACAGGGACGGGAACATCTGTATGTGGATCGACCTGGACCAGGATGGGACTTATGAACTTGCGGGGGACAAGGGCAATGAGCGGATCATGGACATCAACCAAACCGGTTGGCCTTCTGCAGACCTCCTTGCCGGGCTTTATGACCTGGCTTTTGCCTACCGCGAAGGCACTGGAGGCGAGAAATTCGACGTAAGGATTACCCTTCCGGAGGTTCTTGTTCCCATTGAAGACAGGAGGATCCGCCCCGTGGACCCATACCAAGTCGGCCTCTGGGCCGCCCCGAGGGATGCCTCCACTGTAGACACCTCCACCCCAGGCACCTACACCATCACCTACCACGCCAGGGACATCACCGGCAACAAGACGACAGCCACCCGCACCATCGTCGTCGTCGATGACGCCACCAAGCCCTTCATCGCCCTCAAAGGCAATTCGGTCATGACCCATGAACTAGGCGACGCCTTCACCGACCCCGGAGCCATGGTCACCGACCAGGGCGGAGCTGAGCTGGAGGCAAACCTCCTTGCCACAACCCCGCTCGACATCACCCAACTCGGCACCCAGACCCTTACCTACGAGTACACAGACGCCGTGTCAGCAACCCGTACGGTCACCCTCGTCGATACCAAAGCCCCGTCCGCCACCCTCAACGCCCACCCCACCTTCGGCGGTACGGACACCGTGACCCTCCTGGCAAACCAAGAGTGGATCGACCCGGGACTGACCCTTAACGACGGCGACGCCACCGCCTGGTATGTCTCCAACCGGGAATACATCCCCAACCGGCTCCACCACGCTGGCTTCGAATACCGTGGCAACATCGACTTCGACAACAATGGCGGCCTCCTCGCAGAGACACCCAAGGCCACCAGGTTCTTTACCACAGGGAACTCAGGAAACGGCTTCGAGTACGCTTCCGACGCCGACTTCCAACGTGCCGGGATTGGCATCACTGTCGGGGACAACTATTCCTCCTACATCCTCGGCTATTTCCACTCCAGGATAGACGGAGATTACACTTTCAGCACCGACATGTCGGATGACGATGTCAACCTCTGGCTCGACCTTAACCAAAACGGCGTTTTCGACGCTTCGGACAACGAACAGATCACCTGGCGTGACGAAACCTTGCTGGTCTTCCTCCCTGCAGGGTTCTACAAGTTCGCTGTCGGGCACCGGGAAGGCACAGGGGGATCCCGTGGCCGTGCCAGGATCCAAACCCCTGCCGGTGCCGGGCCATCCGCTACACTCACAAACATTAAGCCTGCCGACCCCGCCCAAATCGGCCTCTGGCTCACCGAAGGCGTCGGCATGATCGATACCACGTTCCCCGGCACCCACTCCATCACCTACTACATGATGGATCAATCAGGGAACCAGTCCACTACTACCCGGACCGTTATCGTCGAGCCCGATCCCGATGCCCCGATCCTCGCCCTGGTAGGGGATGCCGAAGTCACCCACGAGCAAGGCACCGTCTATAACGACCTAAGCGTCACGATCAAAAATGCAGCCGGACAAGACCTGGATCCAACACCCCTCTCGACCATCATCACCCAAGGAGGCCAGGTCGTCGCACAACCCGATACCTCGATCCCGGGTAAAGTGAAATACCTTTACGAATATGACGACGGGAACCGCACCGCCATACCTCTCACCCGCATTGTCACGATTACCGACACATTGGCTCCCTCCCTCGAATTGGTTGGCGAAGCATCCGTCACCATTCCACCCGGCCTGACTTTCATGGATCCAGGGATTACCGTAACCGACACCGCAGATCCAGCTCCCTATGTCCGCATCTCGGGCAATAAAGTCCAATACATCTACCCGGGGACTCTCCAGGAAGGCATGGTATCTGCCTGGGGATTCGAGGAAAAGGCGGGGAATACCGCCCTCGACTCGATCCGAGATAACCACCTTGATTTCAGCGGCGCCCCGACCCGGGTGGACACCATCCACGGCCGCGGTCTCTCTTTCAATGCCAACGGTACTGCAGAAGCCCCGGACTCTCCTTCCCTCTCGGTTACCAACGGGCTCAGCCTTTCCGTCTGGCTCAAGCCCACCATCGACACCCAACCCGACTGGACAAAGGTCGTCGTCAAAGCCAAAAGCGGCCCGGGTTATCCCTACGGATTCGGCTATAACGACGCGGACCAATTCCTATTCCTCATGGCAGACACCGCCGCAATCTCCCTTGCCGCCGACGAGATGCCCGCCACCAACAAGTGGACCCACGCACTCGGAACTTGGGACGGAACCGATGCCAAGCTCTATCTCAACGGCACCCTCCAGCAAGCCACCGCCCAAGTAACAGCCCCACTCTATGTCAACGACATGAACTTCGGCGTAGGTGGCTGGAACGGGAACCAAAACCGCTTCACCGGCCAACTCGACTCCGTTGCCCTCTGGAACCGTGCCCTCACTGCGGACGAAGCACTCCAGCTCCAGAAAAGTTCCGGTATCCGTACCCTCACGGAAGGGGAATACCAAATCACCTACACTGCGACGGATGCCGCAGGCAACACCTCCTCCATATCCAGGACGGTCATCGTGCAAACCGACCCCACCCTGCCCATCCTCGTCCTCCAAGGCGGCAAAAACTACACCCTCGAAGCCGGTACTCCCTATGAGGATCCAGGTGCGCTGCCCTACGACAGCCGCGATAATCCGCTCGACGAGTCTGCAGTCACAGTGACAGGCAGCGTCGACCATACCAAGCTAGGCGACAACTTCCTCTATTACCAATTCACCCATACCGATGGCAAGGATGCCGTCCCCGTCACCCGGAAAGTCACTGTGGTAGACACTACCCCGCCCGTCATCGAACTCACCGGGGGCAACGAATACCGTGTGAACGCGGATGGTGCGGACTGGTCAGATCCCGGCTACGTCGTAACCGACAATCTGGACGCCAGCCTCACTGTGAACGTCACCCTCCTTAGCCTCACTGGGGAGCCCCCTGTCGCCCATTGGGAATTTGACCACGACGACGGCACAGTCCTTAAAGACCTCTACAACTCCCTAGACGGAACCCTGGTCAATTTCGCGGACCCTGTCGCCGACAGTTGGGTACAAGGGAAGTACGGGAAAGCCCTGAAATTCGACGGTGTCTCCAACTATGTAACAATCCCCGGCACTGCCCTACTCGACCTTACCGATGTATCCATAACGGCGTGGGTCAAATGCGCCGATTTCGACCAAAGTATGTTTATCTTTGAAAATACCACCGACAATACGGTCAACTCCCAATATGGAACCTTCTTCAATGGTGCGGGCGCCTTGGTTTTCCGCACCAATGATGGGGTCGGAGGGTTTGTCGACTCCTCGGTAAGTACTGTGGAGCTGACTGTGGACGAGTGGCAACACGTCGCCGTCACCTACAACGGATCTGTCCAAACCATTTACATCAACGGGGAAGTCGTAGCTGAAGAACAGCAGGACATCACCCTTCCCACATCACCAGCAGCAGGCCCCGCTTACATCGGTGCATTCGCCAAAGGGGAAGGCTACTATTTCAACGGCCTCATCGACGACCTCAAAATCTTCGGGGCGGCCCTGGACCAAGGCGATGTGCAGTTTGCCATGAAACGCACCGGGATCGACACCACGACAGCAACAACCCAACCCTATGTCCTCGAATACAAGACCACAGACTCCACCGGGCACACCACCATCGTCCAACGGAAGATTTCCGTTTCCGATGACGCATCCGCCCCAGTCATCCAACTGGTCGGTTCCGCCGATATTGACCACGAAGCCGGTACGGCCTGGACCGACCCTGGCTTTACTGCCAATGACAACGTGGACGGCAACATCACCCCCCTTGTGGCAGTATCCAGCGAACCGGTATTGGACATTACAAAACCCGGCATCTACGTCCTCTCCTACAACGTCTCCGACTCCTCCTTCAACAAAGCCACGACCATTACCCGGAACGTGACTATCCAAGACACCATTCTCCCTGTCATCACCCTCCTGGGTGACGAGGAAGTCACCATCGAAAAAGGCAGTACTTACACGGACGCCGGAGCCACAGCCCTCGACTCCCTTGACGGGAATATCACTGCGAAAATCACCAACGGCACTTCCCTCGCAAACGTAGACACTAACACCGTCGGCGAATACACCGTCACCTATAACGTCAGCGACCTCGCCGGGAACGCAGCGGCTCAAGTCACCCGAAAAGTCATCGTAGAAATCTCTGACAAGTTCGTCGATTGGGCTGGCCAACAAAACATTCCCGTTGGCAAGCAGGGTCTGCTAGACGACCCAGACAACGACCGAGTCCCCAACCTCCTGGAATACGCCATCGGCGGTAACCCCAACGTCGAGGATCGCAAGTCCACCCTCCCGGAAGTCAACAGCAGTTCCGGATCCCTTGCCATCACCTTCCTACGCCTTAAGCCCGGCGTCGATGACACCTTGACGTATAAAGTCGAACTGACCCGCAAGCTCAAAGGGGGCACATGGGCAGAAGCCGACGTCACACTAACGGTTGATGCCGACCAAACTGGAGTCCAGGCGAACTACGAGAAAGTCACGGCCACCTCGAAAACTCCTATTGCCAGCGAGACCGAAGGCAGCCAATTCATCCGCGTCACCATTGAAAGACCCTGACAGCCCCCACCCCCGGATAGTTGCACAGCACATTGGCAAAACTTCCTGCCAAACACATCTTGCCAATTCCAGGCAGGCTCATTTTCATGCTGTCCTCGTTTTCATAAACACCAACCTAAAACCCAAGAATACACTATGTCCCACCAACTGACCCGCCGCCAAATCCTGGCAAGCTCACTGGCCTTCCCCGCGATCGTACGCGCTCAAAACCAAAACAGCAAACTCCAGGTCGGCTTTGTCGCCGTTGGCGGGCGTGCGGGTGCTCACACCGGGGAAGCTCACAAGGAAGGTTGTCAATGCGTCGCTTTCGCAGAGGTAGACAAGACCCGTTGGGATGGAGTGCATGGTAAAGAAGGCTGGAAAGAAGCCAAAGGCTACACGGACTGGCGCGAAATGTTCAACAAACACGGCAAGGAACTCGACGTAGTTTTCGTCGCCACCCCTGACCATTCCCACTTCGCCCCCTCCTACACTGCCGTCTCCATGGGCATCCACTGCTACACGGAAAAGCCACTCACCTGGTCTGTCGAAGAAGCCAACAAGCTCACCGAAATTTACAAAAAGAAATGCAACGTCGTCACCCAAATGGGCAACCAAGGCCACGGCGGCCAAGGCTGGCGCATGGCTTACGAATACGTCAAAGGAGGCGCAGTCGGTGACGTCCTCGAATTCCATACCTGGACCAACCGCCCCGTTTGGCCGCAAGGCGGCGACCGTCCCAAAGGCTCCAACCCCGTGCCCAGTTGGCTCGACTGGGAAAGCTGGATCGGCCCTGCACCCATGCGCCCCTATGTCGGCCCAAATGAGGACGACAAAAAAGCCCGTGGCCCCTACCACCCCTTCAACTGGCGCGGCGTCGCGGACTTCGGTTCCGGAGCCCTTGGCGACATGGCCTGCCACACCACAGACGGCATCTATGCAATCATGGACTGCGGCTATGCGGCCACAGTCGAACCCATCATGATGACCGGCCCTGTGACCGACCAATTCCCTGCCGGTGCCACGATTAAGGCCACCTACCGTGCCAAAGGCGACCGCCCGGGCTTCACAACCTACTGGTACGAAGGCAAGACCAAGGATGGCAAGGACAACATGCCCGAAACCCCCGAAGAATTGAAGGTTGACGGCGTCGACCTCCCTCGCACCGGCAACCTCATCATCGGCACAAAGGGCAAGATGCTCGTTGAAGGCGACTACTGGAACAGCCCTCGCGTCATCCCCAATGCACGCCGCAAGGAGTTCGGCCGCCCGGAACAAATCCTCGACCGCTCCCCTGGCCACCACAAAGAGTTCTTCATGGCCTGCCGTGGCGAAAAGCCCCGCGAGTTCAGCCAGTCCAACTTCTCCTACTCCGGCCCCATGACCGCTAACATCCAGTCCGGCAACCTAGCCGTCCGCGCTGGCAAGAAAGTCGAAATGGACGAAAATGGAAAAATTTCCGACCCGGAAATTGCCAAGCAAGCATGGCGCGAACCCCGCAAAGGCTGGGGTGCCATCGCCTGAGTTTCATACAAGTTTCCCTGCGAAAGGGTCTGGCCAACACAGGCCAGGCCCTTTTCTTTTCAAAAGCAGGAGCGGCGAACTCTTGTGGCCGGAGTATTAACGGCAGGCTCGAAGTACAAGCCCCCGCAGAAATGTCTGGGCATCATCATCCCTCTTTCGATTGGCGAGATGAGTCATCATGGACAGGGCAAATTTGCCCAGTTCCCTTCCCTGTCCTCCCCTTTTACCACAATACCCTTGTACTTCCAGTCATGGTACGCCTTCACACTGGCCGCTGCATATCGCAAGGTAATCCCACACCTACGCATATCCGAGCCATTCGCCTCCGAACCATGGAGCAACAAGTCCGAATGGATGGAGAATTGTCCGGCCTCCAAAGAGGCATCCACGGGCGCATCCCCATATTTCTCGGCATCCGCAGTTTCCAAATTTAGGACAACATCCTTCGCATCCGTCACATTGTAGCCGATCGGCCCGTGCAAATGGGAACGCGGGATGAACCGCATATTGGCATTCTCCGGGGTGGCGTTGTCAATCGCAAGCCAAGCTGTGACTGTCCGCGTAGGGGTGATCGGCCAGTACAAGGCATCCTGGTGCCAAGGAACGCGCTTTCCATCATGGGGAAGTTTACAAAAGAAATGCGCACCCCAACCGATCACATCCGGCCCCAACAAGTCCGAAACCGGCCCGACGATCGCAGGATGTTTCAACAATTCGTAAATCCGGGCAAACCGCAAATGCGCCGTGTTGATCGAGTAGCTGTCCCGCCCGAGGTTCCGGAATGCGTCCAGAACACCGTCAAAGTAAGTCCGCAAATCATGGGATTCCCCTGCCCCCAGCCCATCGAAAGGCATCAGGTAGCCTAACTCGTTGAAACGCTGGATTTGTTCCTTGGACAAAACTTCAGGGGAATCGTTTTGCGACGGGAGGAAGGTGACTTTGCGGTCGAGCTTGGCCAGCTCTTCGATGGAAGGATTGGAGATTTGGTCGGGATGCATATTTCCCTGAGTGGAGCAAAATCCGCTATACTTAGTCAACCCATTAGATAACCTTATTTTGCATGACAGTCACCATCCATGAAGCCAAGACCCACCTTTACCGGCTCATCCAGGAAGCCCTCCAAGGGGAGGAAGTGGTCATCGCATAGGGCAAACAGCCCGTTGTAAAACTCCAACCAATTGTAGAAGCCCTGCCGTCCAGAAGATTGGGAGGGGCTGCAGAGGTTGTGAAATATATGGCTCCCGGACTTTACGGACGAAATGGAAGATTTTTCGGATTACCAATGAGTAACGGCTATATTCTGGATACCCACATCTTTATTTGGTCAATTGATGCTCCAGCAAACCTGAGTAGCAAGGCAAAGGAAACGCTTTTGACCCCAAGCAACCAATTCTTCCCTAGTAGAGTGTCCTATTGGGAAATTTGTATCAAGTAATCAACCGGGAAATTGAACTTGGATCCATGTTGGGAAATGTTCTTTGAATGGGAGCGAAGGGCGAACCGGTTTGATTGTTTGGATATCCAATCGAAGCATTGTTAAGGGATCATTGGATTGCCTTTGCACCACAAAGATCCCTTCGACCGTTTGCTCGTTGCCCAAGCCATAGAGGAAGGACTCAGCATATTGACCTCAAACAAGAAGTTTTGGAAGTACGACGTGGAAGTCCTGTGGTAGCTAAATATAGGTATGAGCCGCGCCCCTACTTCACCTCGCCCCAGACTTTTTGCATGACAGCGTACATCATGGGGTCATGCTCCTTCAACTCGGCGCGTGTAAAGGGATAAAAGTCGTTCACACCGAGATAGGCCTCCGTGCTTTCGGCAAAGTACTCCTTGTGGTTGGTCAGGGCGTAATGTTTCACCTTTTTCCCTGTGAAGAGCAGGACTTCTTCATAAATCCCCTTCGCCTTCATGTTTTCGTAGGCCGCAATGATTTGCTTGTTATTGAAGGAAAGCACCTGGTCATGGTAGGCATGGGCTAACTCATGGAGCACGACGTAGGGATGCTTTGCCCAGGTATGGCGGTCGAGGAGGCTTTCCGCACGAGGAATATGGACATGCTTTTCGAGGCGTGGGTCATGCCGGTTGGCCATGAGCCAGCCCTTCTCAGGGTGGTACTGCATGTTACCCAGCTTATGGTTGAAGTCCAATGCGATGGGCAGTTTCTGGAGTTCTGAGACCTTTTCCTCCGGCAGGATGTATTTGATCCTCTGGAGATGGTTGGCCAGTGCTTTCAATGCGTCCTTCCCCAATTGCTCGTTCGGGCACTTGAGCAACGCAGGGTCGACTTTGACCGTCCACCCCTCGACATCCGTGGGGATCGGATCATAAAACAGTCCTTCCCCATGGAGGCAGGCGGCAAGGAATAGGCAAGGAAGGAACCGGGTCTTCATTGTTTGGCCTCCCCTTTCAACAGTTGGATGGCAGCTTCGGCGAACCGTTTTCCCATCTCGGCATACCCCGGTTTGTCATAATGCAAACCGTTGTTTTTACCATTCAGGTCGTCCGTATCGACCCAAGCCCCGTTCGTGGAAGCCTCCGCCACCGCAACTTGAGCCTGCCGGACGACCTCCCAGTCCGTGTAGTTCCGCGCCGGGTCACTCCCGAAGTCACTAAGGCGGCCGATGACAAACTTCATGTCCGCGTGTTTCATATCCGCCTTCAGTTGGTCGACCAAACCTTGCAGACTCTCCTCATACACAGAGCCATGCTTCTCCTTCGCATCCCGCTCCCCTTGCATCCAGACAAAGGTAAGGGTGTCAAACTTCTGTGCACCCAACTGCGGGTTGATCGCAGCGATGAGCTTGTCGTAGAGATCGCCTTTCGACTTCAAGGTATCCCCCTGGGCAGATTTCCAATTTTTATACCACCGCCGGATCGGCTGCCCGCCCTGTGCACTTTTCACAAAGATGCAAGTATCATCAGGGAAGGCCGCTTCAACGGTCGGGATAAAAGAAACTTTGGGGTCAAGCCCTGCCATATTAGACTGCCCAGAAAGCAGGAACAGATGGACTTCGCCATGGCAATAGGTGCTTGCGAGTAATGCAAGGATGAGAGTTGGGAGCGTTTTCATAGGATCAAGTAACGATTGCCACACCTGGTAAAGGGCGCTCCTAATTAGGACAAGCCGATATTACTGTTTCGGCATCCGCCCTATACCAAGTTCGCTAACGATTGGGTTTTGTCATTCAGCTTTGTTGCAAGTTCACCCATAGGGAGAAGGCCATGCCGTGCTGGCCGTTTTCGATACGGTAGAGGATGCGGTTACGGCCTTTTTGAAAGTGGACTTTGCGTAGGGCTTCTTTGGGAGACCAGTTTTTGTGGTGGTTGGCGGAAACCCAGACGAGGGTGTCGTTGATCCAGACTTGGCCTTTGTCATCGGAACCCATTGAGATCCAGAGGTCGCGGGGTTGGTCGAAATGGAGGTCGGTGTAGGCGTACCAAATTCCGTAGGGTTCTTCGTTCTCAGGGCTGTTCCGGCCCAATTTGTGTTCGGAATGGGAAAATACCCAGCGGATGGGGCGGCCATACTTGCCATCGTAAACGGCATTGAGGTCGACGAGGGTTTCCGGGGGGAAAACGCGGTCGATGTTGGCACGGGCGGGGTTAGCGAAGGGGCCGAGCATGTACCATTGGTTGACCGCCATCCAGCTTGTGCCGTCTCCTCCTGGCGCGACTTTGCGGCCGGATTTGGGAATGACCTTGTCGTCGATGACCGGGACTTGTTCCGGGGGGACATCGGATAGGACTTTTCCTTCGCCGCCATATTGCATGGCTTGGGAGACATCGGCGGAGTAGCCCCCGGATTCTTGTCCGGCCAGCTTTTCCATGGCTTGCATGGACGCAGATTTTGCGTTGATGGCATCCAGGGAAACGGGGCCGCCGCCTCCTGCCCCGAACCCTTTTTGCGCGGCAATAGCCTGGCTTAGGAGGGAGTGCCCCAGGGTGACCATGGAACCGGTCTCGGCGAGGGCGGTGCGGATGGCTTGTTTGCGTAATTGGAGCTGTTGCCCGTCGGCAGGTTTTCCTTGGAAGGGGGCTTGGGGAATCCCGGGACGGTTGGGGACTACGAGGTCGATGGCGTCCATGGCCGCGTTGAAGGGGACATCCTGGATGACGACCAATTGCATTGCCCGCCCTTGGCGGTACTTTTCGGCCAGTTGTTTCTCTGCGTCCTGGGCGGCTTGGTAAAGATCCAGCAGGTTTGCGTTTTCGGGGGCTTGGACTTGGGAGGCTTTGACCAACTCCACTTGCATGGTTTCGGCCTCGGGGAAGGTCGCCTGGATTTCAGATACCTTTCTGGTGATTTCTTCTTTTATTTTGTCAGCCACATCGGCCTGCAAACGGATGGCCTTGGCTTGGTCCGCGGCGGCATTGGCGGCAGACTCATTGGCAATAGTTTCCTGGGTGGCCTTCTCCGAGGTAAATTCCTTTACCTGGGCACGGGAGGTTTCGATGCGTTCCTGTGTCCTTTGGAGTTCGCTTTCTTTGTACCCTAACGATTTTTCCGCACTTTCCACCCCCTTTACGGCGTAGGCCACTCGTGTCTCTGCCCTTTTGACCTTGTCCTCCTTTTTCCCGGCGGCCTTGCTCGCTTCCAGGGCGGTTTTGGTTTCCTCCAACTTGGCCTTCGCTTCCTCGATGCGTTTTTTTGCGGCTTCGACGGCCTCTTGCATCTTTGGGATTTTGGGTTCGAGGGCGGCGACTTGCTTGGTGGGGTAATCCAACCGTCTTTCGAGGGATTCGACTTTTTCCCGGGCGGCCTTGGTCACCTCGGTTTCGGAAAGGGCGCGGGCTTGGGTTTCTGTGGCTTTTTGCTGGGTTACCTGGATCTGCGGGGAGGTTTTGAGGAACTCCAGGTAGTCGAGGACGGATTCTTGGTGGGACTGGGCAAGGGCTTGTTGGGTGAGCGAACCGGTCAAGTCCTTGGCATCAAATTTCTCTTTGGCCTGCTCCATCGCCTCCATGGCTTGGGTGAGGCTGTCCTTGACCACTTCGGGCGTGCGGGTGACCTGGGATTTCTCGAAAACCGTGTACTCTTCCAGTTGTGAGTCGTTCAGTGATTGCATCTGGTCGAGCAATTCCTGCATGGCCTCCAGGTTGCGCTCGATTTGCTTTTCGGCGTGGGAATCCAGTTGGGCAACGACCTCTTCGAGTTGGCGTGTACTGAGGTCGTCGACCTGGGGCGCCTTGTGGGCATGCAGTTTTTCAAAGAGGATTTTCCGGACGGGGGTAAGGAAGAGCAGGGCAAGGACGGCCAGGATGTGCAGGAGCATGGAGAGGCCAAACCATTTGGAACGTCCTTTGCCATGGGGGTCTTCCAGGATGTTACTCATTCCTCGTTCCAGGACGGATGTTGGTCAGGCCTTCGAATTTCGCGAGTTCCAGGACTTGGAGGATGGATTCCCACGGGGCTGCACGGTCGGCATTGATCCGGACAGGTTGGGCAGGGTCTTCCTCTGCCGCAGCTTTGAACTTTTCAAAAACCATGCCGCTGGTCACGGGATTCCCGCCCAGGAAAAGGTTACCGTCCTTGTCCACGGAGACAGTCAGGATGTCGGCCTGGGGCACCTCCCTGCCCTCCAGTTTGGCCTCGGGGAGTTCGAGGGGGACTTCCTTCTCAATTTTCTTTAGGGTGGTGGCGACCAGGAAGAAGACCAGGAGGAGGAAGACGCAGTCGATCAAAGGCGCCATCTGCACCTCGATGCCGTCGTCATCGTCTACGTCGACCCTCATTGCCCGTCCCCTTTCGCGCCATCCCTGTCCGGTTTGTCAAAC
>JAYPDO010000130.1:0-12421 GCA_038125285.1 Opitutia bacterium
TACCATACCTCTTCCACGGCTGGGGCCGGCGGTGTAATCTCCGTCTATGATTTGGAAGAAATCCTCCCCGACCCGACCGCCAACCCTGCTACAATCCCTTTCCCTGTGGACCTTTCCCTGCTCGCGAATTACCAGCGACGCCATTATCCGGTGGATGCACTCCTTTCCCCTTCCCATGCAGGTACCGTATCCGGGACAGGTTCCCTCCAGTGGGGGACACAAGCCACTTTCGAGGCTATTCCCGCCGCTGACCATGTTTTCTCCAGTTGGGTCGGGCTTCCAAATCCTGGGGAAACCCAAAACCCCGTCTCCATCACGATCGACGGGCCTCTGGACCTGGTCGCCAATTTCTCTTACACAGGCCCTGCGACCCACCACCTCTCCCTCACCGCAAACCCGCCGGAGGGCGGGACAGTGTCCGGGGGAGGGGATATTGACCATGCCATCCCGGCCTTCATTTCGGCCATCCCCGCCCAAGGTTACCGGTTTGTCAGTTGGACCGGTGGTACGGTGACAAACCCTTCCCTCTCCTCCACCAGTACCCCGATCCTTCTCGGGGATGTCTCCCTGGCCGCCAATTTCGAACTGATCCCCAAGCACACCCTCACCCTTCAGGCCAGCCAAGCGGGCCCCGGTACCCTCTATGGCGCTGGTGATTACTTCGAGGGCTCCACCGTTACCATTATCGCGCAGCCCGCGACATTGTACGCATTCGCCGGTTGGACGGGACACGAGGGGATCGTCAACCCAAGTTCCGTCATCACCCTGCTTACTCTCCCCGGGGATGCCACCGTTACGGCCACTTTCGTATAGGCCGGCCCAAACGAGTTTGACTGGGCGCTCCTGTCCTCCCCCGCCGAAGGGGGGACGACCGAAGGTGCCGGCACACATGAAAACGGCTCGGTTGTACCCATCAAGGCCATCCCCGCGATCGGATATGCATTCGAAAGGTGGAGCGGCGGCAGCCCGACTTCCACCACTTCTGCTGAAACTGAAATCAAGATCACCAAGCAAACCACCCTGACCGCCAAGTTTACCTTCGTGGGGATTCCGGAATATAACTTAGGCCTTGCGCCCAACCCGCTGGAAGGCGGTATGGTTACCGGGGCGGGCAACTACGAACATGGCACCGGTGTCCAGATACAGGCCATCCCGGCGGAAAATTACATTTTCTTAGGCTGGTCAGGCGGGACGACCGCGGATTCCACTGCCGCCACAACAACCATTAACTTGGTGGAGGACACCAGCCTCTTCGCCAACTTCCAGTACAAAGATTCTGGCCACTCACTTCAGATCGCAACCGAACCCACCAACGGAGGGACGGCCACAGGAGCCGGCAGCTACCCCGAAAATGCAACAGCCAACCTGCTCGCTATCCCTGCGGTAGGTTACAAATTCACTGGATGGACAGGGGGCACAGTCCTGTCCCCATCCTCCGCTCAAACCCAGGCCACTGTTTCTGGCAACCTTGTCCTTACCGCAAATTTCGCCCTGTTGGAGAACTTCACCCTTTCCACCAAGCCCAACCCTGCTTCCGCCGGTACTGCATCCGGAGCTGGCCAATACCTCGAAGGGACGGATATCGAAGTGACGGCCATCCCTGCGGAAGGATACACCTTCATAGGATGGTCGGGCGGGCAGACTGCCGATCCATCCGGCTTGACCACAACCCACACCCTCTCCGGCAACACCACCCTCTACGCCAACTTCCTCTACTCCGGCCCTTCTTCCCATACCTTGTCCCTTGCCATCAGCCCCTGGGATGCAGGCTCCTTGGCGGGAGCTGGAGCCTATGGCCATGGCGCAAGCGTGCTCATTTCAGCAACTGCCCGCCCAGGATACCTCTTCCGGCATTGGACCGATGGCGCTGGCACCACCATCACCCAGAACCCTGCCAGCATCCTATTGGAGGCAAACCATTCCCTTACCGCCATCTTCGACCAAATCCAGCTCACCTCCCCGCTCTCCCAGGAAACAGGGGAATGGATGTCAAGCCGTTGGCTTGGCCTGTTCCTGCGGACTGGCAGTGGCTGGATTTTCACCGTCAACCATGGCTGGCTATATCCCTCTGGAGGCTCGGATTCCTCCGTTTGGTTGGCAACCCCGGACGGCAAATGGTATTGGACATCCGAAGATGCCTACCCTTGGTTTTTCTGTGATGAGACCGGTGCTTGGGTCTATTATTCCCCGGTGGATTCCAGCCCGTCCACCTCCCGTCTTTTCGACACCGCCGAAGGAAAATGGACTACAGTTTCCCCTCCGGGATTACCCTAATCACCGCATCAAGGATTTCTGCATGCAGGCTGTGAAATTATCGTTGTCGAACGGGCAGGATTACTTTTCATACTACCCTAAAGATCCCCGACTTCCAAAGCCCTGTTTTTAGGAAGCACCCTGCCAGCCCATGAATCCCTCTGTATACCGTAGCCTGTGTAGGCTTTTGGTTTTACTGACCGTACAACACTTGCCGGCTAAGCCCCAACTCACGGTCGTTTGGGAAAGTTTTGACGTGCAATTCCTCGACCACCTTGGCCAGCCCCTCACTGAAGGGGCGCCTGGGAAGAATACCGATGGAGCCGCCATCCAATTGGGTTACTTCACCGGGGCGACAAAACAGGATCCCTTCGCCGGTGAGTGGAGACCCCTGGTCCTCCATTCTTCCATCGGTGACAGTGAGGACCTTTCAGGCCTTGGGGACGGGTATTTTTCCTTCACCACGTTTTTCACCGATGGCTCTCCGTCCGTGCCGGTCTTCGACCCACGGCGGAAAGGATCCTACACTTCCCGGGCGATCCACCCTGTCACGACTTCCTTGCCTTCCCCAGGGCAATACCTCGCGATCCGGTTCCACGACTCAAGTTGGGAAGGGATGCAACGCTACAACACCCTGTCCAGCCCCACTTGGCAATGGACGCAGCTTAGCGAGTTTGATTTTGGAGGACTCTCCATTTACGCGGATTTCCTGGATACGTCAGAAGCCTTTTTCGAGGACCCCTCCAATCCCTACAAAGCCTCCCTGCCCCTCCAAGGCGCATGGGACTATTGCAGCTACCCGGCTGCGGGTGATTGGAATTCCCTGTTCTGGTTCGGCCATTATTACCCTTCCCCCTCATCCCAATGGGTGTTCCACGAACTCCTGGGCTGGGTTTATCCTTCTGGGGACAGGCCTGGCGACATCTGGTTTTACCAACCTGGCCTCGGTTGGCTGTGGTCGGGAGCAGGTTGCTTCCCCTTCCTCTGGTCCAACAAAGACCAGGATTGGCTCTATGTAGGCGAGTACCGAGGAGCCAGCTGGATCTATCACTACAATAATAATATTTGGGAAACCACCCCTTGATGGGCTTAAACGGATCCGGCTTTGCCTTGTTTTTCCGTCCGACTTTTCCATTCCAAGTAGATCCGCAACGGTTGGAGCAGAATCAAGGGGGAAAACCACAAAAGCGCCTCGCGGATGGTCTCCGGCCTTTCGGGACCCCCTTTCCCGGTAAATGCCTGGTGGTAAAACAGGACTGGAACCAAAAGGTAGGCAAGACGGTGCAAGAGTTTCCATTTCTTGCCACCCAGCTTCCTCAGGCTCCAATTGTTGCTGGTAACGGCAAGCACCATCAGGATAAGGAATCCGGCCCAACCGGCCAGGATGTAGGGGATCCATGCCGTGAGGTCGTTTGCCACCGTGGTTAGCCCGTTCGTCAGGTAAACCCCGAAGTGCAGGCACGCGTAGAAAAAGGAAGCCAATCCAATCGTCCTCCTGTGGCGGTTCAGGGCACTGACAAACTTGCTCCGCCGGAATAGCACCTTGAGGGGGGTCAATGCCGTTACCCAGACAAAATAAAGGATCGCATACTTGCCCGTCTCGTCGGTCAGCGTCTCATGAAGGTTCAACGCGGCTTCGGAGGGAAGTTCGATTTCCACATCCTCCTTCCCTTCCCCTCCCCCTGTCGCGGTATTGAAAGCCTCGTCCGAGACGATGAACTGGCTGAAATCAAATCCGTCCCCGTCATCCGTTCCTTTTTCCACAGCAGAAACTTTTTCCGCCGGGGCTTCGGGTTCCTTTGCTTGCCTTCCGGCTTGGAATCCGCCCGCATCCAAAAATAGCCATGTGATCCAGAAGAATGGCCAGCTGACCAGCGGCAGGATAAAGCCCTTCGACCCGACGAAACGGTATACCTGCTTCATCCTCTAGATGCCTTACGGCTTTAGGAACCGGGGATTAAAAAAACTTCTCCAGATCCATCCCTTTATACAGGGGGGCGACCTCTTTTTCATACCCGTTGAACATCAAGGTCTCGATCCGTTCGCCAAAAGTCGAACCTCCGATGACCCGCTCGGTGGCTTGGGACCAGCGCGGGTGGGAAACTTGTGGGTTCACATTGGAATAAAAACCATATTCACGGGGTGCGGTGGTGTTCCAAAGGGTTTTGGGCTGGTCTTCGGTAAAGTCTATCCGAACGATGGATTTGATGCTCTTGAACCCGTATTTCCAGGGTACGACCAGGCGAAGGGGCGCCCCGTTCTGGTTCGGCAAGGGCTTCCCGTACACCCCTGCGGCCAGGAAGGTCAGGGCATGGTTTGCCTCGTCGAGCCGCAGACCTTCGGTGTAGGGCCAGTCGTAGTGAGGATAACGGTCAAAACCCGGCGCCGCCTTCCGATCCTCGAAGGTTGTGAATTTCACGTACTTCGCTTTCGCCGTCGGTTCCACTTTCTTGATCAGCTTGGCCAGGGGGAACCCATCCCACGGGATCACCATCGACCAGGCCTCGACGCAGCGGAACCTGTATACCCGCATCTCGATCCCCATTTCTTTGCAAAGGTCGTTCACATCCACCTTCAATGGCTTGGTAACATGACCGCCTATTTCCAGGGTCCACGGTTCTGACTTCCAGCCCTGGTTGGCCTCCGTCCGCACCCGAAGTTTGTCCGTGGTGAATTCGTAAAAATTGTTGTACCCGGTGACATATGGGTAAGGGGTCGGTTTCCTGTCCTTGACCACGTAGTCCTTGTTGATTTCCGGCTTTTCGGGAAGAGCTGTCGCCGAATGCAAATTCCCCAATGGCAAGGCCGCCCCGACTGCCCCCAAGCCTAGTTTTTTGACGATCGACCTCCTTGATTCGTAGTCAGGCTCGGAGGTCGCTGCGGATTCAGGTAATTGCCAGGATTTGGGGGATTGGATAAGCATGGTAGGAAAAATTACAGGGTGACTGTTTATAGCTTGGGGGGAAAGGATTCAGGACTAGGCAATACAAGCCATCGCAGGGAAAAGGCAAGGGATTCCCGGTAAAAATCACCCGCCAATGTACGACATCTCTATCTTTTCCGAGGTTCCGTCCCCCCGGACTTCGGAGTACCGATCCGCGCGGTTCCCCCAGGTTTCCCGCAAGATTGCCCCGGCATCCCCCCCTCCCCGGAGGACAGCGCGCAAGTCCGTCCCCGACGAGGCGAACAAGCATGTATAAAGTTTCCCTTCCGCCGAAAGACGAGCGCGGTTACAATCCCTGCAAAAGGGCTGGGTAACGGAGGCGATGATCCCGACTTCCCCTATCCCGTCCAGGTAGCGGTACCGCCGGGCAACTTCCCCGGTGTAGTTCGACCCGGCAGGTTCCAAAGGCCATCGGGCACCCAAGTCGGCCAGGATTTCCTTCGCCCCGTAAACTTCGTCTGCCGTCCACCCGTTGCAATTCCCCACATCCATGTACTCGATGTAGCGCAAAATCGCTTTACGACCCCGGAAATATTCTGCCAATGGGACGACCTCGCCTTCGTTTTTCCCCCGGATCACCACACAATTGACCTTTACCGGAAGCCCTGCCTCCTCTGCCGCTGTGATCGCATCCAGGACTCTGCCGACCCCTGCTTTCCGTCCCGTCATTTCCTGGTAAATTCCATCATTGAGTGCGTCTAGGCTTACGGTCACCCGATCCAAACCCGCAGATAGCAGGGCAGGCAGATGCTTTTCAAGCAATAACCCATTCGTCGTTAGGGCTACTTCCTGGATGCCTGGGATCGCCTTGAGCATCCCCACCAGCACATGCGCTTCCCTCCTGAGCAATGGTTCTCCGCCCGTGAGCCGCAATTTCTTGCCCCCGCACGCGGCGAAAGCTTGCGCCACCACGCAAATTTCCTCGAAAGTCAGGAGGTGGGAACGGTCTAAATATGGATAATCCTCCGTAAACACATCCGCAGGCATGCAGTACCCGCAACGCAAATTGCATCGGTCGGTCAGGGAGATCCTCAGATCCCGCAGGTTGCGCCCCAGTTTGTCGGTAGGTACGGAAGGTGTCGCAATCGTTTCCATTTTTGTCTTACAACACTGTCAACATGATCGACGTCAAGGAAGCAACAAATACCCTCCTCGCCAACCTCCCTTTCCTATCCGCGGAAACCTGTCCCCTCGGCGATGCCCATGGCCGCACCCTCCGGCAAGCGGTTGTGGCGGACCGTGACCTCCCTCCCTTCGACCGGATCATGATGGACGGCATCGCCTTCCACTCCTCCGCCGGAGGCGATATCGCGACCAAAGGCATGCGCTTCCCCGTCCTCTGCCTCCAAGCAGCTGGTTCCCCGGCGCAAACCTTGGCGGTGAAGGCTGGCTGCATCGAAGTGGCCACGGGGGCAATCCTCCCAGTTGGGGCGGACACCATCCTCCCTGTCGAAGACATCGAAAGCCACGGGGATCACGTCCTGGTGCCCCCAGGCACATCCTTTGCACCAGGGAAATATATTCACAAGCAAGCCTCGGACCATCCGGCCGGTACCACCTTGCTTCATCCCGGCACCCTCCTCTCCCCAAAGGAAATCGCCGTCGCTGCCTCCTGTGGTTGTGCCCAGTTGGAAGTCTCCTCCTTGCCCTCCATCGCCCTCGTTTCCACAGGGGACGAATTGGTTCCCATCCACGAAACCCCGCTGCCCCACCAAATCCGCCAATCCAACGCCCATACCCTGGCCGCCGCCATCCTTTCACGGAACCTTGGCCAGCCCCACCTCCACCACATTCCGGACGATCCTTCCGAACTCGAATCCCACATCCAGCACCTCCTCGGCATGCACGACATCCTTGTTTTCAGCGGCGGCGTCTCCATGGGCAAAAAGGACCTCCTTCCCCAAGTCCTCGAAAAGCTCGGGGTGGAAAAAGTATTCCACTGGGTCGCCCAACGTCCTGGCAAGCCCCTGTGGTTTGGCAAGACCCAGGATGGCAAACCGGTCTTCGGCTTGCCGGGCAATCCCCTCTCCACCCTTACCTGTTTCCAGCGCTACTTGCTCCCTGCCGGGGACGCCATGTCCGCCCGGACACCTTCCCACCTCCTCCAAATCCCCCTTGCCGAGCCCTTCCACTTCGCTCCCCCTCTGACCTGTTTCCTCCCAGTTGCCCTCACCCATTCTGCTGGTGGCACCCAAGCCATCCCCGCGCCCGCCCACAACTCCGGCGACTATTCCGGCATCCTCCTTACCGACGGTTTCCTCGAAATTCCCGCCCGGACCAATGAAGCCCAGCCGGGCGATGCCTTTCCCTTCTTCCCATGGTAAAGCCTTCCTGATTTTCAAATGTCCCTCCTATTTTTACGTCCCGGTTGACATTGCCCCTGCGTCCTTTGCACTGAATCCCCTATGAAACAACTTCCCTGGCCCCTTGCGATCCTGGCCTTCCTCCTTTCCTGCGTTCCCCTCGGGGCACAAGGTTTCCTTAATCCTGCAGAGGCTTTCCCTTCCTTTGGCAGTGAAAAGAAAGTTCCGGAATTGGCCGCATCCCTCGTCTGCGAAAAGGCCACGGTTACACCTGGTGAAGAGTTCTGGGTTGCTGCGAAAATGGAAGTCCTGGAGGGATGGCACATATATTGGACTAACCCTGGAAAAACTGGTGGCCCGGTCTCCCTCGAATGGGAATTGCCCGAAGGGGTGACTGCCGGGGAAATCCAATGGCCTGTCCCGCACCGGCATTTTGCGAACGGGGAAATGAGCCATACCTACGAAGGAACCGTGTACTTTATGGTTCCCGTTACTTTGGCTGAAAATTTCCCGGGGGATTCCATCCTGCTCAAGGCCAAGGCCGTATGGTTTGTCTGCCAGGACGTGTGCAAACGCGGCAAAGGGGAACTCACCCTTACCTTACCAGTCGCCAAGGCCAGCACCCCTAACGAAGTAGTGGCCGCAGCCTTTGCCAAGACCCGTGAAAAATGGCCCGTCCAGGACGATTCCATTATCGCCAAGGCCAGCTATGACGACGCCCAACTCCTGCTCGAATTTCCTGGAAAACCTGCCCGTCCGGCCAAAAAGGCTAGAGCCGCCGCCCCTTCCACCAAACTCGATTTTAAACTCCTGATCATCGCCTTTGTCGGTGGGGCGATCCTCAACCTGATGCCCTGCGTCTTCCCGGTCATCGGGCTAAAAGTCATGGGCTTCGTCAACCAAGCAGGGGAAGACAAGAAGGCTATCTTCATGCACGGGCTTGTGTACACGGCAGGGGTGGTCGCCTCCTTTTGGGTGCTGGCCGGGACGCTTGTGTTACTTCGCCAAGGCGGCGCGGAATTAGGATGGGGGTTCCAGCTCCAGGATCCCAGGTTTGTCTTCCTGATTGCGGTCCTGCTCTTTGTCTTCGCGCTAAATTTGAGCGGCTTGTTCGAAGTCGGGACATCCTTGATGGGGGCAGGGAGCCAGCTTTCCAGCGAAGGGGGGCTGCAAGGCTCCTTCTTTTCCGGGGTCCTGGCCACCATCGTGTCAACGCCTTGCGCCGCCCCTTTCCTGGCCACTGCCTTGGGAGCCGCACTCACACTCGAAGCCTCGGCATCCATCTTGGTGTTCACCGTCATCGCCCTGGGGCTAGCTTTCCCCTACCTTCTGCTGTCCGCCTTCCCCAAGTGGGTAGGGAAGCTCCCCCGTCCCGGGGCATGGATGGAAACCTTCAAACAACTCATGGCCTTCCCTCTCTATGCCACAGTGGTTTGGCTCCTATCCATCCTTTCCGCCCAAATCGGCGGGGATCCCTTCCTGGACGCCATGTGGGCCATGGTGCTAGTGGCCATTGCGGCATGGGTCTATGGCCGTTGGTTCGGCAAAGGTTGGGCCAAATTGACGGCGGTAGTCATCCTGGTAGGCAGTTGTGCCTGGGCCTTCCCCGATGCTCGCCCGTCCCGAGTGCCCCAATACATGGACCTGTATTTTTTCCCGGAACCCGTCCTTGCCTCCAGTAGTTTTAACCAGGAACTCCCGGAAAAGCAGGACTTCCAGTCCCTCCCCGATGGGAAAACCTACGTCCGCCTCCCCTTGGCCGAAGGTGCCGAGGAAAACCTGGAAGCTACAGGTGGCCGCCTCAAAGGAATCCTCTTCCTCGACGATGGGGCGACCTCCCGCCCTGTTTCAATCGACGCGCCCTTGGAAAAAGTCGAATCCACCGGAAGAGCCCTGGCCAAGGCGCAAAAATCCACTTCTTCTGACAAATTGGAATGGGGTCACTGGACTCCGGAAAACCAAAAATCTCTCCTGGCCGAAGGGAAAACCCTCTACATCGACTTCACCGCCGAATGGTGCGCGACCTGCAAGCTGAACAAACGCTTAGCCCTCTCCTCCAAGAAAATTGCCGCCCGTTTCAAGGAAACCGGCATCCTCCCACTCAAGGCGGACTGGACTAACGACGACCCCGCCATCACCAAGGAACTGGCAAAGTACGGCCGGGGCGCAGTGCCTTTCAATGTCATCCTCTTCCCTGATGGCCGAGAACCTATCGAACTCCCGGAACTCCTTACCCAAGGCGTCGTCCTGGATGCCCTGGGGAAAGCTGCCAGCCCAGGGAAATAAGCCCAATATGCGAGTCCTACTCATTGACGGACTCGCAAGTCAGGGATAAGCTGTCAGCAGATTGTTGTTCGCAGCTACCCTCTCCGGCAAAGCACCCGGGCTGACCTCCAGGTGGCCGGAACTCCGACACCGTCCTCGTATTTCCGGTCATACTTCCGGATGGCTTTCCCAAGTTGTGCTGGGGGGACCTGCCCTGGATTGGTTGCCCCGAGGTTGTGCAAATTGCGGAAAACCTCCACGGCGGAGTGGTAGGTTTGCCGGTCTTCCCTGGACTCGGTTTGGATGTCCACGAACCCCGCCGCCTCGAAGGAGGCACGCCATCCTTCCTCATCCAGGAACTCCAGTGCCAGGCATTCAGGCGCGACGCTGGCCAGTTCCCCTAGGCTTCCCTTGATAAAAAAGGAATGGAGCATCCAACCTCCGGGGAGCAAGTGGCCGTACCATTGTGAAAGGACATCCTCCGGCTAACCGCACCATTGGAGCAGGCTGGTGGAAAACATCCCTCCGTACTCCTTGCCATTGGGCAATTTCCATGCGTTCAGGGTTTCCCATCTCGCCTCCGGGTAGTGCCTCCTGCCTTCCTGAAGCATCCGGGCAGAGAGGTCGGTGGCGACCAAGTTTCCAAATTTCTTTAGCAAGTGCCCGGTAAACAAACCTGTCCCGGCCCCGAATTCCACTGGCGGCCCCGGAAGGTCCCCTATCATTGGGATCCAAGCTGAAGTCCATCGGGCCACTTTGGCCTGGATGGCCGCAGCTTCATTATAGGTGGTGTGTTTGTTCGAGAAGTTCATCCAGGTTGTGGGTTGCTCCTTTGGCCAAGGTGGCCCGTTCAAAATAATTTCCTAGCCGGGCATTGTCCAGGAGGGCATCTTCCCCTCCAAGCCTGGCCAATGCCTTTAGCGGTTGGGTCGGCAAGGGGACGTCTTCCAGCAATTGGGCAAGCCCCCAAAGCAAATCCTCCAGCGGGTAGGGCAAGTTAGTGGCGACAATGGGGAGTCCCGCGGTTCGGTAGAAGTCGTTGATGGCTGCGAGGGGATCCCTTTGGAGCCATTTGCGAACGTACATCAGTTGGGCTCGGGCGACCTTGCCGCCTTGCTTGGCTTCCTTTTTGAAGTCGAAGAATGGGGCGTAGAGGTTGGCTTCGGTGCCCTGGGTTTGGCGCAGGAGCAAGGATGCCCCCAGCGAGTAGCCTTTGGTTGCAGTACCCAACCCGAGGTTGTGGGCTGTCGGTGGGAGCCATTGGTGCCTTTGGCCCGGGAAATGTTTTTCCAGGACGGACAAGGCCCACTCAGGGGGGATGGCCCAACCCCCGAGCCATGTCTCCACTTTTTCAGGCATTGGCTACCTTCATTGCAAGGGCTGGAAGCCCGAGGTTGGCTTTGAGCGAAATCCGGAGCCGCGTCGAACCTGGCGGCACGGTCGGGGGCCGGATGTAGGCGGTGCGGATTCCTTTGGCGAGCAAACGCTGGTACAGGGCGAAGGTGTCTTCCGGGGATTCGGCCTGGAGGGGCACGATGGGGGAATCCCCGTCCGGGACCTTGAGGTAGCTGGATTGGAGGGTTTTGCGGAAAGTTTGGGAGGCGGCCTGCCATACTGGCCTTTGCCGGGCCATTTCCCCGACAACATCGATCGCCGCCAGGGCTGACCCTGCGGAGGGCGGGGCCAGGTAGGTGGAATAGATAAAGTCTTCCGAGAAGTTGACCATGGTTTCCCTCTGTTCCGGATCCCTGAATAATGTGTAGGCACCTTGGGAAGCCAGCGCCTTTCCGAAGGTTCCCACCAGGATGTCCGCGAAATCTTGTGCTCCCGAATGTTCGAGCAAGCCGCTACCCTTTTCGCCGTACCAGCCCAGGGCGTGGGCTTCATCGACAAGGGCGGTAAACCCGTAGCGCCTTTTGAGGTCGGAAAGCCCTTCGAAGTCCGGGGAATCCCCGTCCATGCTGAACAGTGACTCGGTGACGACCCATATCCTTTTTGCCGCCCGGTTCTTTTGGAGCAAGGTTTCCAGGTGCCCCATGTCAAGGTGGCGGTAACGCTGGAAGTGGGCGCTCCCTGACAATGCCCCGGCGACCAAGCTCCGGTGGATTAGTTTGTCCGCCAGGATGACGTCGCCTTTCCCGGGCAGGAGGGAAAGGACCGCGCGGTTAGCCTGGAAACCGGAATTCCAGACAAGCCCGCAGGGAAAACCATGCCATTGGCATACCCTCGTTTCAAGCTGCAGGTGTATGGGCAAGTATCCGGTCACAAGGGGGGAAGCGGAGGCGGATGTACCGTATTCTTTGGCAGCTTCCGACGCGGCTTCCTGGACGGCAGGGTGGTTGGCGAGCCCCAGGTAGTCGTTGCTGGCGAGGTTGGTCTCGCCGGGAGCAGGGAGTTCCAGTGTGCGGAGCAGGCCGTTGGCCTTGCGGTTTGCCAAGGTATCGGATGGTACCTTGCGGGGCTTCGGCTTGTGGGCAAGGAGGCCTTGGGCTTGGTTGGCGATAGGCAGGCCGAGTTGTGCCAGGGCTTCCAGGTTTCCCAAAGTTCCGGAATCCCCTTTGTCATTGGGCCAAATTTGGAAAGGGATCCCGGCGTCCTCCAGGTACTTTGCGGCCATCCTTGCTTGGTTGATCGCCCCGAGCTTGTCTTCGACGAC
>JAYPDO010000131.1:0-5873 GCA_038125285.1 Opitutia bacterium
CGCAAACCAATGGTTTGCTACATGTCAAAAGCTACGCGGCCCAGCTGGGGGCGTTGGCACAAGGAGACACGAGATGAGCAGAAGACATCGAGTGCACCCGGTCGTATGGCTGGTGTGCTTGGCAGTATTGTCAGTGTGCATCGTTGCGGTCGCGTTGCGGCTTCTGGCGCCACCTGACGCTGCCAGTCCCGCCCCGGAACCGGCTGCCCGAACGCCAGCCGCGGAAAGACAGGCGGACGAGAGACCATCGGCGCCGGAAGCGGTTGCCAGCACACCTGTTGCGGCAAGGCAGACGGACCAGAGACCATCGGCTGCCCGCCGCCCGCCCTCGGAGGCACTCCCATCGCAATCAAGGCCAGCGCCTGCGTCAAGGTCCGCCCCTGCCCGGGTTGAGCCTCCCGGCGCCCCCGGTCCCGACGACGAAACCGAAAGATTGCTGTGGCTCCAGAGTTTGCAGGACTGGGGCAAGCAGAACCCTCTGGCAGCCAGCCTTTGGGCCATCGACAACCTTTCCCCGGAGGAATGTTGGAGCTTCTTGGGATTGACCGGAGGCATTGCCTTTCAACTTGGCGCACAGGACATGCAAAAAGGGCTTTCCCTCCTACAGAACCTGAAGAAATGGGACGGTCAGAAAGTCGATGCTGGGTGGCAGGATGGGGATACGATGTATTCCGCGCTGATGGCGAAATTCGCGGCGGGTGCGGTGGCCAGCGCTCCGGCTAAAGCCATTGAACTGGCGAGAGAGTACGGCAGTCTCTACGAACTCGCCGGACACTGGGCAGAATTGGATCCGCAGAAGGCTACCCAATGGGCTGACAGTCTCACAGACGCTGCGGAACTCGATGCGGTCGTGAAGGCGATCACCTGGGCACTTGTAAACAAGGGCAAGCGTGACGACATGGTCGACTGGGTCAACTCGCTTGAGGCAAACCCAGCCGCCTACGATCTGGCCGTAACTACGATGCTTGTCCAGTTACCCAAAGACGAAGTCGGCCCCGTGTTGGATGCTCTGCTGAAAGCACCTCCCGATGACGCCGCCATGATCCTGTCATGGATTCGCGGGGCCAGCCGATTGGGCGAACAGTGGAGTAACAATGCCGAGGTCCAATCTGCACTCAGGGCGGCTATTGCGCTTGTGGCAACGGAAATGTATAAGAGCGAGAATGGCGAAATCAGGAAGGAGGGTTTCCGTGATGCAGTCGACTATCTGGCGACCGGAGGCGGCGGAGTCATTCCTGAAGTTGCGGTTGGGACTTGGTCCCCCACTTGGGTCCAATGGGCCGAGGAGAGCCCGTCAGAGGCAATCGAATGGCTCGCCGAACACGCAACTGGGGACAACCAAACGGAGGTGTTTCAGGCGATCCGAGAGAGCGCAACGCAAGAAGGTGTGGCAGGTGGTTATGTTGGTATGTACAGGGTCTCAATCGGACTCGACAATCAGGGAGACTTCCGGCTCACACTCGCTGACCGATATAGTTCTTCGGGGCAGCAATTCACCTACGCCAACGGACGATGGACCCCTCCACTCCCGCAAGACGTGCCGGGGGAAGTGCAAGAATTCATCATGACGCCCATCAGGAAGAGACTGAATTTGCTGTCTGCTCTCGCAAGGTTTCATAGTCCGTGACCACCACGAAGTGCCAACCATCGGCTGGTGGCGACGGGAAGCCCGCGCCTCAGCCGGCCCGTTGCCCGGACCCTCCGCTCGTTCCTCGCTCCGCTTTATGCCCGGGCAACGCCCCCAGCCGCGCTTCGGCCCAACTGGGGGCGTTCTGCAAAAGGAGGGAGATGATGAGAATTGTTCTACGAGCCGTTGTTGATGTTCTACTTGCCTTCGCAGTCGTTGTGCTGCTTCCATTCGCATGGATCATGCGTGACGGGATGGGTCCAGACTCGATCACCTCGTCTGGAACTCAGGCGATCTCTCGCTGTTTCATGACATTCTATGCAGGACCCGTTGTGATTGTATTGATAGCATTGGCACTAATCTGCCACTGCACAGGAAAAGGAAAACAGGCAGAGCCTGCAGAACAACGAAATTGAGCTTATTGCTAGCTGCGCGCGCAAAAGCTCATTTCAAACGTTGGGCGTAGGATGATGAGAGTGCTTAGATGGATCTTGATGCCCGTAGCTTGCATCGCGACTTGGAGTCAGTCCAATTTTGCATGTTTTTTTTGGGGTTGGCACCTTGTCTTCAAGGGTTCACCCATCGGATTTTTCGCCGAAGTACTTCCTCCCACATCCTTCTAGCACTGAAAAGCAATGTCCGTCCCGCCTATCCTACCGTGATTTTAGCATGGGCACCGATGGCCGGACCGAACACTGAAGAGGAAACAGGCGAACCTTCCTGGCATACGTTATTTGAATTCCCTTGTTAGGAATAGGCGGGACTTGGGGAACCGGATAACCCCCTGTTGGAAATGCCCGAGGGAGGAAGTCCATCCCCGGCCAGGAGTTCTTCCGAAGGGGACTCCATGAGTCTTCCGCACCTTTCCATGCGCAAAACGCTTGCCTGTGTACATTATTTAAAATCAAGGTCACTTCCTTGGGCTATGAATCCCCGAAAAACTTTCCTGATGAAACATTCCCACGCCCTCCTTGCCCTGGCGCTCAGTAGCGTGCCGGCCCTCTCCAACGCAGCCCTTCCGGTCAAAGCGCCGGAAAAGGAATTTGAAGTGAGCTTCGGCCGGGACATCCTGCCGATGCTCCGGAACAATTGCCTCCCCTGCCATAACAAGACCCGGGCCAAGGCCGACATCAATTTGGAAACCCCAACCCTCATCCGCAAAGGCACTGAAGACGGCCCGCTTGTCGTCCCCGGCAAACCCGAAGAAAGTTTCCTCTTCCTGGTTTCCGCCCACATCGAGGAGGACTCGATCATGCCCCCGGCCAAAAACAAGGCGTCAGCGAGAAACCTAACCCCGGAAGAACTGGGCGTCATGGCCTTGTGGATCAAACAAGGCGCCAAGGACGGGCCTAAGTTCGAGGAAAAGATCGAGTGGCAACCCGTGGCCACGGCTGTCCATAACCCGATCTTTGCAGTAGCCTTGTCCGATGACGGGCAATTTGCCGCAACCGGGCGGTCCAACCGGGTCGATATTTACCATGTCCCGACCGGGAGCCACGTCGGCGAACTGTCCGACAAGGAACTCCCTGCCAAGGGTTTTTATGAAAAGTCCAAACCGGCCCACCTAGACTATGTCACCGCAGCCGTCTTTACGCCGGACGGCACGTCCCTGGCCACAGGGTCTTTCAGGGAAGTCAAAGTATGGAAATTGAAAGGGGCGGAGCCAAGGGGATTGCCCAAAGCAGAAGGGTTTTCTGGAATCTCTGCCACCAGCCAAGACGGCAAGTGGTTCGCTTGGGCACAAGGCAAATCCATCAAAATCCGGGATACCAAGGACGGGAAGCAAAACAAGTCCGTGGAAGCCCCAGCCGATGTGACCGCCATCGGGTTTTCCAAGGACGGTTCTTTGGTGGTTGCCGGTTCCTCCGACGGAGGTGTCGCGGCTTGGTCCGTTGCCGAGGGCAAGCAAATCGCCAAGGCCAAACTCGAAGGCAAGCCGGCCTCTTCCGTCACGGTACTCCTGGAACCAGTCCGTATCCTGAGTGCCCATGACGACAACATCATCCGGGTCTGGGAAGCCGGGGAAGGCGAAGGGGCGGAATGGAAAATGGCCAGGGAACTCAAACTCCATACCAAAAAGGTCGTGGCACTGGTGCCCGACCCGTCCAACAATGCCCAAGCCTATTCCGCGTCCGAAGACGGCCAGGCCGGGCTTTGGGATGCGGCCAAAGGCTCCAACCTCCGCAAGGTTTCCCATGGCACCGCCATCACTTCCATTGCCGTCCGCCCGGATGGCCAACAGTTGGCGACCTTTGGAGGGAATTCCGGCAAACTCTGGCAGGCCGACGGCAAACAAGCCGGGGAAGTCAAAGGCAACCGCCATGCCCAGGAAGCCTACCAGGGTAAAGAGGACACTTTTGCCTTCATCGGGACGGAGGTCAAATACCGTGAAGCCGAGCTGAAAAAGGCACAGGAGGAGCAAAAGAAGGCCGAAGACCGCCTCAAGAAGGCTAAGGAGGATCACACCAAGGCCGCCAAGGAACCTGTCGAGGAAAAGAAAGTCGCCCTCGAAAAGCTGGAGGCCGATCGCGACGCCGCAGAAAAGGAATTGGAAGCCGTCACCAAGAAACTGGCCGAAAACAAGGAGAAACTTGCTCCCCTGGAAGAAGAGCAAAAGAAGCTAGACGCAGCCTACAAGGATGCTCTGGCCAAGGAAAAGGATCCTGTAGCGGCAGAAGCGTCCACCAAGGGCAATGCGGACAAAGCCAAACAGGATTTCGATGCCAAACAGGCCACCGTCGCGGAAGTCCAGAAATCCAAAGTCCAGCCCCAGGCGGACAAGATCAAGGCCATCGACGCAAAACTAGCGGAATCCGAAAAGCAAATGGCTGCGGTTAAGGATCGTGCGGGCAAGGATGCCGGACTGGAAGCCAAGAAGGCGGAAGCCGAGAAGAATTTGAAGGCTAAGGAAGGCGAACTCTCCGCGGCCAAGGAAGCCATTGCCAAAGCCGATGCCGTCGCAGCGAAGAAGCCGGAAGCGGAAAAAACCGTGGAAGCGAAAGCGGGCGAACTGGCCAAGGCCAAGGAAAACGAATTCGCCTCGGCCAAGTCTGCAGTAGCCAAAGCCTCCGAAGCCTTCGAAAAGAGGGATGATGCGGCCAAACAGGATGAAGCCAAGGCCGCCCTGGCCAAAGCCAAAGAAGCCGAGGCTGCATCCAAGTCCAAAGAAGCCGAAGTGGCCAAGGCCAAGGAAGCCGTGACCAAGGCCGTCCAAGCCATTGCCCAAAAAGCGGATGCGGAAAAGGCAGCCAAAGCCAAGGAAGGCGAAGTCGCCGCAGCCAAAGCCGCCCTCGCCCAAGTTTCGGAAGCGATGGCGAAGATGGCACAAGCCCAAAAGGAATTGCCGGCCATGGAAGCTGCATTGGCAAAGGATAAGAAAGAGAAGGAAGACACGGCCAAGCTCCTCGCAGCCGCCCAGGAAGAGCTAAAGAAAGCCCAAGTGGCTGCGGATGCCTCCAAAAAGACTTTCGAAGCGGAATCCAAAAAGGCCGCCGATGCAAAGGTTGTGGCGGACAATGCCCGCAAGGCCACCGCGGATGCGAAGCAACTCCTCGACGAAAAGGCCAAACTCGCCGACGACCTGAAGAAGGAGACCGACTCCCTGGTAAAGGACAAAGAGGCTCCGCTCAAGAAGTCTGTGGACGAACTCCAGAAGAAGGTCGACGCCGACCGCAAGGAATTTGACAAGATCAACGGCCCCCTCCAAACGGCAATCCGGGAACTCGCCAACTCCGAAAAGGACCTGGCCCGCACCAAGGAAGAATTGGCGGTCGCGGAAAAATTGAAAACTGCCGAAGACCAGAAGCAAAAGGATGCCGAAAGCGTGCGCGACAAGGCAAAGGAAGCCGCCTCGGCCGCTGAGTCGCCCATCCTGGCCGGTGCCTACTCCGTAGACGGCAAGTTCCTCTACACCACTGGCGAGGGCAAGGCCATCCAATCATGGAGCGGGGAAAATGGCCAACCCTGCATGGTATACCCCCTGAAGGACGATGTTACCGTGGCTGGGATTTGTGAAAACGGGAACCTCCTGTCCGTGGCCAAGGACGGTTCACTCCAAGCCTGGGACCTCGCCCTCCGTTTTGAACTTTCGGCAAAGTTGGGCTCCGCAGTAGGGGAATCCCCCCTTGCCTCCAGGGTAACGTCAGTGGACATTTCGCCCGACGGCAAAACCCTCGCCATCGGCGGGGGCGACCCAAGCCGCTCCGGGGAAATTCATTTCTGGGACATGAAAAACCTCTCCCAACCA
>JAYPDO010000131.1:5883-12384 GCA_038125285.1 Opitutia bacterium
AAGGTTGCTGGAGCAAATCCACAGCGATACCGTCCTCGACATGGAGTTCTCCCCGGACGGCAAACACATCGCCACTGCGTCGTCGGACAAGTTTGTTAAGGTCACTGAAATCCAATCTGGCAAAATCGCACGTTCCTACGAAGGTCACACCCACCACGTCATGGGGGTCAGTTGGCGAAAGACCGGCAGGGAAATTGTCAGTTCCGGGGCGGACTATGATGTCAAGTACTGGAACTTCGAAAACGGGGATCGCCTCGGCAAAGGTGGAGGGTTCACCAAGGAAATCACCAGCATCCATGCCTACGGGAACGGCACGGACGCCGTGGCCACGGGCTCGGAAGGCAAAATCAGTATCCTCCGCCTCGGTTCCAACATCTCCGCAGCCGCGTCCCTGCCCTCCGCCTCAAAATATACCCATGCCTCCGACATCACGCCTGACGGAAAGCTCCTCGCAGCCGGAGACCAGGAAGGTGTCCTTAAGCTCTGGACATTGGCTGACAAAAAGCTCTTGTTCACCTTTGAGCCTGCCCCGGCGGACAAAGAAAGCCTTGCCAACAACAAGTAACCGGGGACACCTGACGCATGGCTGACAGTACACCTCCCCCGCTACCAGGGGAAGGGGATTCGCAACCACCCTTTGGCGAACTCCCGCCCACTCCTGCGGAGTCCTACGAAGCAGCACCCGAATTCCCGCCGCCCCCACCCGTTGTCCCCCAGGAACTACCACCCGACACGCCCCCGCCTGAGGGATCAGCAGTTGATGCGCATTCAGCAAACCCGCTGCCGTTCCTCATACTCCTGCTCATCGTCGCCTTCGGAGGAGGGATTTGGTATTGGCTCCAGCAGCGGGAAAAAGGGGGAGTGACCGCAGGACGCCGCGACGAAGCGAAAATCAAGCCTTACAAGGGCGAGTTTTCGGAAGATGGTAGGGAGTTTGTAGGGATTTGGAAGGGGTATGACTCCGACGAAATCGAAAACACCAATTGGGAAATCATCAGGAACACCGACCACTCCTTCACCGCCGTTATCAAAAAGTATTACAAAGACGACCTCTCCATCCTTAACCTCTCCGGGGATTGGGAAGTCAAGTCCCCCTACCTCCACTACAAAGTGAAGGCCGACTTCGCGGAAGGCCCCGACTTGGCATGGCCCAATTCTTGGAAGGAAACCATCGGCGACATCCGCTCCGCCACCATCGAACTCCAGTCCCTCCAGACCCCATCCCGCCGCGGCCCTCTCTACGAATCCCGCGCCCCTGGCTTCGGTTACAAGGAGATGCGCCAAGTCACCATCCCCCCGGAATTCACCCAACCGGTGCTTTCCGCAACCAAGTCCCCTGCCCCGGAAGTCCCGGACGACATGGCGGTATTTATGGATTTTAACGACGGGACTGCCCGGAACTTAGCCGGTAAGAAATACACGCCCGCCTTGGAGGGTGTCGGAATTCTTCCTGCTGAAGAAGGAACCGGTTTCCAAACCTCCGCCAAATTCAAGGATGTTGATAGTGGTATGGAACTGGACGGCAGCGACAAACTCGACCTCGCCGGAAAGGACTTCACCGTGGCACTCTGGCTCCAGTTCAAAGGCGCACGGGCTACGGGCTACGGCATCCTCGACTCCTTGACCGAGGAACGGGACGCCAGCCTTACCGGGATCGGTTTGCGGACCATTGGACAAGGCAAACCAGGTGCGCCGGAATTCAACCTCTACCACCGCGACGCCAAATACCGCTTCCAAGGGGAAACCCCGCTCAATACAGGCGAGTGGAACCATCTCGCCGTAACCAAGTCTGGATACCTAGCCCAAATCTTCGTAAACGGCCAACCGGAGGGTAGCCTCCGCACTGTCTTCCGTCGTTCCGGTGACGATACCACCGCAAACCTCACCATTGGCAAGTTCCTCGATACCGGCATCCCTGGAGGCTCCATCGACAACTTTAGGCTCTATCTTCGACAGCTTAGCCCGGAAGAAGTCCTTGCGGTTTACAAATCCGAATACATCCCTCCATCCGAAGCCCCCGTCCCTTTGCGATAGATTATGAAACAACTCACCTTACTCCTCCTCGCCCTGTCCCTTGCCGCACAACTCCATGCGGCCAAACGCCCCAACATCATCGTGATGATGGCGGACGACATGGGTTGGTCCGACATCGGTTGCTATGGCGGCGAAATCCAGACCCCTAACCTCAACGGCCTCGCCGCCAACGGCGTCCGATTCACCCAGTTTTACAACACCGGCCGCTGCTGCCCGACCCGTGCATGCCTCATGACTGGCACGTACCCCCACCAAGCCGGCATCGGCCACATGATGGGGCCAAAGGGAGACCTCCCTGGCTACCGGGGCGACCTTGGCAAGGACGTCCGCACCATCGCCGAAGTCGTCAAGACGGCAGGATATTCCACCTACATGGCCGGCAAATGGCACGTCACGCCACATGTCCGCCCCGACACCCCCAAGTACAACTGGCCTCGCCAACGCGGTTTCGACCGCTTTTACGGCACCATCCACGGTGCGGGATCCTTTTACGACCCGAACTCCCTCACCCGCGAAAACACCCTCATTTCTCCCCTCAATGACTTGGAGTACCAGCCGGAAACCTACTACTACACCCACGCCATCGCCGACCACGCCTCCCGCTATATTCGCGAACATAAAGGCAAGGACAACCCCTTCTTCATCTATGTCGCCTTTACTGCCCCGCATTGGCCCATGCACGCCATGGAAAAGGACGTCAAAAAATACGACGGCGTGTATGACAAGGGCTGGGATGCCATCCGCCAAGCCCGTTACGAACGCCAAACCAAGATGGGACTCATTAACAAGGACTGGGCGATGACTCCCCGCGACAGCCGCTCCGCCCCATGGGAAAACGCCCAGGACAAAGAGTGGGACATCCGCAACATGGAAGTCTACGCCGCCATGGTCGACGCCCTTGACCAAGGAGTAGGCGGCATCATACAATCCCTTAAGGAGACCGGCCAATTCGACGACACCCTCCTTCTCTTCCTGGCCGACAACGGCGGTTGCGCCGAAGGTATGGGCCGCGGCAACGGCACTTCTTACCGCGACAAAAAGGATCCCGAATCCATCAAACCCATGGACAAAGACGAACTCCAACTCGACATGATCCCCGTCCGCACCCGCGATGGCCGCGTGGTCCGCCAAGGCAAGGAAGTCATGGCCGGAGGGCCGGACACCTACATCGGCTACGGACTCTCCTGGGCCAACACCAGCAACACCCCCTTCCGCGAGTACAAACACTACGTACACGAAGGTGGCATCAGCTCCCCCCTCATCGCCCACTGGCCCAAAGGCATAGACACCACCCGCCACGGCAAACTCGAACACCAACCCGGCCACCTCATCGACATCATGGCCACCTGCGTCGACCTTTCCGGAGCCAAGTACCCGACAAAGGACGTCGTCCCCATGCAAGGCGTTTCCCTCGCCCCGGCCTTCAACGGCAACGGCATTGGCCGCGAAGCCCCTATCTTTTGGGAGCACGAAGGCAACCGCGCCATGAGAGACGGCAAATGGAAACTCGTCGCCAAAGGTGCAAACAGCCCATGGGAACTCTACGACATCGAGGCCGACCGCACCGAACTTAACGACCTCGCCGAAAAGGATCCGGCACGCCTCGCCAAGATGGCCCAAACCTGGGAAGATTGGGCCGTCGCCGCCAAAGCCAAACCCTGGCCATGGGGACAACCCCAAAAGCCCAAAGGTAAGAAGAAGTAACAGGTTCCCGACCCAGCGTCCGTCTCGGTTCGAAACCATGACCACCGAATTCATCACGGACAAAGCCATCTACGACCGCGTCATCCAGGAAATGGTCGTCGAAGCCAAAAAATTCGTCTGGATCGCTACCGCCGACATCAAGGATATGTACGTAAAACGGGGCAGCCAAATGGCCCCGTTTCTCAGCGTCCTCTCCGACATGATTGACGACGGCATCGCCGTCCGACTTCTCCACGCCAAGGAACCTGGACCCAACTTCCGCAAGGACTTCGATAAGTACCCCACCCTCTTCGACGGCCTGGAGCGCATGCTCTGCCCCCGAGTCCACTTCAAAAGTGTCATCGTCGACGGCCAACGCGCCTATACCGGCAGCGCCAACCTCACCGGCGCGGGCATGGGCGCGAAAAAGGAAACCCGCCGCAACTTCGAAAATGGCATCCTCACCGACGACCCCGGCCTTGTCCGCGGCATCATGCGCCAATTCGACCAAGTCTGGCTCGGCGGCTTCTGCGAACCCTGCAACCGCAAGCAATACTGCGCCGATTGCCCCCTGGAGTGATAAACCCACAACCGGAGGGGCGATCTTTGGTCGCCCACAATCATACAATGAGAATCATAATCATAGCCCTTTTGCTCATTCATGCCTTTGCCCACATCCAAGCCAAACCGCCCAACTTCATCGTAGTTTTCTGCGACAACCTGGGCTATGGGGACATCGAACCCTTCGGCTCGACCATCCACCGCACCCCGCACCTCAACCGCATGGCCAAGGAAGGCCGCAAGTTCACCCACTTTTACACCACTGCCGGAGTTTGTACACCTTCCCGTGCCAGCCTCATGACCGGTTGCTACTCCCAACGCGTCGGCATGCACGACAACCCAAGGGATGGTTGGGTTCTCCGCCCCATCTCTCCCTACGGACTCCATCCCGACGAAACCACCATCGCCGAAGTCCTCAAAACGAAGGGCTACGCTACCGCCATCATCGGCAAATGGCACTTGGGAGACCAACCCGAGTTCCTCCCCACCCGCCAAGGTTTCGACTACTTCCTAGGTATCCCGTACAGCGACGAAATGACCCGCGAGGCAGGGCTCCGCATCGCCAAAAACCCGGAAAGGGAAAAGAAGTTCCAAGCCAGCCAATGGCCCTCGCTCCCCCTCATGGAAAACGAAAGGGTCATCGAAGCCCCCGTTGACCGCGACGGCCTTACCAAACGCTACACCGAACGCGCCTTGGAATGGATTTCCGAAAACAAGGAAAAGCCCTTCTTCCTCTACTTCCCCCATGCCATGCCCGGCAGTACCAGCCACCCCTTTTCCAGCCAGGAATTCCGTGGCAAATCCAAAAACGGCCCATGGGGCGACTCCATTGAGGAACTAGACTGGTCCATGGGCGTAATGCTCGACCATTTGCAAAAGCTCGGCCTCGCCAAAAACACCCTCGTCATCTGGACATCCGACAACGGTGCCCCCGTCAACGGTAATGACTTGTCACGCGGCTCCAACAAACCCTTTCGCGAAACCGGCTACTCCACCAGCGAAGGCGCATTCCGCGTCCCCATGCTAGCCTGGCAACCCGGAACCATCCCTGCATCCACCACCTGCGCCGAACTCACCACCACCATGGATCTGTTCCCCACCTTTGCCAAACTCGCCAGGGCAAACCTCCCCTGCCAAAAAATCGACGGCCACGACATCTCTCCCCTCCTCCAAGGCCACCCCGATACCCAATCCCCCTACGAAGCCTTCTACTATTACCACCTCGACCAACTCCAAGCTATCCGCTCCGGTCAATGGAAACTCTTCCTGCCCGTTGACCCCGTCCAACGCCATCCCCATTTCAACAAAACCGCCCCGCCAAGGAACTTGCTCTTCAACGTAGTCGAAGACCCCGGTACCAAGCATGACGTAACCGCCTTGCACCCGGAAATCGTTAAAAGTCTCAAGGCTCTCGCCGCTACCGCCTGCCAAGACCTCGGCGACAGAGGCCAACCCGGCCAAGGCCAACGCCCAAGGGGCAAAGTAGCAAACCCTGTACCGGTACAATAGGAGCGGCGAACTTCGGTCGCTGGGAATAGGATGGTTATCAAACGGCGACCAAAGTTCGCCGCTCCGTTACGCCTTCTTCCCCCGACCTTGCCAGGCCATGTAGTAGAGTACTGGAACGGCCATGCGGCTGATGAAGAGGGAGGCGACTTCGCCGGCCATGAGGCTGATGGCGAGGCCTTGGAAGATGGGGTCGGCCAGGATGACCGCAGCACCGACGACCACCGCGAGGGCGGTGAGCAGCATGGGGCGGAAGCGGACTGCACCGGCGTCGACCACGGCTTCGGCAAGGGGCATGCCTTCGCGGAGGCGCAGTTCGATGAAGTCGACGAGGATGATGGAGTTCCTCACGACAATCCCGGCCCCGGCCATGAAGCCTATCATGGATGTGGCGGTGAAGAAGGCACCCATCCCACCGTGGGCGGGCAGAATTCCGACGAGGGAGAAAGGGATGGCGGCCATCACGATGATGGGGGTCAGGAAGGAGCGGAACCAGCCGACCATGAGGACGTATATCAACACGCAGACTACTGCAAAGGCAGTCCCGAGGTCGCGGAAAACTTCGAGGGTGATGTGCCATTCACCGTCCCACTTCATGGCCGGTTCCTGGTCGGTGAAGGGCATGGTGGCGTTGTGGAGTTTGACCTTCGCGCCGGTGCCCCCGAAGTCCTTGGCGTCGAGGTTGGCCAGGGCTTTGTTCATCTGGAAAATGGCGTA
>JAYPDO010000132.1:0-12358 GCA_038125285.1 Opitutia bacterium
AAGACTGCATCGGACAGGGTCGTTGCCCTGGCCAAGAAATCCACTGAGGACAAATCGCTCCAGGCCGCTTCGGCTAAAGCTGCGGAAGCACTTCAAGCCATGCAGGCTTCTTTTGCGGAATCTGAAAAACAAACCCAAACCGCTGCTACCCAGATCAAATCCTCAACGGACCAAATTACCTCGATCAAGAACAAGGTCGCTGAGTCGGACAAAGCCGTGCAAACCGCCCAGGCAGATTACACCCAAAAGGATGCCAACAATAAGACCGCCGCAACTGCGTTTGCCGAATCGACAAAAGTCGCCATCGCCAAAGCCGCCGAATTGAAAACCTCCCAGGACAACCAAGCCAAAGCCGATGCCGCTTTTAAAGACCAATCCGGTAAAGAAAAAGCTCCTGCCGATGCCTTCTCGGTAGCTTCAAAAGCCGAACAAGATGCTGCCAACATCCTTGCCCGTTGGAAGGCCGAGCAATTTAACCTCGAGCGTCACAAAGCAATTTCAGCCTTTGATTCCAAGGTCGGTGAGTTGGCCTCGCTCAAGGCCGCCCATGATGCTGCCAAAGCTGGTTTTGACCAAGCTCAAGGCCAGGTTATCTCCACAGAGAAACAGAAGGCCGACATCCCTGCCAAGGTCGATGCCCTTAGCAAGGAGTTGGAGCAGCAAAAGCAAAAGGTGGTGGCTGAATCCCAAAAATTGGGCAACCTCAACCGCGCCGTGATGGACAAGGAGGAATTCCTTAAGAAATTTGACGCCCTTGTCGGGGAACTGGATGGTATGAGCCAAAAAGATTCTGGGAATGGAGAGCTCTCCCAAGCTGCAAAGGACATGAAGGAAGGTGTCCGCCAGCAATTGGTCAACGACCTTGGCAAGGCCAAGTCTTCCAGGGACGCCCAAACCCAAACTGTGGAAGTTGCCCAAAATGAAGTTACCTCGACCGAAGGCGAGATGAACAAGCTCAAGGCAATGCCTGCGGAACTGGACAAACAAATCCAAAGCCTTGCGAAAACAAGGGACGAGTTGAAAGCCAAATACGACTCGGCAAGAACCGCATTCGAATCTCTTTCCAAGGAGCAGGATGCCACCCAGGCCAAAGTGGCAGAGATGACTAAGCAGTATCTTGCCATGCTCCCCAACAGTTGATTCCCGTCACCCAACTGGCGGGGCAGGGGCGAACCTCGTCTGGAGTAGGGTCCGCTGCAAGCATGATGCAGAAATTGGCTTTTGGTTTATTCCGCGAGTCGTAAATTCAACTTGGCCGGGGTTCCTTACCATTCCCTCTTGACCCGGTTCCCTGATCTCCTGATCTTGCCTTATGAGTTATACGGAAGTCGAAAGTGTCGGTTGGTTTGGTAGGATAGGGAACTCCATCAAGGGGATAGTGATCGGGATTGTCCTGGTTGCCGTTGGTGGTGGTTTGCTTTGGTGGAACGAAGGCCGGTCGGTAAACCGTGCAAAGGACTTGGAGGAAGGCATTGAGGCCGTTATCTACCTCGATTCAATTGATAAAGTGGAATCCGGCATGGAAGGCCGGTTGGTGCATGCAACTGGGCTGGCGTCGGGAGGGAAAGTGCTTCGGGATCCCATCTTTGCCGTGGAAGCCAGGGCATTGGCATTGCACCGGGTGGTCGAGATGTACCAATGGATTGAAAAGAAAACAACCCGTGAGGAGAAGAAAATAGGGGGCGGGGTGGATAAGGTTACTCAGTATGACTACGAGTTGGATTGGCGGGATGAAGCGGTGGATTCATCCAAATTCAAAGTCCCCGAAGGCCATGGAAACGAAACGATGCGTGTCAAAAGCCTTGCCACCAAAGCTCCTAAAGTTGGGTTTGGTGCCTTTACTTTGCCCGATTTCCTGGTTTCAAAAATCAAAGGGAGGGAGGAAATCCCCCCTTCTGGCCAAGCCATCGAAGCTGCGGGTAAATATCATAACTCCCCAAGGTTGGAAGGAGGGCACATTTACCTTGGAGACAGTCCTGATAATCCCGTTGCCGGGGACATGCGGATTTCCTTTTCGATCGTGCCTGAAGCCGTGGTCAGTATCATCGCTGCCCAGAAAGGGGAGACGTTTGCCCCCTATTCCACGAGCCGGAAGGGGCAGCTTTCCCTCCTTTCCATGGGGGAGGCCGCCTCGGAAGAGATGTTTGAGCAAGCCAAGGCAGACAATGTCGCATTGACCTGGGGGCTCCGCCTAGGTGGTTTTATCCTCGCCCTTATCGGCTTCAACTTGGTCTTGGGGCCGCTTAGTGTCCTGGCGGATGTCATCCCGCTGATTGGGAGTATAGTCGGTGGGGCGACGTTTGTTGTTTCCCTTTTCCTGTCTGCCGGGATCTCTTCCCTGGTCATCGCCCTTGCGTGGGTTGCCTACCGGCCCTGGGTCGGCATCCCTTTGCTCGTTGTCACCCTCGGCTCCTTTGTAGCCCTGTTTTTTGTCAGAAAGAAAAAGTAACCCGAATCCGTCCGATCCAAACATCCAATGAAATATCCCTTTCTTACCCTCCTCCTTATCCTTGCCTCTGCGCTTCATTTGCAGGCAAAACCCCTCAAGGTCTACATCCTCTGCGGCCAATCCAACATGCAGGGCCATGCCGACATCCGGACTTTCCCGCACATCGGAATGGATCCCAAGACCGCCCCGTTTCTGAAAGAAGTCCTTAATGAGGACGGTACTCCCAAGGTCATTAAGGACGTCTGGATTTCTTCCATCGACCCGAGTTCTGAAAACGGGGAAAAGCATGGGCAATTGGTCGCCGGTTATGGGGCGTCTGGGACGAAGATCGGTCCCGAGCTTACTTTCGGCATTTACATGCAGAAGATCGTCAAGGAACCGATCCTTATCATCAAGACCGCGTGGGGGGGGAAATCCATCAACACGGATTTCCGTCCTCCAAGTGCCGGCCCTTACGAGTTCAACGACCAGCAAATCGATAATTTTCAGAAACAGGGCAAAGACCTTGGGGAAATGAAGAAGGAACATGCACTGAGAACTGGCGTGTACTACCGTTTGATGATGGAACATGTCCAGAAGGTGCTTGGCGACATCAAGCGGGTCTATCCTGGCTACGATGCCAGCGAAGGCTACCGTTTGGCCGGTTTTGTCTGGTTCCAAGGCTGGAACGACATGGTGGACGGTGGTTCCTATCCTGACCGTGGCCAACCGGGCGGTTACGATAAATACAGCGAAGTCCTCGCCCATTTCATCCGTGATGTCCGGAAAGACCTTTGTGCCAAAAACCTCCCCTTTGTCATTGGGGTGATGGGGGCAGGCGGTCCGATTGAGAAGTACTCGGATAGCCAAAAGCGTTACGCTGGAATCCATGGAGAGTTCCGCAAAGCCATGGCCGCACCGGCCGGGCTGGAGGATTTCAAGGGGAACGTCCATGCGGTATGGACGGAGAAGTACTGGGACGACCAACTCAACGAACTCACCCAAAGGATGGACAAAGTCCGAGCGAAGTCCCGGGAATTGGGCAAAGAAAAGCTCGGCGGAAAGGAGAAAGCCAAAATCTTGGATGATTACAAAGCGGAACTGTTCACCAACGAGGAATTGAAGGTTTTGGAGGTTGGGGTTTCTAACGCGGCATACCATTACCTCGGGTCTTCTAAAGTGTTCGTCCAGATTGGGAAGGCCTTTGCCGAAGCCTTGGACTGCGGTTGCCATTGAGATGGCCATGGGATCCTTTGTTGCCCAAGGCAGCTTTTTCCTCTGTCTGTTCCTATCTGTCTCTGCCAATAATTCCCGCCCGAACATCGTCCTCATCATGGCGGATGATATTGGGATCGAAGGGATCGGGTGTTATGGCGGGGAATCCTACGCCACCCCGAATATCGACAGGCTGGCCGCAGGGGGCATGCGGTTTACCCATGCCTATGCCCAACCCCTTTGTACGCCCACCCGGATAGAGGTCATGACCGGTAAATACAACCACCGGAACTGGACCTACTTTGGGATACTTGACCCCAAGGAACGTACGTTCGGACACATCCTCAAGGATGCCGGGTACCGGACTTGTATTGCCGGGAAATGGCAACTCCAGTCCTATGACCCCCCGGATTTTCCGAACGCTGAAAATCGTCGTGGCAAGGGCATGGTAGTGACGGAGGCCGGGTTTGAGGAACATTGCCTCTTCCATGCTTGGCACACAGAAGACAAAGGATCCCGCTATGCGGATCCGACCTACTACAAAAACGGGGTGCTTTTCAAACAACAGGCCGGCCAATACGGGCCGGACATCTCGGCGGATTTCCTCCTCGACTTTCTGAAACGGCACAAGGACGAACCGAACTTTCTCTACTATCCCATGGCGTTGCCGCATTGGCCTATGGTGCCAACCCCGGATTCGACCGTTTGGGCCAACCAGTCACGCCGGTTGGAGGAGGATACCATGTATTTCAAAGATATGGTGGAGTATATGGATAAAATTGTCGGGAGGTTGGTCGGGGGGATAAGGGAATTGGGACTCCTTGAAAACACCCTCATCCTTTTTTATGGGGACAACGGCACCCATTTAAAAATTACATCCCGTATGGACGGCAGGGATGTCCCAGGGGGGAAAGCCACCACCCGGCAGACCGGCATACGTGTACCCCTTGTCGCCAATTGGCCAGGGAAGATCAAACCTGGCCAGGCCAACTCAGACCTCATCGACGCATCCGACTTCTTGCCTACGTTGACCGACATTGCCGGGGCAAGGATCCCCGATGGCCACCATCTCGACGGCCGTTCTTTCGCTCCCCAACTGCTCGGTTCAAGGGGAAATCCCCGCGATTGGTGCTTTTTCTGGTACGACCCTCGGCCCGGTTGGGATAAGTCCCGTTTCTCAAGGGAGATTTTTGCCCTCGACCACAATTACAAACTCTTCGATGACGGTCGGATGTTTTACATTAAAGGGAATGGGGTAGCGGAAGTGGAACTCAACACGGAAGTCCTCTCCCCAAGGGCCGGTTTGGCGAGGGAAAAGCTCCTGGGCGCCATCCAAAGCATGATGCGCCCCCCTATCTCCGGCCATGCCCGGTTTGAAGTCGACGGATATGGCAACCCAGTCCAATAGCCTATTGTCCTCCCTTTTCCTGGTCCTCGCTTTACTCCAAGGATGCCTTGTCCAGGAACCAAAGTGGGAAGCCCAAGTTACCCAACTGCCCGGGGCGTGGCATTCGGGAGTGGATGGCAACGCAGGGGAGGTTCGTACTGGTTGGCTTAAAACTTTCAGCGACCCGGAGCTAGAAATCCTGGTCGGGGAAGCAATCGCAAATAATCCCGCATTCCAATCCTTGGCTGCACGCCTCAAAGCCTCCCAGGAAGGTACACTCCTGAGTTCGGCCACCCGTATGCCGTCCGTTTCCGCTACCGGTTCTGGATCCCGGTCCAGTGTGAAAACCCTTGATGGGGCAGGGGGGTGGGAACCTTGGGATCCGAACTCAAGTGCCCGCCTCGGGCTTACCGCATCTTGGGAACTGGATGTTTGGGGACGGATCGGGAATCTCCACAAAGCCTCCCTGGCCGATCATGCCGCCCTTGCGGCGGATTACGAAGCCGCCCGCCTTTCCCTTGCAGCGAATACCGCCCGTGCCTGGTGTAATTTGATTGCAGCCAACCAGCAGCTTGAACTCACCGTGCAGACCCGCGACAGCTTCGTCCGGAACTACAGGATCACCGAGCGCAAATATAAAGCCGGGGATCCCTCCGCCACATCCCTTAGCGTCAACTTTGGCCGGAACCAAATTGCTTCCGCGGAGCGGCAACTCCTGGACCGGCAGCTTTCCAGAGACGAATCCCGCCGTACCCTCGAACTCATCCTTGGCCGCTATCCTTCAGCCAGTTTGGCAGAACGTGGCGACCTTCCTTCCCTGGCTGGGAATGTCCCTGCCGGGCTTCCCTCAGACCTCCTTCTCCGCCGTCCTGACCTAAGGGCGTCCGCGCAATCCCTCCTTGCTTCCGCCCATCGGGCCAAGGCTGCGGAAAAAGACCTGATCCCCAGCATCCAACTCTCTGCCAGTGGTTCCCAGTCCGCACCAAGTACCGCCCTCAAGCAACTGATCGAAAACCCTGCCTCCATCGCCACGAACCTGGCCGTTTCCATTTCCCAACCCGTTTTTGGCAGGGCCGCCCTACGTGCCAGTGCCCGCCAAACCTTGTCCTGGAATGATGCCGCCCTGGCCAACTTCCGGGGAGATGCCCTGCAAGCCCTGCGGGAAGTGGAATCCGCCCTGGCCAAAGAAAAATCCCTGTCCGAGCAAGAACCTTTCCTCGAGCAGGAACTCCGGCAAGCCATCCTAGCAGAAAACCAGGCCACGCGCGATTATTCACAGGGCATTATTGAGATCCTTTCCGTCCTCGAAGCCCAACGCCGCGCCTTCAACGCCCGCAGCCAAATGATTTCCTTCCAAAACGAAAGACTCCAAAACCGCATCGCGCTCCATCTTGCCCTCGGGGGAGATTTCCGTACACCCGAAGCCCCCAACCAATAAATGGACCCCATTATCAGAGCCAAAGCCATCCGGGCATTGTTGCCTGTGCTCATCCTTGCCGTCGGTGGATTCCTTTATTCCAAACTTTCCAAACTTCCTGTCGAGGAGGAGAAAAAGGAGGAGCAGAAGCAGAACCAGATCAAAACCAAGGTGAAGGTACTCAATGTAGTGGATTTCCAGACGACCGTCCGGACCCGTGGGATTGTCCGGGCGCATGACCAGGTTACCTTGACCCCACGTGTCGGTGGCACAATTTCCGTTGTCAGCGAGGGGTTTGATACTGGTACGTTTTTCAAAAAAGGGGACACGTTGCTAGAATTGGATCCTGCCGATTTCCAAACTGCCGTCCTTAGCGCCGAAGCCCAAGTCGCCAGGACGAAGGCGGCTTTGGCTTTCGAGGAGACGCGGGCGAAACAGGCAAAGTTAAACTGGGAAGACCTTGGGTTTGACGAGGAGCCCAACGAACTCGTGCTCCGCCTTCCCCAGCTCCGTGAAGCCCAGGCCAATGTCGACTCGGCCCTCGCCCAACTCGAACAAGCCCGCCGTAACCTTGAACGGGCAAAAGTCCGGGCACCTTTTGACGGTCGTGTCCTGGAGCGCTTGGTCGGCCTGGGCCAATCCGTCACCCCTGGGACACGCCTGGGCACGATCTATGCCATCGACTATGCTGAAGTCGATTTGCCCCTTTCCGGCAAGGACTTGGGGTTTGTCCGGCTGCCGGAAACGGCAGGAGATCCGGCCTTGGAGGTGGTGTTGCAGGATGCTGTAAATCCCGGTGAAAGCTCATGGAAAGCCCGCATCGTCCGTACCCAGGGTACTTTGGATCCGTCCTCCCTCGAACTTTTTGCCATCGCCAGGATCGAAGACCCGTTTGGTCGTGAGAGCGGCCTGCCCCCACTTCGAATTGGCCAGCCAGTCCTCGCTACAATCCACGGCAAGGTCTTGGAGAAAGTAGTGGAAATCCCGCGTTCGGCCATCCGGGAACTCGACCTTGTCCGCCTGGTCGACCCCAAGGAACTGACCCTTTCCAACCTCAATATCAAACCCCTCTGGGCGGACGAGACGAAAGTGGTGGTGAGGGATCCCTCCATCGCCGACGGAACTTTTCTTGCCACGACCCCTATGCCCTGGGCCCCGGTTGGCGCAAAGGTCGTCATCAAGGAAGACGCCTCTTCTAGTGAGGAACACGAAACGGGTGGGGACGGGCCGCGCCGCAGGAGGTTCCATCCGTAAATGATCCGTTGGTTTGCCAGGAACCCGATCGCGGCCAACTTCTTGATGCTCGCGATCTTGATCGCAGGTGCTTACACCGCATTTTTCAAGGTCCCGTTGGAGATAGAGCCAAGTTGGAAGGAGCAAAAGGTCGAAGTCCGGATCACATACAACGGGGCGACGGCCAAAGATATCGAAAAGGCCATCCTTTTGCCCGTGGAAGCCGCTTTAAAGGATGTGAACGGGATCAAGAGGCTCCATTGCCGCGCCTATTCCAGTTGGGCGCGGATCTCGATCGATACCAAAGATTCCCAGGATCCCAGGTTGCTCCTGGAGGAAGTCCAGACCCGCATCGAAGCCATCCGTACATTGCCTCCAGAGATTGAGCGCCCCAAGTACTACATCCCGGATTCCGCCCGTTATTCCCATGTCCTTTGGCTGACCATCACCGGGGAAATGACGGAGGGCGAGCGGCTCGAAGTTGCCCGCAGGGTCAGGGACGACCTCCTTGAACTCGGGGGGATCAGCAACCTCAGGATTTGGCCCGACAAAGACCCGGAAATCGGAATAGAGGCCGACCTAGAAAAGCTGGAAGCCTACAACATGGGCTTTGACGATCTGGCCGAAGCCGTGCGCCGTTATTCCGTCGACCTTCCAGCAGGCACGATCAGCAGCGACAGCGGCAGCCTTTCCATCCGCACGCGTGGCCAAGCCTACCATACCGATGAATTCAAGCGCATCCCCGTGCGTGCATCCAACGGGGCGGAAATCACGGTGGGCGATGTTGCAAAAGTGGAAGAATTCCTCACCGGACGACACCAGAACTCTTTCGAGTACAACGGGAAACCCGGCATCTCTATCGGCGTTTTGCGGTCCGGCGACGAAAGCGCGATCGACATTTCAGACAAGATCCATGACTACGTGGCCAAATCCAAAGGCAGGTTTCCGGAAGGCGTCGAACTCTGGGTCGGCAGCGACGACTCCGAGCGCATCCGGGGAAGGCTGGGGACCCTTGCCATGTCCCTCCTCCAGGGCTGTGGCCTGATCCTTTTGATCCTGGGGCTTTTCCTTCGCCCGAAGCTGGCTTTTTGGGTGTTGATGGGGATCCCGGTCAGTTTTGCCGGGGCCGTGTTGTGCATGCCCTCGATGGGGATCTCGGCCAACATCACCAGCCTTTTCGGGTTCCTGATCGCCCTGGGGTTGGTCGTGGACGACGCCATTGTCACCGGGGAGAACATTTATGCGAAGGTCAAAGACGGGATGGATTCCGTGCAAGCCGCCATCGAAGGTGCGGAGGAGGTCGCCGTCCCAGTGACATTTGGTGCCCTGACCACGATCATGGCCTTCCTCCCCCTGTATTTCTTTGAAGGCGGTTGGGGGCAGTTTGCCCGCCAGATCCCCCCCATCGTGGGGACGGTCCTCCTCTTTTCCCTCCTTGAATCCAAGCTGGTCCTGCCTTCCCACCTGACTACGCTTGGGAAACGGAAGGCGGCAAGGGAGTCCAACCCCTTCCGCCGGTTACAAGGGGCAATTGCCCGCAAACTGGAGTCTTTTGTGGAAAAAGTGTACCAGCCTAGCCTGGAATTTGCCCTGGCCAACCGGCTGGCGGTTGTCTCCACATTTGTTGCCGGAGCCATGGCCCTGGCCGGTTATTGCATGAGCGGGCGGTTGGGCTTTGTCTCCATTCCCCAAGTCGACCGCCCAAGTGTGGAAGCCCGGTTCCATATGCCCAACGACGGGTCCGAAGAGGCCAACCTGGCCTTCGTGAAACGGGTCTACAAAGCTGGCGAAGACCTGAAACCCGAATACATGGACGGCGATTCCGGGCAGTCCATCGTGCAGAACATTTTCAAAATGGAATGGCAGGAAGGCGCGGATTCGATCGGCTATTGGATCAATTTGGAACTCTTGCCCCAACGGAAGCGGCAACACCCTGGCCCCAAGAATGACGACATCGTCAACCGCTGGCGCGAATTGGTCGGTGAGATTCCCGAGGACATCGACCTGAAGATCAAAAGCAGGAAATCCGGGGGAATGGACAGGGACGAAGACGAGGATGTCATCGAACTCGAACTCCGTGGCCCCGATTCCAAGGAAAAGCGCGAAGTCGCCCGTGCCATCGCCAAACATTTGGAGACCTACGAGGGGATTGCCAACAGCCGTGCCAATGTGAACCGGAACGGCCAACAGGAGCTGGAATTCAAACTCAAGCCCCGTGCGGTCGAGGTCGGCCTCACCCAACGTTCCCTTGCCCGGCAAATCCGCCAAGCCTTCTACGGGGAGGAAGCCCAACGCATCCAGCGCGATACCGACGAGGTAAAAGTCATGGTTCGCCTCCCTGAAGAAGCCCGGGAATCCCTCCATACCCTTGAACGGCTCCGGATTCGCCTTCCTGATGGGACCGAAGCCCCCGTCTCCACCGTGGCGGACATCGAAAAGGCCGAGGCCCCTTGGCACATTTACCGGCTCGACGGTGCCCAGGTCACCCAGGTTTCCGCCCAACCGAAGGACAAACGGGTCGACATTTACCGGATTGCCAAGAAAGCCACCCCGGAAATCCAGAAAATTGTCAACGAAGTGCCAGGGCTCTCTTTCCGCTTTACCGGCCAGATCGCCGAGAACGAAGAAACCCGCCAGAAGACCATTTTCGGCTTCGTTGCCCTTCTGGTCGGGATTTACGCAATGTTGGCCATTCCGTTCAAATCCCTTGTCCAGCCGGTATATGTGCTTGTCGCGGTACCATTCGGGCTGATCGGTGCCGTCCTGGGGCACATCGTACTGGGTGTAACGCCTTCCTACCTCTCCCTATTCGGGATCCTTGCCCTCTCCGGCGTCGTCGTTAACGACTCACTCGTCCTGGTCGATTTTATCAACCGGCACCACCGTTCAGGAAACCCACTTGCCGAGGCCGTTAGTATGGCTGGGGCACGCCGTTTCCGGCCGATTTTCTTGACCTCTGCCACCACTTTCCTTGGCCTCCTCCCCCTACTGATGGACAGTTCCCAGCAAGCGCAGTTCCTCATCCCCATGGCCGTTTCCCTGGCCGCCGGGATCCTCGTTGCTACGCTCATCACCCTTTACCTCCTTCCCTGCATACTCCTCATCGGGGACGATTGCGAGAAGGCCACCCGCAAGTTCATGGAATGGTATGCGGAGCCCTTTAAAAGTTAGTCCCGCCCCTAGTTCAGATTTCTTACCGAATACAGCAAGAAAGAGGTGAAATTGGTGGCCGAAGCCCCTGATTAGCCGTGTAAGCCAAAACATCCGACAATCTCACCAGGGTGCCCAAGCAGAGTTTGAATTTCAAACGGCGAGTAACTTCGAACAACGAAGGCGGCTAGCAAACAAGCGGCGGTGGCAGCCTGTCAATGCGCGATAGCCTACTTTCCAGTTCACTTTTGCCTGAGCAAAACCGGGGATGAGCCGTTCGTGAATGGCAGTGGTCAGGCAGAATTCAGCCACGCCTACCCAAGTGGAAAATAGGCGTTTTGATAATTTTTTAAGGCCCAATGCTCTCGTTGTCTCCAAATTGGGTGACAAAGGAAAATGCAGTGCCGGTCTTGCTGGTTCCATCCTTTGAAAATTGACCATCAAGGTATGATGAAATTAGCTTAGTTATCCAGGGCAGCACTGTAATGGCGGAGGAAATTTTGGAAAAAAGGTTGTGTTTCCAATCCAGCCCAATCAAGGATTCCGTACCATGCCTTTTTACGAATTCACCTGTTTTGATTGCAAGCGCAACAACGTCATCCTTGTCCCGAGGACAGATTGGTCGGGAACCTGTTGCCCCTATTGTAACTCTCAACGCCTAGAGAAGCACATCTCCGTCTTCGCCACCAAATCGGGGACTGGTTCGAAGGCCTCCTCCGAACCGAGTATGCCCGCTTGCTCGGGCAACCCTGGGGCGTGCGGACGATGCGATTTAAATTAACGCTCCTTTTGAAGTTGCAATCTTTCGGCCAACGAATCCTGCTGACTCCCACTATTGGTCGCTTTTCAACCTGCGCCAAGCCCGCCTTCCCAATTCTAGACCATGAAGACCAGGATCCTTTACTTCGCCGACGAAGAATCGGTTTTGAGTTTCATTCAATCGTTCCTATCCAAACATAATGACGTATGAACTGCGCAAGGGGGAGAGGACGGGCTGAAAGTCCCCAAGACCCACGGCTCTAGCCGGGGCAGCCAAAGTTTGAATCTTTAGATCTTTAACCCAACACCTATGAAAATCACACACGAAAATACCATCTCCCGACGCACCATCGTCCGCCAAGCCGCCCCAGCAGCCCTTCTGGGAGCAATGGCCATTGCCAAGGCCGACGCCAAGCCATTCACTCCAAAACAAGGCACCACCATCCTTTTCCAAGGCGACTCAATTACGGACGCCGGACGCAACAAGAATGATGCCAAAGCGAACAATGGCCTTGGCCGCGGCTATCCCGCCCATGTCGCCGGAGGGCTATTGGGTAAATATGCCAGCCTCGGCTTGCAAATCCACAACCGTGGGATCAGCGGGAACAAAGTGCCCGACCTGGCCTCCCGTTGGGAGAAAGATGCCATCGACATCAAGCCCGACCTCCTTAGCATCCTCATCGGGGTGAACGACATATGGCACAAGCTCAACGGCCGATATGACGGGACCGTGGAAGTTTACGAAACCGGCTACCGTGAGTTGCTCAAG
>JAYPDO010000133.1:0-12260 GCA_038125285.1 Opitutia bacterium
TCGCGGTCTTCGGGATTTCCCAGGTGTCTCTTCCTAGCCATCCATACAGAATGCAAAATCGTGATCTCTGCGCAATCATTTTTAACTCTGGTATTACCAGGCAGAGATCGCGGCAGTCTTGCGAAGCCTGAGGCCAGGTTTCGTTTAGCAAAGGCTAACTCCCTTCCTCTCGCCCAAATATCACTTGGGCTCCCAAGATGCTCTTATCATGCCCCAGGGGGATTGCAATCTAGTTTAAAACAGGCTTCCAGGAGGCCAATCGCCTCATTGAAATTTTGGAGAAATTGCCCCGGGTTGTTATTTTGATGCAACAAAATTTGCCGCAAGCCCGCTTAGATCATTAGGGTTCGAAAAACGGTGAGAAATGCCGGCTAAAATGTACAACTGCTGCAGACCCAATAGGGCATAATTCAGGGAAATGCTAATGGGGTTGCAAATTGGGGAGGTACGGCAGAAAGACTTGCCTTAAGGCTTCTGCCAACTTCTTGAACCTGTAATGTTCCGGCAGGTTCTCTCTTTTGCCTAATCGGATTGCTTCTTAGGGAGGCGGAACTCGGGCTTCAGTTCCCTGAGGTCGCTGTAGGTAGCCCGGAATTTGTCTTCCATAAAGTCGAGGAATTCTAGGGGCAGTTTGTCAACGTATTCCTGGATTTCGTTCTTGGAATAAAGGGTTTCCGGGGCGTGGGCGTTTTCACCGCTGTAAAAATCCTCCAAGGTCCCGACTTCGATCTCCATCTCCGCAACGAACTCGGGGAGGAAAATGTCGTCATCCGGCTCCTGGATTGGTGGGGGAGTCGCTGCCTCAAGCTGTTTTTGCTCCGGAACCGGTTCAGGGGGGATATCAGCCTTGATCACGAGCCTGGGTCGCCCTGAGTAGGCTTTTAGGGGGGCGACTTTCCTCGGTTCGGCTCCTTCAAGTTTTTTTTTTGAATCTTCTCCGGGGGGAAGGGCTTTGGCCATTGCTGCGACTTCGCGGATCAGGGTGTCGATGGCACGGGTGCGGCCTTGTTCGACGGCTTTCAGGAGGGTGGCTTCGAAATTCACTACCTGGGATAGCCCGCCCTGGACATGGGCTTCCCCGGTTTGGAGGACGTCGAGCATCCGGCTAAGGGCGTCGCTCTGGGAGGTGTCACCGCCCCGGACGCTATCCACCAGCTTTTTGCGGAACAAGGCGCGGAGGTCACGTAAGAGGCGGTAGAGGTCCCGGCCTTCTTCGGCAATGACAGAGATCGACTCCAGCAGGCTTGCGAAATCGCCGGCCTGCATGATGTCGGCAAGCTGGGCAACCCGTTCAGGGTCAACCAATCCATAGACATCGAGGACGTCCTCCTTGGTGATACTTTTCCCACAAAAGGCGATTAGTTGATCCAGGGTCGACTGGGCGTCTCGCATCCCGCCGTCCGCCAATTTGGCAATGATGGCCAGGGCGTCTTCAGATACATCGATCTCCTCCGCTTTTGCAATGATGGCTAGCTTTTCAGCGATGATGTGGTCCGGGATAGAACGGAATTCAAAGCGTTGGCAACGGGAGGTGATCGTTGGCAAGACTTTGTGGGATTCCGTGGTGGCGAAGATGAATTTTACGTGTGGCGGCGGTTCTTCCAGCGTCTTGAGCAGGGCGTTGAATGCAGCCGTGGAGAGCATATGAACTTCGTCGATGATATAGATTTTGAAGCGGCATTGTGCCGGGGCATAGACGCATTCGTCCCTCAGGGCGCGGACTTGCTCGACCCCGTTGTTGGAGGCTCCGTCGATTTCGATCACGTCCAGGCATTCGCCGCGCATGATGGAATCGCAGATATCCGAGCTGTCCGGGGTTTGGATTGACGGTCCTTCTTCCCAGTTCAGGGATTTTGCGAATAGGCGGGCGGTGGTGGTTTTCCCGGTTCCTCGCGGCCCTACGAAAAGGTAAGCATGGGCAATTCGTCCTATGTCGATGGCGTTGGACAAGGTGCGGACGATGTGCTCCTGGCCGACAAGCTCAGTAAACTGCTTCGGGCGCCAACGGCGGGCGATGACTTGGTACGCTTCACTCATGCTGCCGGGAGTGTTTTACAGGGCGTGCGGGGTTGGCAACCCTTCTTTTGTATTTAGTTGTTCTTCCGCTGGCGGGTCTTGGGAAGCGAGCACAAAAATGGCCAGGCTACCCACGGCACACGCAGATCATGGCTACCGTTGCTTCCTTCCGGATCTGGCGGTGTTCACCTGTCCGTCGTTGCATGGGACCCGGCCACATGAGAGATTTGGTTTGGCCGGGCGACTTGGCAATGTTTTTTTGTGCCATTCCTTTGATGCCCCAATCCTTCGTGAATTTTTTTAGCCTCGGAAGGTCGCCCTTCACCGCGAAGGGGAGATCATCTTAGTGGGATGGCCTTCCAATGCTGTCACCAAGAGCTGTTCAATTTCCAGGTTCACTAAGGTTTAGAGTTGGATGGCATCCCATGACAATCGGCTCGACAGGGCGGCGGCTGGCCTTTTGGTTTCTGGCATGGGCAATAGCTTCGGTATTTTATTCAGGATTTCAACATGGGGGGAGAGCCATGGGGGGGGAATTGGCGCGGTTTTGGACGGTTGTCCCCCCGGTTTGCCTATTTCCGCAGAAGAGATCCAAGTGGAGTTGGATCGCCGCAAACCTGGCCAGAGCAAAATCACGACCCAGCGTAAGGAGTCGGATTTGGTCTCGATTGTTTCCGGGGTCTACGAAGGCCGGACTTTGGGAACGCCGATCGCCATGCTGATACCCAATTCCGACCATCGTCCGGAGGCGTACGCAGAGATGAAGGCAAAATACCGGCCTTCCCATGCTGATTATACCTACCAAACGAAGTTCGGCCGCCGGAACCATGAAGGCGGGGGTAGGTCTTCGGCCAGGGAAACTGCGGGGAGGGTAGCGGCCGGTGCTATTGCGAAGAAGGTTTTGGAATTCGGAAGAGGCGTGAAGGTACGGGCATATGTCCAGCAAATCCATGACTTGGTGATGCCGGACATGGCGCATTTGCCTGCATTGGACGAGGTAGAGGCCAACCCGGTACGTTGTCCAGATCCAGCGACCGCCAAGCTAATGGAAGAGAGGATCCTGGAAGTCCGAAAGGCGGGGGATTCCGTCGGCGGGGTCATCCTATGCCGGATTGCCGGGTTGCCGGTCGGCCTTGGGGTGCCGGTCTTTGACCGCCTGGAGGCTGACTTAGCCAAAGCCATGCTTTCGATCCCTGCAACCAAGGGATTTGAAGTGGGCAGCGGCTTCGGTGGTGTCTCCATGAAGGGTAGCGAGCATAATGATATTTTTGTAAACCGGGATGGGAAGGTGCGAACGGAGACCAACCGCTCCGGCGGTGTTCAAGGCGGGATCAGCAATGGGGAGGAACTCTACTTCCGCACTGCATTCAAGCCCACCGCCACCATTCTCCAGGAGCAAAGGACGGTAGATTTGGATGGGAATGAAACAACCCTCGTCGGGCGGGGCAGGCATGATCCGTGTGTTGTTCCTCGTGCTGTTCCGATTGTCGAGGCGATGGCGGCTTTGGTAATAGTTGACCACTGGCTCCGTCATTCTGCTCAGTGTGGTACGTTTGATTTCGAAAGCCTGTCAGGATGAAGTCCTTGTTATATTTGGTGCTTGGTGCGGAAGGATCTGGGCGGGCGGCCTTGGTTGCCAGTTGGTTGGAGGAAAACTCCAGGGTGCTTGTCCATGTCGATGAGAAGGGGAAGGCTCTTTCTGCCGGGATAAGCCCGGAGAAAATTGTACCTTGGAAATGGATGGGGGAGGGGAGCATCGGCATCGGCGGGGAAATCCCGGTCGGTGCGGAATTGTTTTTCCTGGCCAATGGGAGGGAGTCGCCGGTCGATTTGGTCGAGGCGATCCAAGGATGGCTCCATGGCAAACCTATCGAGTTGGCCCGGATCCTGACGGTTGTGAATTGCACTTTGTTGGCAAGCCATGAAAAGCTATTTATATGGTATGATGCATGCCTCCATTTTACGGACGTAGTGTTGCTGGCTTGTAGAGAATGTGTTACGAATAAATGGGTGCAAGAATATAAAGACCTTTATGCAGAGAAAAATTACCCCTGCCACTTTCGCTTTGTTAAGAAAGAAAGGATCGATAACCCTGCTGAAATCCTGTTCCCCGAAGCCCGGCGGATATCCCTTGCATTTGAACAAGAGGAAGACCGTTACGACGAAGAGGGTAATATGGTCGAAGAGGAGTACTTCCTCCGAGACGAAGCAGGACGCCGGAAAAAATGGGTGCCGGACATTGTCGATTTTCTTGGATGATCGGCTTGCATTGTCCCGGAAAAACCTTTTTGTCGTCTTCTCTTTTTGCAACAGGCCCATTGCCCGGGTGGCGGAATTGGCAGACGCGCTGGATTCAGGATCCAGTGGCCGAAAGGCCGTGGGGGTTCGACTCCCCCCTCGGGCACCATTTGGGTGGGGGATCTTCGGATGGATAAGAAGACCAAAAAGCATTTGAGATACTCAAACGGCTACCGCCAGCTCGGGATGTTTCGGGATGCGTTGGAGGAGCTAGACAAGATTTCCGGGGAATTCCAAACTTCTAAATCCTTGAAATTACAAAGGCTTGCGATCCATACCGATGCCCTGGAATGGGACAAGGTAGCGGAGGCTAGCCGGGATTTGGCTTCAGAGTATCCCGAAGATGTGGAATGGTGGATCCAATGGGCCTATGCCCTCCGGCGGTCTGAATCCCTCTTGGCTGCCCAGAAAATCCTGTCCGAAGCCCTTGGGCAGTTCCCCGGAGAGGCCTGTTTGCACTACAACCTCGGTTGCTACGCCTGCCTGGATGGCGACTTGGACAGCGCCAAGCAATGGGTTCGGAAGGCCCTTTCCTTGGATCGGGAAGGGCATTTCCGAAAACTCGCCCTTGTGGACGAGGATTTGCAGGAAATACGGGGTTGGCTCAAGGAGTTGTAGCCCTGCCCCAAGAATTGCATGCACCTTGTTGACAGGCAGCGGGGCAAGGCGTAGACTGAGGGTGCCTTCCCCTTATGAACCCCTTTAGCTGATACCTGCCACCCGTGTTAACCCTAAATTACTCCCTGCGCCTTCGCGCCTAAGTAATATCTACTTGAGCTTTTTCTTCCGCTTTGGCATTTTCACTCCTTTTCACCCTACCCTAGATGAACCCTGCCCCCTGTGAAGAGCCTGGCTTGCCAAGCCCCGTTCTTTTGCATCCGGATGTATGCACTCCCATCCTGTGCTCTGGCAGCTTCGTCAACACCCAGAATTTAACAACTCACTAAACATGCGCCCATCCCGCCAACCTGAACGGAAACTTCGGGGCGGATGCTGCGCCGCCCCCCTCCAAGCCTTTTGGCTTATCCCCCTGGCCTTTACCCAGGCCATCACGGCGGCTCCCAGTGTCACCAACCCCGCTTCCATTAACGTTACCGAGGACATCGACCACAATTTCGCCAGTACGGTCACGGTTGCCGACCCCGCCCTTGACGCGGCGTCGGATAACTTTCGCGTTCGCGTGAGTGCCTCCACCCACGGTAGCCTCAAGGTGAACGGCACCGGTTTGACCTTCAACACCGGCTCCAACAACGCCTTTGCCCAGGTGATTGAGTTCGAGGGCACGATCAACAGCATCAACGCAGCCCTGGCTGGCATGGTTTATCGTCCCGCTGCCGACAACATCACTGCAGAGTCGGTCACTATCACCGCCACTGACCCGGGTACGAGCAGCAACGACTCCCAGAATGTTTCGGTGACGATCGCTGCTGTCAACGACGCCCCTACTATCACCGTCCCCGGTGCCCAGAATACCAACGAGAACGTAGCCTTCACCTTCAGTGGTGGGAATACGATCTCTGTCTACGACGACGCTCTGGGCGGGGACAAGGCTGTGCAAATCACCCTTAGCGGAACGAACGGCACCATTACCCTCAGCGGGACGTCCGGCCTTAGCTTTACGGCGGGCGACGGATCCGCCGACACAACCATGACTTTCACCGGCAAGGTCAACGCCGTGAACACTTCCCTCAACGGCCTTTCGTTCACCCCATCCGGTAATTATTTCGGCTCCGCCCAACTCCAGATCACCATCAACGACCAAGGCGAGTACGGCTCCGGTAGTGCCCTTTCTGACACTGAGACCGTTTCCATCACCGTCCTGGAGCAGAATGACGCCCCTGTGAACACCGTGCCCGGAGCCCAAACCGCTACCGAGGATACAACCTACACCTTCTCGGGCGGTAATGTTCCTTCCGTGTCCGACCCTAACGAAAACGCCGCTTCCGGAAGCCTTACCGTCAACCTGACTGTAACCAACGGTACCCTCACTATGGGATCCTTGACCGGACTGACCTTCACGACTGGGGACGGCACGGCTGAAGCCACCATGACCTTCTTCGGCAGTCCCAACAACATCAATGCCGGCCTCACCGGCCTTAAGTACTACCCTTCCGCCGATTTCAATGGTGTGGCCATCCTTACCATTACCGCCACAGACGACGGTGACAATGATTCCGGCACCAACAAACTTAATGATAGCGATTCCATCACGATCAACGTGGCCTCAGTAAATGACCTCCCGACTTCCTCCAACTCGTCGGTCACGGCGACGGAAGACGTTGTTTTTGCCTTCGCCCCTGCCAATTTCCCTTTCACCGACATTGATGGAGGCGCCTTGGCTAGCGTCCGGGTGCAAGCTGCAAGTGCCGGAACGCTTTGGGTAGACACCGATGGCAACGGATCCTCGAATGAAGGTGCCATTTCTTCCGCGACAACTGTCGCTTTAGCAGACATAACGAAGCTGAAGTTCAAGCCTGCCGCCAACGGTTTCGGCACCCCCTACGCCACCTTTGCCTTCGAGGTCAATGACGGCACGGCTTTCAGTGCCGCCTCCAAAACGATGACCATCAACGTCACCAGCGTTAACGACTCTCCTTCCGGTGCGGACAAAACCTTCATTATCATGGAGGACACCCCCCATGTTTTCTCCACAGGCGACTTTGGCTACACCGACCCGGACGGCGACTCCTTGGTTCAAGTCCGCTTCCAGACACCGACCGATGGGAAGATCTTTGTCGACACGGATAGCAGCGGGACCATCAATGGTGCGGAATCCGCCATCACTGCAAACGCTGTCGTGACCTCAGCCAATATCGCCAAGCTGACGTTCCTCCCTGATGCTAATGAAAACGGCTCCCCCTACTCCACCATCTCCTTCGAAGTCCATGATGGTACGAACTATGCCTTGGCTAGCTCTACCTTTACCTTCAACGTCTCCCCCGTGGACGACGCACCCACTGCTGCAAACCATACCGTGACCACCAACGAAGAGGTCGACTATGTGTTCCAAACTTCCGACTTCCAGTACTCCGACCTTGACGGCGACCTTTTCACCAGAGTCCGCCTCCAGGCAGTTTCCAAAGGCACATTCTGGGTGGACGCCGACGCTAACGGAGTCCTTGACGGATCTGAAAGCGCGATCACCAACGGTTCGGTCGTCCTAGCCGCCAACTTCACCAAGCTGAGCTTTAAACCCGTCGCCAATGACAGTGGGTCCCCCTACACCACTTTTGTCTTTGAGGTCTATGACGGGAACAACTACAGTGCCCAGTACACGATGACCATCAATGTCACGGCCATCAACGACCTCCCGACCAGTACGAACAAGACTTTCAACCTCACCGAAGACACCCCTCATGCCTTCTCCGTTTCCGACTTCGGATATGTCGATGTTGATGGTGACGCCCTCGCTTCCGTCCGCTTCCAAGCCCCGACTGACGGTGAACTCTGGGTTGATACGGACAGCAGCGGGACCCGCAACGGTGTCGAAGCCGCGATCGGGAATAATGTTATCGTCGCCTCAGCAAATATCACTAAGTTGAAATATGTCAACAGCCTGAACGAAAACGACGGCGGCAGCCCGCCCTACGCCACACTCCAGTTCGAGGTCAATGACGGTACGGCCTACGCCGCTTCGAAATCCACCTTTACATTCAATGTGTCGGCCCTAAACGACGCCCCGACCGCCGCGAACAAAACCGTGGCGACCAACGAGGACGTCTCCAAAGTCTTCTCCGCGGCAGATTTCGGCTTTGTGGATGTGGACGGGGACTCCTTCAACAAGGTACGGCTGCAGGCCGTTACCATGGGAACCCTCTGGGTGGACTCCGATAGCAATGGTTCGGTCAACGGGGCCGAAGCGGAAGTAACCGCTAACAATGAAGTCCTTGCTGCTAACATTACCAAGCTCACCTTCAAACCTGTCGCCGACGGCAATGGCAGCCCTTATGCCACCTTCCAATTCGAGGTTCACGACGGCACACTCTTCAGCACCTCCCTTTACACCATCACCATCAACGTCAATGCTGTCAACGACGCCCCGACCACTGGGAACCAAACCGTCACGGTCGCCGAGGATGCTGTTTACGTTTTCAAAACCGCCGACTTCACCTTCGCAGACATCGACGGCGATTCCATTTCGAGCATCCAGCTCCAGCCCGCCACCGCCGGCCAGCTATGGGTCGATTTGGACGGAAACGGCACCCTCAACGGTGCGGAAGCTGTAGTTGCCAGCAATGACACAGTCACCGTTGCCAACTTTACAAAATTGAAGTTTAAGGGTGCTGCCAATGCCTCCGGTTCCCCCTACGCCACCTTCTCGTTCAAAGTCCATGACGGCACCCAGTTCAGCGCTGCCAGTGGCTTGATCACCATTGATGTAACGGCCGTGAATGACACCCCCACCACCGCTAATAACAGCATCACGGCCAACGAAGACACAGTTTATGTGTTCCAAGCTGCCGACTTCCCTTACGCTGATGACGACGGGGACGCTCTTACCCAATACCGGCTTCAAAACGTCACAGCAGGTACCCTCTGGATCGACACGGACCAGGACGGCAGTCAAAACGAACCCGTTGTCACGGCCAACACCGTTCTTCCTGTCACTGACGTCACTAAATTAAAATTTAAAGGCGCGGCTGACGCTAACGGGAGCCCCTACGCCACCTTTAACTTCGATGTCCACGACGGCACCCAGTACAGCACAACTTCCGGGACATTGACAATCAATCTCAACCCCGTCAATGACGCCCCTACTTCTTCGGACAAGACCGTCACCACGGCAGAGGACACCGCCTACACCTTTACCACCACAGACTTTCCTATTACCGACGTGGACGGCGACACGCTTGTCAAAATCCAGCTCCAGCCCGCCACTAAAGGGACATTCTGGGTCGATTCCGACAGCAATGGTCAAGTCAACGGCGCCGAGGCCATTGTCATTTCCAACGACGAAGTCCTCCTGGCCAACATCACCAAACTCAAGTTCCTCCCTGTCGCGGACGAAACAGGCTCCCCGTACGCCACCTTCCAGTTTAAAGTCCACGATGGTACCGTCCTTGCCTCCACTTTTAATACCTTAACCATCGACGTCACCGCCCTAAACGACAAACCCGTCACCTCTGACAGTTCCGTAACGGGGAGTGAGGATGTGGCCTACGCCTTCAAGGTATCGGACTTCCCTTACTCAGACAATGAAGGCTCCCTCCTCAACCAACTCCGCATCGATGCCGTCAGCCTCGGCACTCTCTGGATGGACACGGACAATGACGGTACGGTCAATGGTGCCGAAACCAAGGTGACCAACAACACCCTCGTCCCTTCCGCCGACATCTCCAAACTCAAGTACCTCGGTGTTGCCCACGCCAACGGCCCTGCCTACGCAACCTTTGATTTCGAAGTGCATGATGGTACGGACTTTTCGGCCCCGGCCAACACCATGACCATAAACCTCAACGCCATAAACGATGCCCCCATCAGCACGAACAACATCGTCGAGGTCGCCCAGGACAGCACACGTGCATTCAACTCCCTGGACTTCACTTTCTATGACGTGGAAGGGGACGTCATGACCAAGATCAAAATCCAGCCTGTCACCAAAGGCACACTCTGGATTGACGACGACCTTGACGGCGTTGTCGATGGCGGCGAAAGCACCGTCGGCTCCAACCATGAGATCATTACAGCCAACATCCCCAAACTCACCTACAAGCCCCTTACCAACGAGAACGGCAGCAACTACGCCTCCTTCCAGTTCCAAGTCTTCGATGGTACGGACTACGGGAACGTCAGCAGCATCCAGATCGACGTCTCTTCCCAGAACATCACTATCCAGGAAGACACCACATATATATTTATTTTAGAGGACTTCGAATCCCAACTCGCTTCAGGCACCCTAGACAAGGTCCGCCTCCAGGCCGTTACCAAGGGCACCCTCTGGGTTGATTCGGACAGCGATGGCACCCTGAACGGCGCGGAAACCCAGGTAGCCAACAACCAAGTGGTGGAAGATACGGACGTTACCAAGCTGAAATTCAAGCCCGATGCCGACGAAAACGGCGACTCCTACGCGAGCTTCCAATTCGAGGTGAAGGCCAATGAAAATGGTAGCTACGATGCGAGCGTTAAGACCATGCTTTTCGATGTCAACCCGGTCAACGATGCCCCTACCTCCGCCAATAATACCGAGACTCTTAACGAAGATTCCACCATTACCCTGGACCAATCCATGTTCGCCTTCACCGACCTCGAAGGCAACCAGATCACGAAAATCCAAATAACCCAGGTCGTCTCCGCAGGCACCCTCTGGGTGGACGCTGACTCCAGCGGCACCCTGAATAACTCCGAGACCAATTTGGCCGTCAATACCGAGGTGCCCCTCAACCAGTTCCACCTTATCATGTATGCCCCGGCTGCCAACGGAAATGGTACCGGCTACGCCAACTTCAAGTTTAAGGTCCATGACGGTACGGTTTACTCCACCTCCTCCTACACTTTCACCTTTGATGTCACAGCGGTGAACGACCCCCCAACGACTGCTATCAGTTCCGTCACCGCCACTGAGGACACTACCTTCGCTTTCGCAGACGCAAATTTCCCCTACACCGACATTGAGAGTACCCCCCTTGCCCAAATCCGTGTCCAGCCTCCCGCCAATGGCACCCTATGGGTAGACCTCGACAGCAACGACCTCCTGAACGACACGGAAACCGCCGTTGTTGCCAACCAGGTAGTCCTCCAGGCCGACATCGTAAAACTCAAATACCTTACCGCTGCCAACGGCAACGGTAGCCCCTACACCACTTTCACTTTCAATGTCCATGACGGTGCCGCCTACTCCACGGCCTCCGGCACCATGACCATCAACGTCACAGCGGTGAACGATGCCCCGACCACCGCCGACAAGACCGTCACCGCCACCGAGGACACCGCCCGGGCTTTCGCCGTTCCTGACTTCCCCTATACTGACACAGAAGGGAACCCCCTTGGCAAAGTCCGCCTACAGGCTGTCACGGTTGGCGTCCTCTGGGTCGATACCGATGGCGATGGCATCCTCAATAACGGGGAAACCGCCGTTGCCAACAATGAGGAAGTAACTGCGGCCAACCTCACCAAGCTAAAGTTCCTGGCAGCTTCCAACGCCTCCGGCTCGCCTTACGCCACCTTCGATTTCGAGGTTAGTGACGGCTCCCTCTATAGCCCCTCCAAAGAGACCATGACCATCAACGTCACCGACGTCAACGACCTCGCAACCTCCGTCGACAGCAGCATCACCATCAACGAGGACACCACCCACACCTTCGCCCTCGGCGAATTCCCCTACTCCGACGTCGAAGGCGTCGCCATGACCAAGGTCGAGATCCAGGCCGCCACCGCCGGTACCCTGTGGGTCGATTCCGATAGCGACGGCACGGTCAATGGTGCGGAAGCCACCATCACCTCACCCACGGATGTTACTGTCGCTGAAATCGTAAAGCTCAAATTCAAGCCCGCCGCAAACGCCTTCAACACCCCTTACGCCACCTTCAAGTTCAAAGTCCACGACAGCTTTGGTTACAGTACCCTTGAGTACACCATGACCATCAACGTCAACCCGGTCAACGACGCCCCGACCTCCACCAGTGCTTCCATAACCAAGGACGAGGACACCAAACTCACCTTCCTTTCCAGCAACTTCGCCTACACCGATGTCGAAGGCAGCCCCCTCACCCAACTCCGCCTCCAAGCAGCAACCGCCGGCACCCTCTGGGTCGATTCGGACAGCAGTGGCACCCTAAACGGCACGGAAACCGCCGTTGTGGATGATGACATCGTCGCCGCCGCCGACATCACCAAACTAACTTTTCAGCCCCAGGCCAATTTCAGTGGCTCCCCTTACGCCACCTTCCAATACGAAGTCCACGACGGCACGACCTACTCCGCCATCAAATATACCATCACCATCA
>JAYPDO010000134.1:0-436 GCA_038125285.1 Opitutia bacterium
AAGCAAGAGCAAGCATAACGGTATTTCATACAATTAGTTATCAATTTCTTTAAAGCTGTAGGATTTAGTTCCTACAGCTTTTTTTATTCTAGGATTTGTCTCGATTTCACGTGAAAATCCCTCCAACCTAACCGGCATGGCTACACATTACCTTGCCTGTGACTTTGGTGCCGAGAGTGCGTGGGATTAGGGGTCAGTCGAAGACTCTTGACATAAGGGTTCTATAAAATTGTCTTTTTTCATGGCAAGGAGTCCTAGGATTGAATACCCGAATGCAGTTTACCACATCCTGGCGAGAGGGAACAGACGTGAAGCGATTGTTTTCAGTGACAAAGACAGGCAGTTGTTCATCGATACTTTGGGCGGGCTGTGTGTAAAGCATGGTTGGGAGATTTGGGGTCAGTCGAAGACTCTTGACATAAGGGTTCTATAAAAT
>JAYPDO010000134.1:446-5691 GCA_038125285.1 Opitutia bacterium
TTGGGTGGGAACTCTTTGCTTGGGTCTTGTTGGACAACCATTATCATATTGCAGCAAGGACGCCGGAAGGGAATTTGGTCGATGGGATGAAGTGGTTTCAAAATACTTTCACTAGGCGCATCAATGTCCGAAACCGGCGTTGGGGCCGGCTCTTCGGCGATCGATACAAATCCATTCTTGTCGATGCAATGGGAAATTCCAATGCAGGCGCAGGTGGGAACTACTTGGCAACTTTGGTGGATTACATCCACTTGAACCCAGCGAGGGCTGGAGTTGTTGATGGGGTGAGCACCAGTTCCATGGATTACCCATGGTGCAGTCTGTCCAAGGGCTATGCAATCCCAAGTTCAAAGAGGCTTGGATGGATGGCATGCAAAGAGGGGTTGGCGATGGTTGGGTTGGACGACAATGCTACTGGAAGGCGGGAATATATCCGTAGGCTAGACGGGATTGCTGCAGCTGAAGGCAAGCAAGCTGGATTGGTGGAAACCAATGGGCAAAATTTACAAAGCACACTCAGGAGGGGGTGGTACTGGGGCTCGCAACAATTCAAGGAAAAGATGTTGGCTATGTTTGGGGCAAGTGCCCTTATTCATTCCAACCATGATTATCAATCGAGCCAACTCCTAAAGGATCATGGAACTGCACGCGCGATGGAGCTGTTCGACGAAGCTTGCTCATACTACAAAATCAATGCACAGGAATTGCTGCAGGCTAGGCGGGGGGATGAGAAAAAAGCTTCCCTCGCATGGCGGATTTGGAGGGAAACCTCAGTTTCTCAAAGTTGGATTGCAGATAAGTTGTCCCTGAAGACTGCGACAAACGTCAGCCAAGTCATCAGGCGATTTTCTAAGGTTGCCGATAAGGACTTGCCTCAAAAAGTTATAAAATGGAAACACATGTCGAAAGTCTTCGACTGACCCCTAAAATCTTCTGGAATGGTTTCTAAAATCTTTTCAATCTAGATGGATGGCTACACATTACCTTGCCTGTGACTTCGGTGCCGAAAGCGGCCGTTTGATTCTCGGAACCCTTAGGGATGGGGGAACGCTGGAGTTGGAGGAATTGCATCGGTTCCCGAATATCCCGATTGAAAGCAGCGAGTGCTTGAGTTGGAATATTGATGCCCTTTGGGGGGAGGTGCGCAAAGCGTTGAAAATCTCTGCGGAGAAGGGTTTTCCTATATCTAGTATCTCTGTGGATGGCTGGGGTGTGGACTACATCATGCTGGATGACAAGGGCGAGATTATGGCTCCAACCCATTGTTACCGGGACAAACGGAACCAGCGAGGGGTGGATCTTGTCTTTTCCAAATTACCCTGGGAGGAAGTCTACGAAGAAAGCGGGATCCAATTCTTGAATTTCAACACCTTGTACCAGCTAGGGGCGGAAACACCCGGTCGGCTTAAGGCGGCCAAAACCATTCTGCCCTTGGGGGATGCTTTCAATTATCTGCTTTGTGGCGAGGCGCGCTCGGAGATTTCCATGGCCAGCACGACTTCCATGTACAATCCAAAGACTTCAGCCTGGTCGGAAAAGCTGTTGGCTGCTGCAAATATTCGCCCGGATCAATTTGCCCCGCTGGTCGAGTCCGGGACATTGCTTGGTAAACTGAAAGCTGCCCTCGCCAAAGAGACAGGGCTGGGGGAGATACAAGTCGTTGCCACATGTAGCCATGACACTGGGGCTGCCGTTGCTGCAGTCCCTGCAGAAGGGCAGGATTGGGCTTACCTGAGTTCCGGAACTTGGAGCCTTATCGGCGTGGAACTGGACAAACCAATCATCAGCGAGCGTTCCCGTGAGTTGAACTACACCAATGAGATTGGGCACGGGAATACTATCCGTTTGCTCAGGAACATTATCGGGCTCTGGATTGTCCAGGAGTGTAGGAGGAATTGGGAAAAACAAGGGACTTCCTATGATTATGCCACCCTCACGCAGATGGCAGTCGAAGCAGAACCCTTCCGTTCCCTAATCAACCCTGATGACCAAAGGTTTTTCAGTCCGGACAGCATGCTTGATAGCATTTCTGGGTTTTGCCAGGAGACTGGCCAGCCTGTTCCTCAATCTCCTGGCCAGTTTGTCCGCTGTGCGCTGGAGAGCTTAGCCTTGGTCTACCGGAGCCACCTGGCCGAAGCCGAGGAGCTTACAGGGAAAACAATTACGAAGCTCCACATCGTCGGCGGCGGCAGCCAAAACAAGCTCCTTAACCAACTCGCAGCAAATGCCACTGGCAGGCAGGTTATCGCGGGTCCGACCGAAGCGACTGCCCTCGGAAATATCGTCGTACAGGCCATTGCCCTAGGGCATATTCAAGACCTTGCTGAAGCACGCCGCATCATCCGCAACTCCATGGATGTCGAGACCTATGAACCGCAAGATGCTGAGGACTGGGAGCTGGCCTACCGAAGGTTCCTTAGTCTGGTTGGGTAACTTTTACGCAAGCGGGTTCACCACCCTGACCCCTGGGAACCTATGGAAATCCGTGTCATTGCTGTAAATGGTCAATCCGTAGTCCAACGCCAATGCTGCGATATGGGCGTCTGTCGCCAAATTGCCCATGACTCCAGAAACCGCCAACATAGATTTCATATTGCCCCAATGCCCCGATGATGGACAAAGGAGCTCCGTGTTGGGTTGGTCCAGCCAACTTTCCACTATGTCCACGGCCTCATCCATTGAATATGGCGTCTTATAAATCCTTGGGTTTGTTGAAAGCCTCAAGAAGCCCAGGATTACAACATGTCCGAGCTTGGTTGGCACCGGGCTGGATAGAACCCCATCCCACCAGGCTTTTGATTTCTGGTGCTCCTGGTATTCTGTAAATGAGGCATACAGAAGCAAATTGATGTCCGGTAGGATCATTTGTGCTTTTGAAGATAATCCTCGATTTCTAGCTCGTCCACTATCCGGTTCAAATGGTTGGGATCAATGCCGGGTAATAATTTGGAATTCGATACTGGTCCCTTGAAAGGTTTGGAGGTCACTGGTTTCGACTTGGACTCCAATCCAGCCCTTAACAGTTGGTTGATGGTTTCGCGGAATTTCAAACCATTGGATTCCCTGTATTTCTCTATCGAATTAGATAAATCGTCATCAATTGTTAGCGTGGTTCTCATAGTAGCATCATTAGTCACCAAAATTTGATGTCAAGGCGCATCAAAATGTCGGCCTTGGAAGGCCAACCTACTTGACGGCGGCCACGGTTACCTTACAGCCATACTTTCGCAATCCATCGACAAAGGCTGGGTCTGCGCCTTCATCGGTAATGATGTAATTGAAGTTTTGAAGTTCTGCGAAGAAGTACTCGGAGCGCTTGGCGAGCTTGGAGGAGTCGACCAGGAGGACGACTTTTTCGCTGATTTTCACCAAGATTTCTTTGAAACCGGCCTGGGCTTCAAAGCCTTCGCTTGCGCCGCGCAAGGAATCGAGGCCGATGCAGGAGACAAAGGCGGTATTGATGTTGTGTCGGCGTATGGTGGCCACGCTTTCCGGGCCGTTGAAAGTTTGGGTCTTGGGATGGTAGCGGCCTCCCGTGGAGATCAGTTCCACATTTTCCTTGCGAACCAATTGGTCGAGGACGGCGTAGGCATTGGTCACGACCCGAAAATCCATGTCGGGGAGTGCACGGACGAGTTCGAAGGCCGTTGTGCTGCTGTCGAAGGCATAGGTTTGGTCGGGAAGGATCCACTCCAAGGCGGCTTGGGCAATGGCCGTCTTTTGCCCTACATGGATTGTGCTACGCTCCGCGTATGATTGTAACAAACGAACCCCCACAAGGCTGCTCGCGCCCCCGTGTACTCGGGAAATTAAGTGGTTGTCGGCAAGGATTTGGAGGTCTCGACGGATGGTTTCGTCCGTAACTTCGAACTCACCAGCTAGGTCGATGGTCCTGACTGATCCCCTTTCCTCCAGGAGGGAGAGGATTTTTTGGTGGCGTTCCGAGGCAAGCATGCGGGAGATTTTTGGAAAAATTTGGGAAACTTGCAAGAATATGTTGACATCCTGCCCGGAATTGTGGGACTTGCGTTGAAAAACCCACAAAAGCCAACATTTTCATTATGGCCAATCCAAGCATCAGCAGGGCTCAAGTCGAAAAATTAGTACGCGCCAGCCTGCAACGCCTCAGCCCAGCCACCGCACCCACTTCGGGTAAAACTGCCCCGAATCCCTTATTGGTCAACATCAGTGCCCGGCATTGCCATCTATCCCAAGCATCTGTCGAAGTTCTTTTTGGGAAGGGTCATCAGTTGACCCCCAAAAAGTGGCTTTACCAAGAGGGGCAGTATGCTGCGGAGGAGGCCGTTACTCTGATTGGCCCGCGCAGCCGGGTGATTTCCAATTTAAGGATCCTCGGGCCATGCCGTGATTTTGACCAAGTCGAACTCGCCAATACCGACGCCATTTCAATGGGTTTCCGAATACCAGTTCGCAATTCTGGTGACATCGCTGGTACTCCTGGATGCATGTTGATGGGACCCGCTGGCTTCCTTGAGATGCAAGAGGGTGTGATCCGTGCGGCTCCCCATGTCCACATGGCTCCTGAAGACGCCGAGTTTTATGGCGTTCCAAACAAGTCTTTTATGAAACTGCGCATCGGGGGAGCCCTTGGGGTGACTTTCGACAAAATTTTTGTCCGGGTAGATCCTTCCTTTAAATTAGAAGTCCATATTGATACCGATGAGGGCAATGCTTGTGGCTTCTCTCCTGAAACCAAGGCTGAGCTCATTAAATTATAAGATTACGTAGAATTTATTTAGAACCTTCAACCAAAGAAAAACCCTAACAAATATACAATCATGAGTGAATCAATCGGCTTAGTCGAAACGAAGGGTGTCACGGGCTCCATTGAGGCCAGTGACGCCATGGCCAAGGCGGCTTCTGTCAGCCTTGTTAAACAAATACAAATCGGAGGGGGGTTCCTCACCGTCATGGTCAAAGGGGACGTCGGCAGTGTCAAAGCAGCCGTCGATGCCGGTGCCCAAGCTGCCTCCAGTGTTGGCGAGCTTGTCGGCTCCCACGTTATCGCCCGTCCTCATGATGACCTCCTCAAGTACTTCGGGGTCTGATTCCAACCACAAAATTTAGAATAGGAGACCAATACCATGGCCAAACAAGCAATTGGAATGATCGAATGTAAGGGGCTTATCAGCCTTATCGAAGCCAGTGACGCCGCGCTGAAATCCGCCGATGTCACCATGAACGGATGGGAAAAAATCGGTAGTGGCATCGTTACCGGGTTTTT
>JAYPDO010000134.1:5728-10120 GCA_038125285.1 Opitutia bacterium
AGTAAAGGCTGCTGTCGAGGCTGGCGCGGAAGCTGCCGGTTCAGTGGGCGAAGTCCTTTCCGTACAGGTCATCCCGCGCCCCCATGACGACCTCGGCAAACTCGGATCCTGGATCGGGTAAAGTTCGTCCTGGTGAAAAATTAAAGAACAGTGGACTGACCCCTTTTTGCGTGAAGATCCTTGTTGCCAACCTGGGTTCGACCTCGTTCAAGTACCGACTTTTCTCCATGGAATCGGAGAATTCGCCGGAGTTGCTTGCCAATGGCGGGTATGAGCGGGTTTCGGACTACACTGAGTGTATTACGGACATGCTCAAGGTGTTGGCGTCGGAGGGGCATTTGCAGGAATCCGGGGAAGACTTGGACGCAGTTGGCTTCAAGACAGTTCTGGGGAAAGGCATCAGTGGTTGTGTGGAGGCTGATGATAAGGTGATGGCTGCGTTAGATGGCTTTAAGGAAGTCGCCCCAGCCCACAACCCTGCTTACGCCGAGGGTATCCGCTGTTTCCGTGAAAAACTACCCAATGTCCGGCGGATCGCCTTGTTCGAGACGGCATTCTTCCAATGGGTAACCCCTGGGGCGTCAGAGTACGCCATCCCGCAATTCTGGCGTGATCTCGGGATCCGTAGGTATGGCTTCCATGGTGCAAGCCATAAGTTCATCTCCGAGCGTACCGCCGAACTCCTCGGCAATGAAGCCTTGGCCAACCGTGCCAAACGCCTCTATATTGATGGCCCAGGGGAATACGATGGTCCGCCCCTCCGGATCTTGTCCTGTCATTTGGGCGGGAGTAGTTCGGTTGTGGGTATCCAGAACAGCGTGGCGATCGGCTCGAGCATGGGCTTCAGCCCCCAAAGCGGGCTTCCCCAGAACAACCGCGTCGGTGACCTTGATTCCATGGCCATTCCTTACGTGATGAAAATGAAAGGGCTGGGTGTGGATGAAATCGAGCACCAACTTACCAAGGAGGGTGGCCTTCTTGGCCTCTCTGGCGTGAGCAACGATGTACGCGACATCGCCGAATCGTTGGAAGCCGGTAACACCGGGGCAGGCCTTGCTTTGGATGTACTGGTTGACAGCATCCGGCATTGGCTCGGCTCGTTCCACTTTAAGATGGGGGGTGCCGAAGCCCTCTGCTTTACCGCTGGAATCGGTGAGAACCGTACTGATCTTCGCGTTCGGGTCTGTTCCGGGCTGGAAGGCCTTGGCATTAAGGTCGACCCCGAAGCCAACTCCCGTACCATCCGGGGTGCAGAGGGAATTATCAGTACGCCGGACTCCCCGGTAAAAGTCCTGGTCATCCCGGCCAACGAAGAACTGGTCATCGCCCGGGAAGTGTACCGTAAGCTCCAAGCATGAATATCCCTTCTACATGAACCCTTTATCACCAGTTAATTCCGGGGATTAATCTTCCGAAGTGACGAAGAAACCTTCCGGGACTGGCAATCCTTCCATAGAAACCAAAAACCCACCTAAGAAAGAAATATCCAAAATGAGCATTCAAGCAGTTGGAATCCTCGAGACCAAAGGTCTTATCTCCCTCGTACAAGGTACGGACGCAGCCCTCAAGGCAGCCAATATCGAGTTGGCCGGCCCGATGCGCGGTGTCGGCAGTGCCTTGGTCAGCTCCGTTTTCCGCGGCGATGTCGCTGCCGTGAAGGCCGGGATCGAAGCGGGTGCCGAAGCCGCCAGCCAGCATGGCGAAGTGGTCAGTGCCCATGTGATCGCCCGTCCGCACGAAGATACCGAGAGCGTCCTTCCCTCCGCCCCCAAGGGCAAGAAGTAAGTTTTTGGGATGTACTTGGCTAAAGTCATAGGTTCGGTGGTTTCTACCAAGAAGGACGAAAGCATGACCGGGCGGAAACTCCTCTTGGTGCGCCCGATGTTGGTAGATCCTGATGATCCGGCTCGTTTCAAACCCGGCAGCAACACGATTGTCTGTGTCGACACCCTCGGGGCAGGGGAGGGCGAGATGGTTATGTTTGCCCAAGGCAGTTCCGCTAGGCAAGACCAAGGGCTTAAAAGCATGCCGGTAGACGCTGCTATCGTCGGATTGGATGATACTGTGTCTGTTCAAGGCCAGAGTACCTAAGAAGCCAAAAATTCTTAACTACCCCACCTCGCCCCTATACCCGAAAGGATTGTAAATGGCCCAAATTTCAGAAGCCGCCATCCGGGATGTCGTCACCGAAGTGCTTGCCAGGCTCCAGGCGGGCAATGCCACGGTCGCCACCCCTTCCAAACCTACCCGCCATGGGGTTTTCCAAGATGCTGGTAGTGCCGCCAAGGCCGCCCGCGGAGGTTTTGAACAACTCCGCAAAAAAGGTTGGGCTGCCCGGGCAAAGGTAGTCGATATCGTGAAAACCCTCTGTGAGGCCAATGCCGAACGTTGGGGCAAGATCGAGTTCGATGAGACCAAGATCGGTCGCCTGGACCATAAGATTGCCAAACTTTATGGCATCCGGAACGTCCTCGGCACAGAATTCCTAAATCCCTATGGCATGAGCGGGGACGCAGGGATCACTTTGGAAGAGTATGCCCCTTGGGGAGTTATCGGGAGTATTACCCCGGTCACCCACTCCGTCCCTACAATCGCAGGAAACATCGTCAACATGGTGGCGGCTGGAAATGCTGTGGTTTTCAACCCGCACCCCGGTGGCGCGGCCTGCGCGGCCTTGGCCATCCATGAATTTAATGAGGCGATCCATTCGGAACTCGGGATCAGCAACTTGGTCTGTACGGTTGAAAAGCCCTCCATCGAGTCCTTCAACGAATTATGCGCTGCACCCGAAGTTTCCCTCCTTTGCATCACTGGTGGCCCCGCCGTGGTCGATGCTGCGATGAAGACCGGAAAACGCGCGATCTGCGCCGGACCCGGCAACCCTCCTGTTGTCGTTGATGACTCCGATGGCCTTGACTACGGAAAAGTGGCACGGGATATCATCCTGGGCGGTGGTTTCGACAATAACCTCCTTTGCATCGGTGAAAAACAGATTTTCGCTGTCGGCGACAGCTACACCAAGACCCTCGACTCCCTTGTCGCCAATGGTGCGGCTCTCCTTACTCCTACCCAACTGGAGGCGATAAAAAAGGAAGTCTTCACTTTCAAGGAAGATGGAGGCGGGTGTTCCCATCCCGTGCTGAACCGTGAATTCGTAGGCGCGGATGCTGCTAAACTTGCCAAAATCGCCGGCCTTAACGTTGCCCCAGATACCCCGATGCTCATCGCGGAGACTGCGGAAGACGACCTCTTTGTCATCGAGGAACAAATGATGCCTCTGCTACCCATCATCCGCGCCAAGTGTTTCGGCGATGCCGTCCGCATGGCCAAGGAGTCCGAGCATGGCTACAAGCATTCCGCTATGGTTCACACCCTGAATGTCGCGCACATGACGGAGATGGGGAAGGCCATGGACACAACCCTGTTCGTCAAAAACGGCCCCTGTGTCGCCGGTCTCGGGATTGGCGGCGAAGGCTACATCAGCTTCTCCATAGCCACCACGACCGGAGAGGGCATCTCCACTCCCAAGACCTTCACCCGTTTCCGCCGCTGCGCCCTGGTGGAACAATTGAATATCGTATGATCCACGCCCGGGTAGACGGGCATGCCGTCAGTACGGTTTGCCATCCCAGCCTCAGGGGACAGAAAATTGCCCTTTGCACCCCCGTGGACAAAGAAGGCGTGGCGACAGGCTCCCCGATCGCAGCGATCGACCCGCTTGGCGCCGGGATGCACGCCCTGGTTTTCATCACCACGGATGGTTCCTGGTCCCAGAATACCGTCCACGACGACACTTCGCCGATCCGTAACCAGATTATCGGTTTGGTCGACTAACCCAGACAAAATCCCCATGAAACCAGGTAAAGTCGTAGGAAAAGTCACGCTCCATGCAGGGGATCCTGCCTTCCGGGGTGCACGCTGGCTCCTGGTTTCCCCGATGGGTGCCGAGGAGCTGGACGGACGGAACCCCTCCGGCATCTCCAGGGAATCTTCCCCGGTGGTTTACGACAACCTTGGAGCTGGCCTTGGCGACGAAATCCTCTATGTGGAAGGTGCCGAAGCGACCCAACCCTTCGACCACCCGATCCCGATCGACGCCATCAACGTAGCCCTCCTGGACCGCATCCACTACGCCCACCCGGCCTGAAATTTCCAATAATACATAACTGAAATACCCATGAGCAAACTCTATACGGCCAAAGACCTGGAAAACCTTGTCAAGGCGGGCAAAGACCTGAACGCCCTTCCTGCTTGCGCACGCTTTTCCCCCATGGCGATGGATATCCTCAGGAAGCACAACGCCAAGCCTGGGACAGTAAAGGAAGCCGCCACCCCGGCCAATGCTTCCGGAGCCCCAAAAATCCACAGCCCCGTCCTCCCGAACTACGAATA
>JAYPDO010000134.1:10130-12161 GCA_038125285.1 Opitutia bacterium
TCCGCCGCAGAGCTGGAAGCCTTCTTTTATTCAGAGGACATCACTGCCCTCAAGCAGCGCATCTGCGACATCGGCCAACGGATTTGGAACAAAGGCTATGTCGATGGCAACGGCGGCAATATTACCGTCAGGGTTGGGGACAACCTGGTCCTGTGCACGCCGACCCTCATCTCCAAGGGTTTCATGACCGTGGACGACATTTGCATGGTCGACCTGGACGGCAACCAAGTTGCCGGGACCCGACCCCGCACCTCCGAGGTGAATACCCACCTGGGCATCATGAAGCATGAGCCCAAGGCCAAGTCCTGCGTCCATGCCCACCCTATCTACGCCACCGCATTCGCCGTCGCCGGGGTGACGCCTCCCGCCTGCTTGATCCCTGAGCCTGAAGTCTTCCTCGGCGAAATCGGCTTTGCCAGCTACCAAACCCCCGGAACCCCTGAAAATGCAAAGGAGGTTGGTCAACTCGCTACCAGGCACCAGTCGATCCTCATGCAAAACCACGGCGTCATCTGCTGGGGCAAGGATGTGGAGGACGCTTATTGGAAGATGGAAAATACCGACGCCTTTTGCCATGCTGTAACCGTGACCATGCAAATCGGCGGCCCCAAGCAGTACGGTCCGGACAAGCTCAAGGAGCTGATCCAAATCCGCCACAAGCTCGGGATGCCCGACCACCGCCTGGACGAACTCCAGGAATGCCAGCTTTGCGATGCCGGGGAGTACACCGTCCAAACCCAGCCCCCTGCCTGTTCTTGCCAGTTGGATCCGGCGCCTACCGGAGAAGTGGACGAAGCCCTCGTCCAGCAGATCACGGACATGATCATGCAGAAACTATAAGTCCTACAGGTCATATAGGACGTATCAGACCGATTCCCAAACCCTTCCCAAACCATGCTCAAACAAAAAGACCCAATCCGGGTAGCCATCACCGGCGCGGCCGGGAACATCGGCTACGCTTTGCTTTTCCGCATCGCCTCAGGGCAAATGTTCGGCACAGACCAACCTGTCGCCCTGAACTTGGTTGAGATCGAGCCGGGGATGAACGCACTCCGGGGCGTGGCGATGGAGTTGGACGACTGTGCGTTCCCCCTCATTACCGAGATTGTCCAGACTTCGGATCTGTCCGTCGGCTTCCGGGATTGTGACTGGGCGTTGCTGGTCGGCTCTGTGCCACGGAAACAGGGGATGGAGCGGGCGGACCTCCTTAGCATCAACGGGAAGATCTTTGTCGGCCAAGGCCAGGCGATCAACAACCACGCCAAGAAGAGCTGCCGTACCCTTGTTGTGGGCAACCCCTGCAATACCAATTGCCTCATCGCCATGAAGAGTGCGCCAGACATCCCGGATAACCAGTTCTTTGCCATGACCCGCCTGGATGAAAACCGTGCCATGACCCAGCTTGCACAGAAGGCGGGCGTCCCAGTCAAGGACGTGGCTGACCTGGCGGTCTGGGGCAACCATAGCCCCACGATGTTCCCTGATTTTTACAATGCCCGGATCGGCCGGCAAAAGGCTACGGATGTGATCACGGACGAAGCCTGGCTCAAAGGCACCTTCGTCCCCACAGTGGGGCAGCGCGGCAAGGCGATCATCGAAGCCCGTGGGGCATCCTCGGCGGCCTCGGCGGCCAATGCCGTGGTGGATACCGTCCGGGATCTTACCAACCCAACCCATGGCACTTTCCACAGCGTATGTGTAGTCTCCAAGGGAGAGTACGGAACCCCTCCTGGGATCATCACTTCCTTGCCCATCAAGGTCGATGCGATTGGAAATTGGCGTGTCGTCGAAGGCATCAAGCACAACGACTACGCCAAGGCTCAGATCGCGGCTTCCAACGACGAGTTGCTGGAGGAGCGGAAGCTTGCCTTCGAGGTTCTCGGTATGTCTGTCTAATTAGGGGCAGACAAAGTTTTGGGATCACTCTTTCTCCTTGGGCTGTTTGACGTCCTTCGCCCAGGTGAAGGAGTTAGTGCTGCCTTGGCCGAGGGTGGTGTTTACTTTGACTTTGCCGACAAAGCTTTCGGCAGT
>JAYPDO010000135.1:0-12143 GCA_038125285.1 Opitutia bacterium
TGTGGTACGATGCGAAGCGTAGCCGTTGGATTAGAATCGACAATGATGGCAGTGCTTACTTGCTTAAATAGTTTCTAACCCAAACCCCACAAGACCGCCAAGTCCTCATCCTCAATAGCCGCCTTCTGGAGCGACTTGTCCAACTTGATGGCCTCCGTAACCAATCCCCTGGCCGTCTCCACGTTACCGTTGGCGCAGTTGTAGCATCCGAGGTACAGCGTGACCGTGGGATGGTCGGGAAACCGCTTCTTCGCGTCCACAAGGATGGCAATGCCTTCTTCCAGTCCCTTGTGCAAGCGTGTGCCATAAGCCCACTGGATCCACCAATCCGGCTCGTCAGGATGATCCGCAGCCAGTTGCCGCGCAACACCGGCCACAAGATCCCATTGCTCCATCTTATCGTAGATCAGCAAACGCTCTACCAAGACTTCACGGCAGAACCTGTCTTCCAACAGTGTGCGCTCCACCTCGTCGTGGGCATCGACCAGCATCCCCAGTTCACGGTAACCCGCGGCGCGTTGGAGGAGAGCCTGAAAGGGGTCAGTCCACTGGTTCTTGTAAAGTTGAAATCTTGGGGATGCGAAGTTTTGAAAATTGGGTGAAGGCGACAATATTTGACAAAATTTAACTCTGGTGCGCTTGGCAGAAAACGGGTCAGCAACTGGCCCTTGATTTTTTGACACCCGAGAAAGGAAAGACTCCTTGATCGTTTGTAAAATTGATTGGTCAAGCAGCGTCACTAGAGGTCTTTTCAATTACTCAAGTTGCCCACGACGCCCAGCAAGCCATTGGGCCAGCGATCTTGGGGATTCCATCGACTTTTTCCCCAATATCAGCCCCTCGGTGCTGACATCCTCGTCCAGGTCTGCCCAATGAATGCCTGACCCACCGCCAATGAGCCGCCAGTTCTTGCGTTCCGAATCACTACCATGGAAGAGCCTAGGAAACCAAGATACTGGAGTCTTCAAGGATCTTCCCTCCGACAAATGGACGTCGAAATGATCCTGGCCAAACTCTACGGACAGTGCAGAGGGGATTTCGATTTCAACCTGTGAAGTGCTCATTCCACGACCTTTCTATCAAATCGGCGTTCTCTTCGACAATTTTAAACAGATCCGAAATTTCTGATGCATGGAATCCGCCACTGTTTGCAAGGCGTGTCGGACGAATCCAAAATTTAGCAATGTTCCTATCCCGTTCTACATGGACATGGACGGGCTCTTAACCTCGGCGGAATAGAAGAAAAAGCGGTAGGGTCCAATTCTGAGAATAGTGGGCATGACTCAACAAAGGCTCTTTTATGGCCACTGGTTCAAGTCACTTTTTCTTTTGGGCGGCTTTGGCTTCCTGGGCTTTTTTGCGGGCGATGCCGCGTTTGCGGATTTCCGCGGAGTGGTAGTGCATATCCACGTTGGAGAGGTCTTGTTTGATGTTTTCGGGGACTTGGAATTGTTTGCGGAGGTTGGCGAGTTCGGCGCGGAGGCGTTGGGTGACTTCGGCGTATTGGGGTTTGCCGAATTGGTTTTGCATTTCCTTGGGGTCGGCCTGGAGGTCGTAGAGTTCCCATTCTTCGATGTCATAGAAGTTCATGAGTTTGTAGCGTCCGTCGTAGACGCCTTCGTGGCGCTGGACCATGTGCCAACCCGGGTACTCGTAGTAGTGGTAGTAGTGGGTTTTGCGCCAATCGCAGGGGGTTTTGCCGTTGAGGATGGGGAGGAGGCTGGCACCTTGCATGCCTTGGGGTTTGGGGGCACCGGCGATGTCGAGGAAGGTCTCGGCGAAATCGAGGTTGGAGACGAGGTCGGTGTTGACGCTGCCGGGCTTGGTGACGCCGGGCCAATTGACGAGGAGCGGGGTGCGGTAGGATTCGTCGAACATGAAGCGTTTGTCGAACCAGCCGTGCTCGCCGAGATAGAAACCTTGGTCGCTGGAGTAGAGGACGACGGTGTTTTCTGCGAGGCCGGTGTCGGCGAGGTAATTGAGGAGTTCGCCGACGCTGTCGTCCACGGAGCGGATGCAGCGGAGGTAGTCTTTCATATACCGTTGGTACTTCCAGCGGACGAGATCCTTGCCTTGGGGGTTGGCCTTTAGGAAGGCGGTGTTCTTGGGCTGGTAGGCGGCATCCCATTGGGCCTTTTGTTCCGGGGTCATACGGTTGAAGTGCCATCCGAGGTTGCCTGTTTCGTCGTGTTCGGCGACTTTGAGGTCGCGGCCCAGGGTCATGGTCTTGTCGATGGTCATGTCCTGCTCCTTGGCGGCGGTTCCGCGGTTTGCGTAATCGTCGAAGAGGGTGTCGGGTTCGGGAATCTTTACGTCGTCGAAGAGGTTGAGGTATTTGGGGGAGGGATCCCAGGCGCGGTGGGGAGCTTTGTGCTGCATCATGAGCATGAAGGGCCTGGTTTTGTCGCGTTGGGAACAGAGCCAGTCTTTGGCCTTGCCGGTGATGATGTCGGTGACGTAGCCGGTTTCACGGTGCTGGCCAGCCGGGTTTATGAAGTCGGGATTGTAGTAACTGCCTTGTCCAGGGAGGATTTCCCAGTGGTCGAAGCCGGTGGGATCGCTGGCGAGGTGCCACTTGCCGATGATGGCGGTTTGGTAGCCGGCTTTTTGAAGGAGCTTGGGGAAGGTTTGTTGGGAACCGTCAAACGTAGTGGCCTCGTTTTTGTAGAAGCCGTTGAGGTGGCTGTATTTGCCGGTCAGGATGGTGGCGCGGCTGGGTCCGCAGATGGAGTTGGTGACCATGCAGCGGTCGAAGCGCATGCCTTGTTGTGCGATGCTGTCGATGTTCGGGGTTGGGGCGACTTTGGCAAGGTGGCTCCCATAGGCACTGATGGCCTGGGTGGCGTGGTCATCGGAGAAGATGAAGATGATGTTTGGGCGGGCTGCGTTGGAGGCGGCGAGGGGAAGAAGGAGGGAAAAGGAGAGAAGGGGAAGGAGGGAGGAAGGGTTCATGGGGAGAGGGTTATCCTGTTCAGACGAGCGGGGTCAAAGGTTTTTGGGAGTGCCGAACCGACATTCCCTTGTCCATCTTGAAGCCTCACGGCTTTATCGTTGCGATATCCTGACAGGCAGGAATGCCTGTATCACTCCTTTTGACGCACCGGTTGCGGCGGTTCTGCCTTACCTTTCCACGGTGACGCGGATGAACTGGCGCTTTTCGGTTTCGCTGGCGATGGGGGTGTTGGAAGTGGCGGTGACCTTTTCGTAGTTGGCGGGGACACCGGTCTGGTCGGCATCGACGGTGACGGTGACGTCGGCTTCGGACCAGACGCCGCTTTTGAGTTTGCGGGTGAGTTCCACTTTGTAGGTGAGGCTGGGGTCGAAGGAGGGCTTGACACGGAGGAAGGTGACTTGGAGGGATCCGGAGTTGGAGGAGGCTTCGGGAAGGGTGGCTTTGCGGTCGGGTTTGGCGGGGTCGCCGCCGATGGCATATTCGAGGAGGTTGGGGACACGGTCGTGGTCGGGGTCGGCCATTGGATCCTGTTTGTCCACCGGGAGGCTCGAGAGGTTGTCGAGAACCCATTGGTCGAAGGGAGTGGCGACTGGGTCGGCGACCGTGACTGTCCTGGTGAGTTCGGTGGCCTTATTAAAGGAGAGGTCTTCGACGCTGTAGGTGAGGGTGTAGGTGCCGGGCTTGGAAGTATCGACTGTGCCGGAAACGATGACGAGGGGGGTGATGTCCCCGTCAATATTGTCGTCGGCAGTGGCACCGGGATCTTGGAAGGCCGCATCGGTATCGACTTGCATTGCGACGTCGCCAACGAGGGTGAGCACGGGCGGGGTACTGTCATTGGATACCACGATTTGGCGGGTCAGGGTGGAGGTGTTCCCTTGGGAGTCGGTGCTGGTGTAGGAGAAGGTGTAGGGGGGCACCTTGTTTTCGGAAGAGGTGTCCACACCGGTCTTCTTCCCGATCTCCGGGATCATGGCGGCAGGGATTTCCTGGCCGTAGATTTTGAGGTCGTCCAGGAGGCCGTGGAAATAATATCCGCCGCCAGGCGCAAAGGCACCGATGTAGGCGGCACCGGCGGATGGAGTGGTGGGGACAGTGACGTCTTGTTGGACATCCGCCTGAAGCTCCCCTTCGACGTAGATCTTCTGGTGGGTACCGGTGTAAATGACGGCGAGGTGTTGCCAGACGTCAGTGGTGAATGTCCCGGAAGACGGGATGTCCTTGGTGACAAACCCGCCCGCACCGTCGTTGACCCGGAAAAGGAAGTTGCCGGTGTCCTCGAAGAAGGCGTTGTACTGGGAGTTGAGAGTGTTGTCCGTGGTTTTCTCAAAGATGAACATGTTGCGGGAGTAGTCGTCGGTCTTGATCCAGACGGAGATGGTGAAGGCCGGAAGGTCGAGGAGGGCGGAACCGGGGACGGACATGAATGACGAATTGGCGGAATTGAAGCTGAGGGCGTTGCCGTATTTGCCCGCGACCCAGGAGTCGGCGACGGGACCGGGGAAGTTGGTGAGCGTGCCGTCGAGGGTGTTCATCAACTCTTTGGCGGTTGTGCCATCGGTTTCATCAAATTCCCAGTGGGCGACAGGTTGGATGCCGTTGGCGACGAACTGGACTTCCACTGTGGGCGATGCGTCGAGGTTGTCGGTGACAGTAAAGCCAGGGTCGGTGTAAGGGTCGCCTACAGGGATACGAAGCTTTTCCCCTCCGATTAGCATAATGACCGGCGGGGTCGTATCGATGACCGTGACTTTACGGTAAACAGCCGGGGCATCCACATCATCCGGGGACGTGAAGTTGTAGGTCACGGTGTAGATACCGAGGGCGGAGGTGTCCACCGCTGCGCTGTCGTGGGTAACGGCAGTTGCGTCGAAGGTGGTTCCTCTCCGGTCAGCGACTGTGTAGCCGGGGTCGACGAAGGGGGAGCCAGCTTCGAGAGTGACTTCCGGCTCCCCGGCAAGGGTGATGAGGGGGAGGGTCAAGTCGTCGAGGACATTGACGGTACGTGTTTCCGTGGAGACATTGCCAGCGGCATCCGTCGCGGTGAAGGTGATGGTGTAGACGCCTTCCACGGAAGTATCGACGGAGTCCTGGGGATGGTCGAGGTAACGGAAAAGGTCCATCGTCTGCGCATCGGAATTTAATGCAGGGATGTAGTTGGTACCGCCTTCGGGATCGTACCCGAAACCTGGGGCGGTCCTTTCCCCGGCTGTCCCGCTGCCGTTGGACATACGGAGGTCGAAGGCAAACCAGCCTCCTTCGCCGAGGTCGATGGCATTTTCGGAGGATACGGTGGCCTGGGTGTTGTTGAGGACATTGGCGACGGTGCCGATGTGGAGGAGGATTTTGTCGTCGATGTCCTCACGGAAGGAGATGATCCCGTCGGCATCGTAGATTTCGCCGGAGTAGACGAAGGTGCGGTTGTCCCGCCAGGGGGGTTTTGCGCTAGTGTTGCCATTCGACGGGCCGAGTGGGTCGACCCCGTCATTCCCTGGGTTGGGAAGGTTGCTGTAGTTCCCCCCCATGTTGCCAGCGAGGAGGCCGGGGACGTATCGTCCATCAGGGTTGGAACTGGTGATGACGACGGCCACATTCCCGTCGATGGCATCGAGGGCGGTCGCGCCAGGGTCATTGTAGACTGAGCCGGGGGTTACCGTGACGGTGGCCTTGCCGTTGAGGGTGATATCGGGCGGAGTGGTATCGGCGACAACGACAGTGCGGACGACAGGGACAGCTTGGCGGGATTGGTCGTCGGCGAAGTGGTAAGTGATAACATAGGTTCCGGCGAGATTACCGTCCACATCCGTCACATCCGCCCCGTTTCGGGTGACGGTCTTGGTAACGGTGGGGTTGGTGATCGGATCACCAGCTTGGGTGGCGGCGGAAACACCGTCGTCGCTGAAGGGACTGCCGAGTTCAACTGCCACTTCGGGATTCCCGACCAACGTGAGAACCGGGGAATTGGGATCCACGGTGATGACAACCGTCCGTATGGCCGTAGCCAACTGTCCTGCGTTGTCCATGGCGTAATAGGTGATGGTGTGGGTGCCGGGGAAGTTGGTGTCGATCGGGCCATCGCCTTTTGTCAACCAGAGGCCGTTTTGGGCAGGGTCGGAAGGCTTGAGGAAGGTTTCGCCGTCGGGGCTTGTAGCAGCTGGGGTGGTGAACCGGAACCGCCCGGAGGAACCGCCCGTCCACTCGAAGTGGCCGATGATCACTTTGTAGTACTGCCCGCCCAAGAGCGGGACGGCCTTGTTGGAGTTCCCCCAAGTCAAGCGTTCGTTGCCCCAATCCCCGTTGCTCTCAAAAACCCCGTCCTGGTCCAGGTCAAGCCAGGAGCCCATGCGGTCGGCCACGCCGTCGACCCGGAAGTCGTAGTCCCCGTCCACCTTGGCGTAGAAGTAGCCGGTAGTGTAGGAAGCGAAGTCATCGTTGCGGGTAATGCCGATGGGCATGCGTCGCCAGTCGGCGTCGGTGGCGAAATTGTAACCTGCGCCGAGTGGGCCGTCCTTGAAGTAGTGTTCCCCGGCAGGCTCTTCGAGGAGGAGGCCGCCGTTGTTATTGAAATCGAGGACAGGGTCAGCCAAGTCGTCGTGGAGGAAGCCGTACATGTGGAGCTGGTTGGGGATGTAGTCGCGGCTGGAGACAAACCAGGCGGCTTGGTCAACATCGGTGATGTCGATACCCGGGTCGACCCAGGCTTCCCCTACGGTGAGGTTGACGGTTTCCGTGCCACTTGCGTGGGCTTTCAGGGTAATGGCCGGGGCAGTGGTATCGACCACCGTGACGGTGCGGGTGACGGTTACGGCGACTTTGCCCTGGCCGTCCGTGTAGTTGTAGGCAATGGTTTGCTGGCCGAAGGCGTTAATGTCGATAGCGTCCGTACTCTTGAGGTCGGCTTCCAGGACCGTGCCGTCGGAAGCGGTGACCGTGGCGCCGGGATCCGTGAATGCGGTACCGGCTTCATGGGTGATCCCCAGGCCGCCGTTGAGGGTGATGAGGGGCAAGGTGGCGTCGGCGACGATGACGACTGTGCGGGTGGCGGTGCCGATATTTCCGGATGCGTCCATGGAGGAGTAGGTAACCGCATGGGTACCGGGGACGGAGGTGTCCAGGGGAGCCTTGGTCGTCCCCCAAAGGAGCCTTTGCCGGTTGTCGACCGGGGCGATCCTGATGCGGTTGTACGGGATGTTCCCGGTTTCCGGCAGGGAGATGCCGACATCCAGATATTGCCCGCCTGTGCCCTCCTTGAAGGCGACGGCAAAATGGTAAGGCCCAGGAGCGAGGGTAGCACTCGCCCAACCGCCCTGGCTGGCGGACCGGAGCTGTTCGTCCCCGTTGTCCCCGGCGGTTTCAAAAATGCCGTCCCGGTCGAGGTCGAGCCAGATGGAGGCCTGGTCGTCTTGCCGGACAATGCCGAATTCGTATTCCCCTGGGACTGGGGCAAGGAACTCCGCGGTGAAGAGGATTTGGAAACGGTCTGCCTGGTCTGGCACATCCGCGCCGGTGCCGTCGTTGATGCCAAGCCAGAAGTCCTGGGAACTGTCGTAAAGGAAGGCGTCATTGCCAGGGCCGGTAGTCAGGTAACCCGTGCCGACCGGGGTTTCGGCGAGGAGGCCGCCGTTGTTGTCAAGGTTGAGGTAAACACTGGAGGTCGTGTCGATCTTGTAACCGGTCTTGAGGATCTGCCCTGACACGTAGGCGAGGTCGCTCACGACAAAAGTGGCACCGTCCCCTTGGTCGAGGGCAGCGGCTCCGGGATCTGTCCAGGAATCCCCAACCGTAAGCTTGACTACGGCATCACCGTTGAGGGTGACGACGGGTGCCAAGGTATCGGTAACATTGACGACGCGGGTGACCTCGGCGGCAGGGGAACCCCTGTCGGGAACATAGGTATAGGTGAGGACATAGCGGCCGGGAAGGGTATGGTCTGGACTCCCGATGACAGTCACCAAACCGGAGCCCATGTCGTTACCATCCTTGTCGGCCAGGGTGAAGCCGGGTTCCACGTAAGCCACCCCCTTTTCGACCGCTACCACTGGATCCCCAGCCAAAGTGATCTTTGGCGCGTCGGGATCGGGCAGGACATGGACAGTGCGGATAGCAGTGGCGATATTCCCGGAACCATCGACGGCTTGGTACACTACGGAATAGTCGCCGAGCTTGTTCGTGTTTACGGGTACTGCGCCGCTGGAAACGCCGTTGAGCCCGTACTTGGCATTCAAACGTGCCTCCACGGAAAGCAGCTCGGAGGAGGACAGGGCACGGGAATACAAAACAACCTCGGAAACCTCTCCGGAGGCCGGGTACTCCAAGTCCCGGTAGGCACCCATTTGGAAAAACCCGATGTTGCCGTTGCGCCGGGCGACTACGGTCTTGTTGATCCCTTCGGCATAGAAAAAGACTTCGTTGTTGCCTGTGCTGGTGGCGGAGTAGAGGTGCGGGTCGGTGGTGGCGTCCGGATGCCCTTGGGTGACCCAACCGTTCACGGGATAGAAGGCGTCCTCCATGTTGTTTTCGTACCCAAGGAGCCAGTTTTGGTCGTTGGAAGAAAGGAGCCTTTGGTTGGACCCGCCGTCGAGCCGGGAAACCGTGATGATGGAATACTGGTTGTCGAACCACGCGCCTGTGCGGAGGGAGCTGACGCCGTCGAAATGGACGGCTGGTTTCCCTCCGATGGATGAGGCCATGTAAGTGGGGGAACCGACCGCGATGTTGGCGTGGTTCCCTGCCCCGGAGATGTCGTACCACAGGCTGACGGTATCCCAGTCGGCCTTTCCGGCCAAGGAAGAGGCATCGAGGTGCATGGCCAAGCCGTCCAAGGGGAAATCATTGGACGAACCGATGGGCAAGTTACCGTAATAAGCGTCCAAAGCCGAAGCGCCGGGGTCCACATATTCCTGGCCTTGGAGGATGGTGATTTCCGCGTCCCCGGCCATGGTGATGACCGGAGGAACGGTGTCCACTACCCTGACCAACCGCTGGACCATCCGGGACGGCACCCCCGCATCGGAAAAGAAGGAGTACGTGATGGTGTACTCGCCCACCCTGCTGGTATCGACCTCCCCTTCGGATGTACCTATCCCGTTTGCGGTGATGTCCGCGCCGTCGAGGTCGTGTACTTTAAAACCTGGGTCGGTGAAGGTCCCGTCCACCCCGACGGCCATTTCCGGGTTCCCTTCCAACACGATCAACCCGGCGTCAGGATTGTTCCGGACAACGACCGAACGGACAACGGTGGCGGTGTTCCCGGCGGCATCGGTGGCGGTATAGGTGACCTGGTACTCGCCGGGGGTGTTGTGGGGGATGGGGTTATACTGCACCCAACTGCCGTCCTGGAAGGGATCATAAGTGCGGATCCGGGTGCGGAAAGTCGGGCCGTAACCTTGGAAAGCACGGTACATGGCATCGATACGGGATCCCCCTGTGCCCTCCCGGAAGGTGATGCCGTAGCGGTAATACCCGGGCTTGAGTTCGACGGTCCTGAACCCTGCGATGTTGCCGATATTCATTTCCTCGCTGCCAAAGTCCCCATCGTCCTCGAACAGTTCGTCCTGGTCGAGGTCGAGCCAGAAGGAACTACGGTCGTCCACGCTATTGATGCCGAACTCGTAAGTGCCGCCGCTAGGGGTGTGGAAATGCCCTGTAAAGAGGCACTGGAAATTGTCATTGCGGGTCATGGCGGGGAACGTTTTCCGGAAGTAGGAGTCCCCGCTGATGTAGAGGCCGGAGTTGTGGGGGCCGCGGGTCAAGTCCACGGTTTCGAGAGGGATGCGTTGGAGGAGGCCGCCGTTGGCATTCAGGGACAGGTCGGAATCCGGGAACCCGTTCAGCTCGAAAGCACTGGCTCGGACCAAGTTCTCGACAAGGACGCTGTTCATTACGGCGACTTCACCATCCACGAAATCGATGGCGGAAAAGCCCGGGTCGACAAAGGGGTTGCCAAGTTGGTGTTCGATGGATTCCCCGCCTACCAAGGTAATGATCGGTGCCGCTTGGTCCACGACCACGACCGTCCGGACGGCGGTAGAGGCGGCGTTGCCCTGGGCATCGGAAAAATCATAGGTGAAGGCGTAGGTTCCAGGCTTGGTGATGTCGACATTGCTGCCGATGGTGAAGACAGGGCTGTTGATGGCATTGCCGGAGGCGTCGGCAACTGTGGCTCCGGGGTCGGTGTAGTCCTCCCCGGCGGGATGCTGGACCGTCGCGTCCCCGGCTAGGGTTATGACGGGGATCTGGGGTTGGTCCACCACCATGACCTTCCTAACTACAGAGGCGTGGTTGCCGGAGGAGTCGAGGCCGGTGTAGGTGACGTCGAACTCCCCTGGGGCCGAAGTGTCGACGGAGACAATGGGAGTCCCGCCGCCGTTGAGGTTGTACTTGCCGTTGAGGTGGCCAGAGAGGACGAGGAGTTCGTGGGGGGAAAGGATACGGTTGTAGAGGAGGAGTTCGGCGACTTGGCAATCGGACCGCTCGGAATTGGTACCATAACCACCCAACTGGATCGTCCGGGGCATGTAAGTGATGGGATTGGCCCCGTATTGGTCTTCAGCGAGTTGCACATTGTCCCTCCAGAAATTGGCAATGGCCGAAGTGTCCATGGTCCCGGCATGGAGGTGCCAGTTGTTGTCGTTCGGACCGGAGTTCCGGATCCATCCGTCCGCATAGAAACGGCCTGTGCCGGAGTTGTGGAAACCAAAGAGCCAGTTGCGGTCATGGGAGGAAATGACCCGGCCATGGCTCCCCGGTATGTAGCGGGCTACGGTGATGACCGTGTATTCCAAAAGGTCGGCCTCGAAATCCTTGGTTGTCCAGATCAAGTCGTCCCCGTCGAACTCGACGACCGGATGGCCATTCAGGACGCCGTCCATCCAAGTTGGGTCGCCATCCTGGTTGTCCGCGTGGTTGCCATTCCCGGACAAGTCCTCCCATGTGACGGTGACAGGGTCGGTGTCATTCAATTGGGATCCGAGGGTGGCGGCGTCCAGGTGGAGCAAGAGGCCTTCCGTAGGGAATTTTACGTTGGAAAAGACGACAGGGAAGGCGTCAAAACTATCGGAAACCGAGGCACCGGGATCCGTGAAAGCCTGCCCGGTGGCAATGGTGACAGGGTTTGCCCCCACAAGGGTGACCACCGGAGGGATCGTGTCGTTGACCCGGACGGTGCGGGCCACTTGGTTCGCGACATGCCCGTCGGCATCTGTGAAATTATAGGTGATGGTGAAAACACCGGTTTGGGAGCCGTCGGGAAGGTTTTCAACGGTTGCGAGTGCGGGGTCGAGGGAAGTTCCCAGATAGTCTTCGAGGAGGATGCCCGCGTCTTGGTAAGGCAGGCCGGCCTCATGGGTGATGTCGGCTTCCCCAAGGAGCCGGATGAGGGGTTGTTTTGGGTCTTCTTCGACCTGGACGATCCGTTGGGTGGTGACCAAGTGCCCGGCGGCGTCCTCCGCGAAGTAGTTGACCACATAGCGGCCGGGGGTGGAGGTATCGACGCCCTTGGACGGCATGGTGAACCAGAGGTCGGCTTGTAAAGGGTCGCCAGGGCGGATTGGGGTCAGGACATCGGGACCCGCACCTTCGGGGGTCTGGACCAGGGCACTGACACTGCAACTGGCATTATCCTCTGAAAAACCGGTGATGAAGTTGTATGCCCCTTTGGCCAGGAAAAGAGTGACAGTCTGGTTGCCCCAGGTCAAGCGCTCGTCCCCCAGGCTGCCGTCCGTGCGCTCGAAGGTGCCGTTCTGATCTTTGTCGAGCCAGATGGTGCCGCGGTTGTTGACGTTGCCGGTGGAGAAGGTGTATTCGCCGTCACGGGGTGCATGGAACTGGCCGCTCCATACGATGCTGAAGTAGTCGCTCCGGGTGAGTTCCGGGACGGTGGCGCGGACAAAGGCGTCGTCCGGAAGGTCGATCCCGGCGTCAAGGAAACCGTCGACAAAGAAGCGGGACCAGTTGGGCTTCTCGGTCAGCAAGTTCCGGCTCGGGTCGTCAAAGTTGAAAAACCATCCTCCCCAGCCGCGTTGGTGGATATCGACTTTGAGGCGGCCAGGGATGGCGACGAGGTCGCTGAACACCTCGATGTCCCCGTCATTGGAATCTGTGGCCACCGCCCCTTGGTCGGCGTACGGGGTGTTGACCAGGATGGAAACGAAGGTGCCGCCATTAAGGGTAATTTCCGGGGGGATTGTGT
>JAYPDO010000136.1:0-2606 GCA_038125285.1 Opitutia bacterium
ATCCTCATGCGTGTTGATACCCCACTTGGAAAAACCTTCGCATGGAAAGACAAGGGGAAAAGGAAAAGCATGCGTGCCAAGGATTTCACGCATATTGCCCGGGGATCGTCGGGCGTCAAATCGGCCAGGGAGATGGGCAAATCCCATTCGTAGCCATACTGCTTTGGTAGAAAATGGTGAACCAACGCGTCATAGCCCAATCCAGGAGCCTATCCGCTCGATCACATTCTGTAGAATGCAAATGGGCGGATATATTTTTTTTAGAAAAGTTTGCGAAGGAACTTGAAGTCCAACCATGGAATGTCGTTTTCCTCGTTATCAATTTGACCCACAATGGCAGACGAGAACTCCGGCACTCCCAAGAGTGCGTAAAATTACTACAAAGGGTATAGAGCGATGGCTACCAAAGTACGCCGCTCAAAAAAACGCGCCGCAAGCATGGGTGCTTACGACGCGAAGGAAATTGGCCACGTTGGTCAAACGTAGACGAATGTCAGCCTATATTCAGTCGATCTTGTTGATCCACTTGGCGGCGTTGCCAAGGAGGTCGATGTATTCCTTGGTGGACATGGTAGAATTGTGGTGGCCGATGGTGGTGCCAAAGACCCGGGCTTTGCCGAATTCATTGACCCAGATGCAAGCTTGGGGCTCTTTGACCTTGCCATTGTCACCGTATGCCAGGACTTCTGCGGTCAGGATGCGCTGGACGTTGTAAAGCTCGCCTTCCGGGGTGGTCCATCCATTGGGAAGGTCTTTGGTGACCGGGTGGTCTTCTTTGCCTTTGACCTTGGTGACCTTGATCGCCGCCTTAGGGCCATGGCCTTTAGAACTGACGCCGAGGAAGGACGGCCAAGCCTTTTCACCGTTCTTGGGCTGCTCGACATTCCAATGGTAGGAGTGCATGGCACAGTGCAGGGCGATTGCAGGCTTCCCTGCCTTGTGGATCGCGGTCAGGGAGTCAATGAAGCCTGTGTCGGTCTCATGGGCGAAGCAGTGGTTCCAAACGACATAGTCGTAACCATCGGCCCATCCATCCTTGGAGAGGAACTCTTTGCTCTTGGCCTGATCCATTTCGTAAAATATTTTCCAAATGGTAGGTACCTTCTTGTTGATGCCTTCGGTTACGATGTGCTGCTGCTTGGCGTAGTCGTGGCAGCAACCGCCGGTGATGAGGATGCCTTTGAGCTCCTTAGCGGAAACGGGGGCGGCGGCGATCACGAGGATGGCAAGATGTTTGAGGATAGTGGATTTCATTATTGGTATGACAGTGATTGTTTCGGTAAGGAAATAGGCTTTGGATGCCGGATTGGCTTAGTCCTTGGCTAGGAAATTCGGGAAATCTGCCACCTTCTCACAGCAAATTTGCTCCATGACTTGCTGGAGTTGGCGCTTGAGGATGGAGACGGTATGGAGCCCGCCTTTCGCACCCAGGGCGGCAACCCCGTACATGAAGGTGCGGCCGAGGAAGGTGAAGTCGGCCCCGGAGGCAATTGTCCGGGCGATGTCCGGGCCGGAACGGATACCGCTGTCCATCATGACCTTGATTTTGTCCCCGTACTTGGCGGCGATGGATTTGAGTGGCTTAATGGCAGATTGCCCGGCGTCGAGTTGGCGGCCTCCGTGGTTGGAGACGATGATGCCGTCCAGCCCATATTGGATGGCTCGTTCCGCGTCCGCCTCGCTGGCCACACCTTTCAAAACCAGTTTTCGTGGCCACATATCGCGGATTGGCTTGATCTTCTCCTCGTTGAGGCGGCCGGAGAAGGTCTTGTCCATAAATGCCCCGAGCTGCTTGAGGTTCAGGCCTTCCGGAGTGTAGGGCTTCATGGTCTCAAAAGTAGGTTGGCCCTTGAACAACGTCCGCAATGCCCATTCCGGGCGGGTCATGATTTGCAAAATATTCTTGAGAGTCATCTTGGGCGGCAGGGCGAGGCCGTTTTTCATGTCCCGAGGACGATATCCGAAGGTTGGTACGTCGCTAAGGATGACCAGGGCTTCGCAACCGGCTTTTTCGGCTCGTTTGATGATGTCGTCCCGGATCTTGTCTTCGGTTGGGTGGTATAGCTGGAACCAGAAATGGCCTTCAGTAATCTCGGCGATTTTCTCGATACTGGCCGTGGTGACCGTGCTGAGTATGAAGGGGACGTTGTGCTTACGGGCGGCACTGGCCAAGATTTCCGGGGAACCGGGCCACATCAGCCCTTGCAACCCGACCGGGCAAATTCCGAATGGGGCATCGTAAGTGTGCCCGAACAGCTCGGTCTTCATGTCTGACCCGGTGTGCTTGGTCAGGTAATTGGGGATGAGCTGGACATCCCGGATCTCGGCGGTGTTCCGGTGGAGGTTCACATCCTCGTTACAACCTCCATAAAGGTATTCGAATGCGAAGCCAGGGATGCGTTGGCGAGCCCGGTTGATCAGGTCGTCAATCCCGGGATAACGGTAGTCGATGGTCAGTTCCATGGTTGGTTTCTTGGGGAGGGACAAAGAACAAACGGGGGATGCGGGGGTTTGTCGAGCGGTTTGTATGGTTTACAATGGGACAAAAAGGATAAAAGGGACGATGGGCTGGCGCGGAAAACTTTGTTCCCAATTGTAGCTTTGGC
>JAYPDO010000136.1:2616-12118 GCA_038125285.1 Opitutia bacterium
TTTGGCCCATTTCCCTTCCCTACTCAGTCGAAGCCTTAGGCATGTTGTCCGCGAAAGGCGCGTCCGTGCGCCGTAGTTCGGCCACGGCCATTTTGCGGAGTATGGCCAAGGTTTCCTTGTGGGTGCTACAAAGGGCCAGGTTCTCCAGTTCGTCCGGGTCTTGGGTGAGGTCGTACAACTCCTCCATCTCTCCGCCCACAAGGTTGCGGATGTATTTGTAATTGCCTTCAGCAAGCATGACGTACCAGGGGACGCCGGGCCCCCAATAGAGGTCGGGACTGTCTTTGGGCGGGATTATGGCGGTGTCTGAACCGTAAAATTTGCCAGTATGGACCAGGAATGCGGGACCGCAGGGCTGGGCATCCCTGTTATCGATGACCGGGGAAAGATCCTTTCCGTGCATTTCCCATGGCAGCTCCAGGCCGGCCTGGGCAAAGAAGGTCGGGGGAAGGTCGGCACCGCTGACTGGGAGCTTGACCACTTTGCCTGCCGTCTTCGCAGAACGACTGGCGGGAGGGCGGATGATGAGTGGGCAACCGATGGTGGCGTCGTAACCGGCGACCTTGGACTTGAAACCGTGTTGCCCCCAGCCGAAACCTTGGTCGGATGTGAAAACGATAAGCGTATCCTCGTCCTGCCCGGAGTCCTTAAGGGTCTGGAGGAGGCGGCCAACGGCTTCGTCCAAGGCAAGCACGCCTTCGTGGTATTGCTTAATCCACTCCCGAAGCGGCCTTCCTGGCATGTCTTTCATCCCGACGGGCGCTTCCTTGCGGGTCTTTTTCTCCACCGGTTCGCCATTTTTGGGAACCCAATGCTCCATCTTTTGTATGTAGGCAGGTTTGCCGGGGCGGGGCGGATAAACGTCCTTGGGGATGGGAACCGTCACATCTTTGTGGTGCCCGATGTGGCGATCTGCAGGGGTGAAGGGGCCATGGACTGCTCCGTAGCAGAGCCAGAGGTACCAGGGCTTCGACTTGTCGCGTCCTTCGCCGTTGATGTAATCAACTGCCCAGTCGGTGTAGTTGTCCGTCGTGTACCCTTTCACGACCTGGGGCTTTCCCCCGTGGAACTCCGTGACTTGGTCGTAGTAGTAATTCGGGGCATTTTCCACATGCTTGGTGCGGTTCCAGACGATTTGGTAGTCCCAGTCCCTCCCGAAACCGCTGTCCACCCCAGTGTGCCACTTCCCGATTTGTGCAGTGTGGTAACCGTTTTTACGGAAAACCGAAGGCCAGAACCGGCACTTTTGAGCATCATACACGCAGCCGGGGTACTTCCCTTCCATGCGCATGGACTCGACGGCATGTTGGTAATGGCCAGTGAGCAAAGTCGCCCTAGAAGCCATGCACCAACTCCCGATGTAGGCTTGCTCGAACCGCACCCCCGAGGCGGCCAGCGCGTCGATGTTGGGCGTCTTCACCCAGTCGAAGGCTTCCTTGTAAGAGCTGACCGTCCGGTTCGACTGGTCGTCGGTGTAGATGAAGAGGATGTTGGGCTTTTTGGCGGCTGCGAGGGACAGGGCGGTTCCCAGGCAGAGGGCGAGTGTGACGATAGGTTTCATGGTTTTGGAAAGGTAACAGGTTTGCGGGGATGGGCCTTGGCAAGTTGGTCGGCGAGTTCCCGGAGCGTCTCCTTCTTGGCAGAGGAAAAGACGTTCCGGTTTTCATCTGGGTCGGTTTGGTGGTCATAGAGCTCGGTCTCCCGGACTTCCCCGGTCTTGAAATCGCGCCACTCGACGTATCGGTACCGCCCAGTCTTCATGGCATAGCCCATGGCCTCGACAGGTTCGCCCGGTGCCGGATAAGCCGGACGAGGGTGCCATGTAAAGGCGGCTTCCTTGTGGCTCCCGCAGGGTTGTTCGAGCAAATGGACAAGGCTCTTGCCTTCCAGGTGTTCCGGCTGGGATAGCCCGCAAAGTTCGTTCAGGGTCGGGTACATGTCCAGCAACTCGACCAGCGCATCGCTCTTTTGCCCGGCCTTCTGCCCCGGAGCCACGATGATCAGGGGCACGCGGGCATCCAGTTCGTAGTTCGAAGTCTTGGCCCATAGCCCTTGCTCCCCAAGGTGGAAGCCGTGGTCGGACCAAAAGACGATGATGGTGTTGTCCGCCAGTTTGAGCCGTTCGAGTTCGTCCAGGACTTTTCCGATTTGGGTATCCATGTAAGTGGTCGCAGCATAATAGCCGTGTCTGAGCGTCAGGGTGTCCGCATTGGTCGGTTTCCCGCCCGGCCTGTCCTTGAACCCGCGCAACGCCTCGCGGGAGTCATGAAGCGCGATGGGCGGCGCACCTTCGGGATGGTTGGGGTTGGCCGGAAGCCGGATATTGGCACGGTCGTAAAGGTCCCAATACTTCTTCGGGGGGTTGAAGGGCAGGTGCGGCTTCCAGAAACCGACGGCAAGGAAGAAGGGTTCTTTCTTTTTGGAGAAATCCCTCAGCGCCTGGGTGGCAAGGTTGGCAATCCTGCCGTCAAAGTAGGCCTCGTCGGGCACATCCCGGCACTCCGTCCGTGGCGTCTTCATGACTTCCGGCGGCAGCTCTCCCTCCACCTTCGCGGTGTCGCTCCCGTGGGTCCCATAATGCATGACCGCCGGAACCGACCAGGAAAGCGTGTCCCCTTTGTAAGTGTCCTGCCGCCAGTTGTGGAAGACCTTGCCGATGTTTTGGGTGTAGTACCCGTTGTCCTTGAAATGCTGGGGCAAGGTGACCACATCCGGCACCCTCTCCCTGAAATGCGTCCGAAGGAGCCAAATCCCCAAAGTCGAAGGCCGCAACCCCGTCATCACCGAAGCCCGGGAAGGGTTGCAAACCGCTTGCTGGCAATAGGCACGCGTGAACATCGTCCCCCGGGCGGCCAGCTTGTCGATGTTCGGCGACTTCACAATCGTGCCCCCATAGCACCCCAGCTCGACCCGCAAGTCGTCGGCTGCAATGAAGAGGACGTTCGGCTTGGCTGCGGCATGGGAAGCAAGGACAACGAGGAAAAGGACACAAGCCGGGCGGCAAAAATTTGTCGCCGGCCTGAGGCTTCGGAAAAGGCATCGACATGCAAATCCTCCCAAAGCCTTCAATACCATCCTCCACACGGCGACCAAAATTCGCCGCTCCAAATTTTTTCCATTAGCGTTCATTAGCGGTTTTCTTCTTCCCTTTGTTCTTTTTCCCCGCCCCACCCTGGCGTTCCTTTGCCTTCATCTCCGTCTCCACCCCGTTGTCCCCTTGGCTTTCCATCCAAGCGTCCAGCTTCTCCCGAAGGTTCTCAATTTCCCCGGCATACTCCGGTTTCCCGGCCAGGTTCTCCATCTCCAGCGGGTCTTTCTCCAGGTCAAAAAACTCCACCGCCGGACGCCAATGGTAGGCATGGACAAGACGTTTCGCCGTCGCATCCCCGGCTTTCGCCTTCGCCACCATCGAGACAAACTCCCGCGACTTTGTGCAAGCGTTGGTGAATTGGCTTTCGTGGTTCAGATTCAGGATGAGCTTGTACCTCAACCCCCGGACGGAGCGGATGGCATAGGCCGGCGTCCCGTTGATAATGCCGTTGGTCGTCATGATGCCGAACACGTAATCCTTATGGCTAAAGGCCTCCCCCAACAACACCGGCAAAAAGCTCTTTCCATCCACCGGAGCGACCGGCTTCCCCCCGGCAATGTCGATAAAAGTCGGCGTTACATCGCAATACTCCACCATCGCGTCCGACACCGCCCCGGCCTGCACCTTTCCCGGCCAGCGCACGACCATAGCCGATTGCAAGCCGCTCTCGTAGCAAGTCCACTTGGCAAACGGTAACCCGTTCCCCTGCTCGCTCACCACCATGACCAGCGTGTTGTCCCGCAGCCCATGTTTATCAAGCATCCCCAGGATTTCCCCGACTTGGCCGTCGTAGTACGTAATTTCCGCCAAATACCGCGAAAATGCGTCCCGCACCTCCGGGGTGTCTACAATGTAGGGTGGCAGCACCACCTTTTCCGGAGGATAAACGGAAGCGTCCCCTTTGTCCCAAGGCGAGTGCGGCTCATTGGAACAGGCGAAAAGGCAAAACGGCGCCTCCCCCTTTGCCGCCGCCGTCTCCTTGAACACCCCGTCGATATAGGCCATGTCCGGATTGTTGCCCCCTCCCATGTGTTCGAAAGGAAACGCCTCCCGGGGGCCGACATGAGTCTTCCCCGTCTGCACGACCTTATAGCCCAGTGGCTTCAAGTGGTGGGGTACCGTCTTAACTTCTGGATAAACCCGCGTATGGTTCGGGTACGCCCCGCTTTTCACCGGATAAATACCAGTATAAATGTTGTGCCGGGTCGGCGAACACATTGGCGCGGCTTGGAAACAACGGGTAAACCGCATTCCTTCCGTTGCCAGTTTGTCGATGTTCGGCGTCTTGGCCTGCCCCCCATAGCAACCGATGTCCCGGAAGGTACAGTCGTCCGCAATGATGAAGAGGAGGTTTGGTTTGGCCGCGACGACAAACTGCCCCCAAAGTGTCCCTATGAGAAATAACAAAACCCTGGTCATAGCCTGGTAATAAAGGTTCCCCGACCCCTATGACAACCCTGGAGATTTCACTTTCCCGATGTCAGGGCGGAATAGGTTCGCCATGCCCGCCGGCCCCCTTTTGGTATCCTGGCAATTTATGAAACCATCCTCCGTTGCCCTCCTCCTGCTCCCGACTGCCCTCTCCGCAGACCTGGAGCCGCTCAAATACAACAACCCCGGCCTCGAGGTCGACCTCGGCGTCGGCCTCTGGGCCTGGGCTTTGCCCATGGACTTCGACGAGGACGGCGATATGGATCTTGTGGTTTCATGTCCGGACAAACCCAGCAACGGCCTCTACTATTTTGAAAACCCGACCCAAGACCCCAAGGCTAAGTTCCCGGTTTTCAAACCGGCCGTCTACCTCGGTCCCACCGGGCACAATGTGCAGGTCAGCTTCGTGGACGGAAAACCCCGCATCCTCAAGGAGAATGTCGAGTTCCCGGATTTTAAAAAGACCGGCACGGGCAAGGGCGGGACTTCCATTTATCCCAACGCCCGGTTCCATCCGGGCAATACCCGCGCAAGGATGTGGCGTTACGTGGACTGGGAGGGCGACGGCGACCAGGATCTGGTTGTCGGCATCGGGGACTGGTCCGACTATGTTTGGGACCAAGCTTACGATGCCCAAGGCCGCTGGCGCAACGGCCCCTTGCATGGCTGGGTGTACCTCATTGAAAACATCGACGGCAAATATTCCGAAAAGCCCACAAAAGTCCTCGCCGGAGGTTCCCCGGTCGATGTCTTCGGCTGGCCTAGTCCCAATTTCGCGGACTTCGACAGCGACGGCGACCTAGACCTGCTCTGCGGCGAGTTCCTCGACGGCTTTACCTATTTCGAAAACATCGGTAGCCGTACCAAGCCCGAGTACGCCAACGGCTTCAAGTTGGTCGCCGAAGATGGCCAACCGCTCGTCATGCACCTCCAGATGATCACCCCCACTGCCATCGACTGGGATTCAGACGGTGACCAGGACCTTATCGTCGGGGACGAGGATGGCCGCGTCGCCCTGGTCGAGAATGTTACCCCGAAAGCCGCGAAATCCCCTGTTTTCAAACAACCCGTCTACTTCCAACAAGAGGCCGACACCCTCAAGTTCGGCGCCCTCGCCACACCTTATGCCCATGACTGGGACCACGATGGCGACGAAGACCTCGTCGTCGGCAACACCGCCGGGAACATCGCCATCTTCACCAACCTCGACGGCAAAGGCACAAAGTGGTCCGCCCCGGAACTGCTAAAGGCCGACGGCAAAGAGTTCCGTGTGATGGCCGGGCCAAACGGCTCCATCCAAGGCCCGGCGGAAGCCAAATGGGGCTACACCACCCTCTCCGTGGCCGACTGGGATGGCGATGGCCTGGACGACATCCTCTACAACTCCATCTGGCCCCGAGTCCAACTCCTCAAAAACACCGCCGAAGGTTTTCGGGAAATGCCCCTTCCCTTCTGGAAAAAGGGTTCCCCGCCCAAATGGTATTGGTGGCAAACCCAAGCGGAAAACCTCATGACCCAATGGCGCACCACCCCGCTGGCCACGGACTTCGACGGCGACGGCCAGCTTGACCTCGTCATCCTCGACCAGGAGGGCTACCTCACTTGCCAAAGCCGCTCCAACACGGAAACACGCATATTCATTGACGAAGACGGTAACCCTGTCCGCTTCAATAACCGGAGTGCCGGGAGCAGTGGTCGGGTCAAGTTGGATGTCGTGGACTGGGATGGCGATGGCCGTCTGGACATCCTCGTCAACTCCGAGAACGCCCGCTGGTACCGCAACTGCGGGAAACGCGACGGCAAAGTCGTCCTCAAACGCATCGGGAACCTCGCCAAACGCAACGTCGCCGGCCACACCTCCAGCCCCACCGCTTGCGACTTCGACGGCAACGGCAAGCCCGACCTCGTCGTCGGAGCGGAAAACGGCCGCCTCTACTTCATCAAGCACGAGGACTGCATCCAGTACACCGCTGAGCAAATCCAGCCCAACGCGCCCAAGGCACCCCGCCCCCCACGCTTCCCCGGCTTCGTCTCGGAAGATTTCATCTTCACCAAAGCCCCCTTCCAGCAATGCCACGCCTCCACCCTCTGCGAAACCCCGCGTGGACTCGTTGCGGCCTGGTTCGGCGGCACCCGTGAGAAAAACCCGGACGTCGGCATCTGGGTAAGCTACCACCACGGCGGGGGATGGACTTCCCCCAGGGAATGGGCCAACGGCATCCAGCACGCCAACCTCCGCTACCCATGCTGGAACCCCGTCCTCTACCAACCTCCTGGCGACTCCCCGACCATGCTCTTCTTCAAAGTAGGCCCAACCCCCCGCGAATGGTGGGGCGAGGTGATGGTGAGCTACGACTACGGCCGCTCCTTCCGCGACCGCCGCCGCCTCCCCGCCACTATCGACGGCCCGGTCCGCAGCAAGCCCATGCTGCTCCCCGACGGCTCCCTACTCTGCGGCTCGTCCACCGAACACGACGACGACTGGCGTTTCCACTTCGAACGCCTCACCGATATCGCCCACCCCGAACTCGGCAAATCCTGGCAACGCGTGGAACTGGAAACCCAGCCTTTCCAAGTCATCCAGCCCACCCTCCTCGCACACCCCGACGGCTCCGTCCAAGCCCTCATGCGTTCCAAGGATAAACGCATCATCCAGTCCGTCTCCAAGGACAACGGCAAGACCTGGTCAGCCCTCGAACAAACCGCCCTCCCCAACAACAACTCCGGCATCGAAGCCCTCACCCTTCGCGACGGACGCCACCTCCTCCTCTACAACCACATCCCCGGCGACCGCAATAACGGCTGGGGCAAACGCAACCGACTCCACCTAGCCATCTCCCAAGACGGCAAGGAATGGAAAGCCGTCGTCCTCATCGAAAAAGCCGATAAAGGCGAATTCTCCTACCCCGCCATGCTCCAAACCGCCGACGGCCTCGTCCACCTGACCTACACTTTCAACCGGGAAAAGGTCAAACACCTCGTCCTCGACCCAGCCAAAATCGTCCCCGGCAAAACCATCGGCACCGAAGATTGGTAAACCACGGATGCACACCGATGGACACGGATTTTAATCCCTCCCCATTAGCGAACATTAGCGTCCGTCAGCGGTTCACAATCAAAATTCATACTTGAAATTCCGCAATACCGTTGCCAATTTTCAAGTATGGTCAACCGGGATTCCCTATTTAGCCAAGGTCAATAAAGGGTTGTCGCGCAACCCGGTGGTTAGCCTGACCGGCCCGAGGCAGTGTGGGAAAACGACCTTGGCACGGCAATACATCCAGGAAGCCGGGGGTACCTTCTTCGACCTGGAAGACCCCGCTGTCTTGGAAGCCTTGCAGGAACCCATGTCCACCTTGTCCGGTTTGGAAGGTTTGGTTGTCCTGGACGAAGCGCAAAGGTTGCCCTCCCTCTTTCCAGTGCTACGGGTGCTGTGCGACCGGAACCTTGGGAAAAACGGGCAATTCCTCCTCTTGGGCAGCGCATCCCCGGAGTTGTCCCGGCAAGTGTCGGAGTCCCTGGCCGGACGGGTGGAACTGCTGGAAATGCGCGGTTTCCATCATGGCGAACTTGGGGGATCCAACCATCAAAAACTATGGATCCGCGGCGGGTTCCCCCGGTCCTACCTGGCGGCCAATGAAGAAGACAGCCTCGCCTGGCGGAAGAATTTCATCTCCACCTTCCTCGAACGCGACCTCGCCGCCCTCGGCTTCGGGATGTCCCCACAGTCCATGGGACGATTCTGGAGGATGCTCGCCCACTATCACGGCCAGATTTGGAACGGCTCCGAAATCGCAGGCTCCATGGGGATCGCCCCCAACACAGCCAAAGCCTACCTCGACGCCCTCGAACAAACCTACATGGTGCGCCGTATCCTGCCCTGGTTCGAGAATGTCGGGAAACGCCTCGTCAAGTCTCCAAAAATCTACTTCCGGGACAGCGGGACCTTCCATTCCCTCCTTGGCATCCATTCCCACCAAGACCTTCTCACCCACCCCAAACTCGGGGCATCCTGGGAAGGCTTCGTCCTCGAAGGACTCCTCACCCTCCGGGACATCCAGGAGCCCTACTTCTACTCCGTCCACAGCGGTTCCGAACTCGACCTCTTCTACTTCTCCGGGGGCAAACGGATCGGGGTCGAAATCAAACGCACCGACGCCCCCAAGCTCACCAAGTCCATGCAAGTCTGCCTCCAAGACCTCCATTTGGACGCCCTTCACGTCATCTACCCCGGGGAACTGGAATACGCCCTTGCGGAAAAAGTCAGGGCCATCCCTTTTGGCAAGGCCATCGCCACCGGGGATTGGTAAACCACGGATGCACACTGATGGACACAGATTCCTAAAATCTCCCCTTTAGCGTACATTAGCGTCCATCAGCGGTTCCCAAACAAAATTTCAACCCCTAATCTTCGCTAATTCTCGCTAATGCTTTCTGGGTTCCGACAAGTCCCGAACTAGAAAATTTGACCCCGCAGGCAATGTTCATGTAGGATTTCGAAATGACACTCACATTGGCCAAAGAAGCAGTCGGTTCCTTATCCACGGAAGACCAAGGGCATTTGGCTGCCTGGATCCTGGACAACCTGCCTAGCCATTCAATGGAAGACGCACTGGAGGATTCCATCCGCATTGCCAATGAACGGGCGGAGGAGTTGGATTCAGGAAAATGTAAGGACCTCAGCCAGGAAAAGTTCGAAGCCGGAATCCACTTGCATCGCGCAAGATGAATTGCCGGTACCATCCAGGTGCCCAGAAGGATGTCTATGGCATCCTTGATTATTATGATTCCATATCACCGGAATTGGGGGATGCCTTCTACGGTGAATTGCTCGAAGCCGTGGCCTTTGGCTGCAGGTATGCCCAATCGATTCAGGAAAGTATCCGAACGGTTCAGAAGGGCTAACCTCAAGCGCTTTCCGTATCATTTCCTTTTTGAAGAACACGGTGGCTATATCCGTGTCATGATTGTCAAACATGA
>JAYPDO010000137.1:0-12054 GCA_038125285.1 Opitutia bacterium
GGTTTCATGAGTATGTGTCCCACGACAACTTTTATGAAATGGATCCGGTCATGTCGCGGAATGGCGGCCCGCCTGAGAAGCTGCCGGGGGAAGGCTCGGACGTGACGATCAACGAGGCCATCCGGTTTATCGGTGGTGCAAAGGATGCGGGTAAGCCGTTCCTTGCCGTGGTGTGGTTTGGTTCGCCCCATGAACCGTACAGCGGTCTGCCGGAGGATTTGGCACTCTATTACAATTTGCCCCAGGAATTGGCGGGCAGGGAGGTCGGGCTGACTTCCAATGAGACCGGCCGGCCGACCAAACGCCCCTTGCGGGACGTGTTACGGGAACGGTATGCGGAGATTACCGCCATGGACCGCGCGATCGGGAAGATACGGAAGTATCTCGGGGATGCGGGGCTCCGGGACAACACCGTCTTCTGGTATTGCGGGGACAACGGAAACCCCCGTAGCAGTGGGCACACCGCCTCCCCCTTGCGCGCTGAAAAGGGGCATGTCTACGAAGGGGGCATCCGTGTGCCTGGAGTCGTCGAGTGGCCGGCCGTGATCCGGGAAAACCGTGTGAGCCAAGTCAATTCGGTCACCAGCGACTTCCTGCCGACCTTATGTTCCCTGGCCGTCGTTTCCATGCCCTGCCGCCCTATTGACGGCGTGGATCTTTCCCCTTTGCTGCGTGGTGGCATGGATAGCCGTCCAAAGCCCATCGGTTTTTGGCGGTTCGATTCCAAGCAACTCTCCAAACGCAATCCCAAGCCCTACATCGAAGCCTCTCTCCAGCAAGGCACCACGCCGTTGGTCAAACTCATGGGCAACATCGCCACCCGGAATTTCCGGAATGTCCACCATCCCGGCATCACCGGAGCCGACTACGGCGGCCCACGATCCTTTGTGGACAACCGCTACAAGCTCGTAGTCGATGCGGGGAAGGGGAGCGGAGTGGAGCTTTTCGACATCGTGGAAGACCGTGCCGAGGAAAAGGACATCTCCAAGGAAAAGCCGGAAATCACCGCCGCCCTACAGAAGCAACTTCGGGAATGGCAGGATTCCGTCCTGCGGAGCTTGATGGAGGAGGATTACCAGTAGTTATTTGGAGTGCAGGGGCATGACCCCGCTCTCCTTTAAGGACGACATGTCGCCATGATCCAAGGCAGCGTCGTGCCGCCGCACTCCAAATTTTGCCATCACTATGGTCCCCCGCACTTTTAAGGGGCGGTCGGGTGGATAAGCTTTTAATCCAAGGCCGGCGTCATCATCAAGAGCAGCTACACTGGAACCAATGATACCGCAGGTAATCCTTCCTATGCTTAAGGCAGTGGCGACCTTGACGAGTGCAACAGCCTGGTTTCGCCGACACCCGAGTTCCCCGAGGGCATTTACCCTTACCACAAGACCATTAAGGCCGATTAAGACGGCACTGTTCTGCGCAATCTCGACTCTTTCTACGGATACGATTTCAGCAATACCTTTAAGAAGAGAGGGAAGATGCCAGCCTCTTGGTCTTCCTACCCCACTTACATAGCCGCCGCATTTTAAACAACGGAGATCTCCTTTCCTTTCACCATTCGCAAATGCCAAGGGACTTCTAGCGCCTCCGGGGTACAAAACCATGGTGGTGGACAGCCCAACGGTGCCGCAAACATCTCTTCTTCCACCGGAAAGAAAGGAAACGCCGTATCCGTGACCATTACCATGGATGCCAATGTTCAGCTCCTCTGGCTTCTTCTGATGTTATCCCTGCCTCGGTAACCATCGGTGGTGCTGCTGTAACCAGTTTAGCCCGTCCGACCAGCAGGACAATCACAGGTTCCTTTACTGTCCCCTCGAATGCCTCCGACGCCCTTTATCTTCTCGATATCTTCCCGACACGGATGGGAACTGTTCAAATCACCGGCCGCCGGCTCCTTCCAAGTGCAGTAGCAACGGAGCGGAGAACTCTGGTCGCCGCCTACAGAGCAGCCTTCATAAATCTGCTTCCCGCCACCTCTGCCAAGAGAGCCCCGGCTTGTCCGCCCGGAACTTCAACACCTGCTTGTTCTCTACCTCCGTGATGTAGACGGTCTTCCCATCTGGTCCGCCAAAGCACAAGTTACTCGGCATAGACCCAGGAAGTTCGAGGGTCATCAACACGCTGCCGCTAGGCGAAAGTTTCATCACTTTTCCCGCACCATGCCGGGTGATGTACAAATTACCGTCCACATCGCAGCGCATCCCGTCCAGGCTATGGTCTTCGAACTGGATCAGGAGCCTCTCGTTCGAGATGCCGTCGTCCGAAAGGTCGTAAGCCAAGATCCGGTGTTGCCGGCTCTCCGCCACGTACAACGTCTTTCCGTCCGGGCTGACCTCGATGCCGTTCGTCGTCCCATGCCCGTCGGCCAGTTGGGTCACTTTCCCGCAAGTGGAAATCCGCCATAACGCCCCGTCCCCCTTGCCCCAGTCCGGGTCGCTTGCGTACAAAGTCCCGTCCGCAGCAATGGCCAGGTCATTCGGTTGGTGCATGGTCGGTTCATGGGCGAAGACGGAAACCGCCTTCGTCCTCATATCGATCTTCAGCACGTTGTGGCCCGTATAATCCGCCACAAACATCTCCCCAGCCTGGTTGAACCTTATCCCGTTCCCCGTCGAACCCTCCGGCAAATCCACCCAAGCTTCCGCCTTCCCGTCCGGCGTGACTTTCCCGATTGTCCGCTTGTGCCCGAAACTCACCGCATACAAATTCCCCTCCTTGTCACAAGCCGGCCCCTCGATCCCAGCGGTAAACAACCCTGGTTCCGTAAATGGCGTAACCTTCTGGGCAGCCAAAGGCAGGACACACAACAAGGGGAGGGCACTCAGAAACTTTTTCATAGCAATCGGAATGGCGAACTTTGGTCGCCGTAATTATTGTTCAACAAATTCCCCATACTCCGTCCCCAACGGTTGATCCAGCAAGTTCTTCACCAACCCATCCAAGTTACCCAAAACTAATTCCATCAACCGGGCCCCTTTCTCTGCAGACGCTAAATCCGGCCTACCCGTATAGCCCTCCGACGTCCTCTGGTAAATATCCCTGCTGAGGAAAGCCCCGTCCAACTTGTCCGGCACCAATTCCCCGGCATCCGCCAGTTTCTCCTTGTCCACCAACTCCGGACGCAGGTGTAGCATCAACGAGGTCTCGAATTCGCACGCATGTCCCACAAATTGGTGCCCGCCCTCCAGGATCCCGCTTCCCGGCAAATCGATCACATCCCAATAACAAGCTGCTACCAGCAAAGCCTCCGGATACTCCGGTTGTAACTTCCTGAGAACCAGCCGCATCGGGTCGATGTTCCCACCATGGCCATTGAGTAGCAATATTCGGCAAAAGTGGTCGTCCAACAACGACTTCCCAATCCCCTCCAGTACATCCTCATAAGTCCCCAACGGCGTGTCCAACGTTGCCCCGAAGCGAAGATGGTGGGCACTTGCCCCAGACCAAATCGTCGGCAACAACAACACCTCACCCGGCATCCTCGATTCCAGTTCCTCCGCCACCGCAGTACACAGGATCTTGTCCGTCCCCGTCGGCATATGTGGCCCATGTTGCTCCACCGCCGCAATTGGCAACACCACCAAAGTTTCCTCCCGCTTAACCTTCGCCAGGGCGGCCGATGTCATTTCTTCAAATTTCATAAGGAACCACGAATGGACACGAATGAACACGAATGAAAGCCCAATCGCACGAAACAATCACCCCAGGAATGCAGAGCCCCAACTCGGCTAGTTTTCCCAAGTACAGATTTTACCCTGTTCGTGTCCATTCGTGTTCATTCGTGGTTCCCTCATAATTTCCCCATACCCCAACCCACTCTCCTTCGCCGGGAACAAGAAACTCGCCAACCAACCCGAGGCCAATGCCAAGCCGAAACCCACTGGCCAGAACCAGACGGCAAACCACTCAGTCATCGCATACATCAGGTACAGGGTGATTGCCGTTGAAACCGTCACGCTCAGCAGTACCCCTTGCCAAGTCGAACGCTTGGAAAACAGCGCTAACAAAAAGATCGCCAACAACGGCCCGCCGAAGGCCGAGGTCAGTTTCTTGCCAATGGTAAACACATCCCCCATCTCTCCGACCGAGCACGCCAATGCCACCGCCAAGATCCCGACCACCACCAGCAACAGCCGGATCGACAACAACTCCGCCGCATCGTTATCCGGCCTCCAGTTCGGAAACAACCGGTCCCGGAAATCCACAACCAACGCCGTTGTCACCGAGTGGATACCCGAGTCGATGCTCGACATGATCGCCGCGATCAATGCCGCCACAAACAACCCTGCCAACCCAGGAGGGAAATGCAACCGCACGAAATCCGGCATCGCCCTGTCCGCCGCCTTGGTATCTTTGCCCACCAACTCCGCCACCGAGCTTCCTGTGCCCAGTTCACCAGGGTGCTGCGAGTACCAACTGTACAACGCGATCCCGATCATCAGCAACCCTGGCACCACCAACCACGAACCCGCCAAATTCACCCACGCGCCGACTTTACAACTCTCCTCCGACTTCGAGGACAAATACCGCTGCACCACTACCTGGTCCACACCATAGGCCGACAACGCTTCCAAGAACACCCCGATGAGCAGCGCCCAAGTCCCGTATTTCAAAGTCAATGACATCTCGAAGTCGACCACCAACCCCTCCCGTCCCTTGAAATAGTTCCCAAACAGTTCCCCGAACCCCATCCCCGACTTCCCCATGATGATCCAGACCGAAGCCAGGATGGTCGCGGAAAAGATAAAGAACTGGATCACATCTGTCCACATCACCGCCCGCAATCCTCCCATCAATGTGTACAAAATCGACACAGCCCCTAGCACCACAATGATCTGCGTCTGGTCAAACTTCGTCACGCTCGCCAATACCAAAGACGCAGCATACGTCGCCGAAGCCATCCACCCGATCCTCAGCAACACAAACAACGCGCTCGCCAAAGTCCTCACCGACACATGGTAGCGCCTCTCCAAGTACTCATAAGCCGTCGAAACCCCCAACCTCTTGTAAACGGGGATGAACACCTTCACCACCACGAAGGTCGCCAATGCGAATGCTACCAACGACATCCCGATCCGCAATCCGTTCCCGAATGCCGCCGAAGGATAAAAGACAAAGCTGTTCGATGAAAACAACGTAGCCATCACGCTGATCCCCACCACGAACCACCCCATCGATCCCCCCGCCAAGAAGAACTCCTGCCTCGACTGGTGCTTCCCCGCCCGGAACCCCACCCAAACAATCCCCGCCAAATACAAGCCGATCACCAAGTAGTCCAAGTAGTGCATCCTGGGAACTCAACCAAGGATCATCACAAATGCAAGGAATGACGAAATACCCAAACATCCAAATACCCAAGGAATGACGAATTCCAAAGGGACGAGGGACGAATTGGGGCGGCCAGGAAATTCCAACCTTCGGGCTTGGGGCTTCTTTCGTAATAGGGTATTCGGGTATATCGTCATTTTATTCTTTCCCATGAACTCCCGCCGCGACTTCCTCACCCTCTCCGCCGGTGCCACCCTTGGCCTTGCCGTCCAAAACCCTGTTGCCTCCGTAAACCTACCTTCCGACACTCCCCAAATGAAACCCAGCGAACTCCGACAAAAACTCAAGGAATGTTTAGGCGGCGATTGGCCTGAACCTTGCCCGCTCAAACCAAAAGTCCTCAAAACCGAACAAACCGACGGATTCACCCGCCACCTAATCAGCTACGAAGTCGAACCCGGCGACCGCATCCAGGCCTATCTCCTCATCCCCGACGGCATTTCCGCCCAGAATCCCGCACCTGCCATCGCCATTTGGCACCAACACAATGGTGAATACCACCTAGGCAAAAGCGAGCCCGCCGGACTTTCCGGCAATCCCATGCACCACACTGGTGCAGCCCTCGCCAAAGAAGGCTATGTCACCCTTTGCCCGGACGCCCTCTGCTTCGAAGATCGCCAAGACCCTACTGGCAAAACCAAGGGGCACTGGTACGAACGCTACGAATTCCTCCGCTACATCGTCGCCGGGAAGTGCATGGCCTGGAAAAATATATTGGATATGCGCCGTGCCATCGACCTCCTCGTCTCCCGCCCCGAGGTCAATGCCGGCCAAATCGGCTGCTACGGCCATTCAATGGGTTCCACCCACACCTGGCTCGTCGGCCCTTGGGAACCCCGCCTAAAAGCCCTCGTCGGCAATTGCTGCCTTCCCACTTACCATGCCATCCACGATGAACACATCCTCCACTGCTTCCCCAACTTTGTCCCCGGTTGGCACCAATACGGAGACACCCCCGAAATCGCTGCCCTCACCGCCCCTCGTGCCCTCCACCTTAACCTTGGCGAACTCGACCAAGGGAGCCCCATTGACGAAGCCAAAGCCGGAGTGGAACGCATTCGCACCACCTACAAACTACAAGGCGCCGAATCCCAATTCTCCGCCTTCATCGAAGAGAGCCAAGGCCATGTCTTGAGTGAGGCGATGTGGGAGAAGGTAAAGGCGTTCTTTGGTAAACACCTCACCACCTGAGATTGGAAGGTTAGGCTCCTGATTATATCAACCAATCGAAATCTATCAGCTGCAATGAGCGTACACAAGCGGTTTGAAAGTGTATTGTACCGCTTATGGACGCTAATCTACGATAATGTGACCTATGGATAGGGGCGTACTCGTTTCACAATTTCTTTTGCGTCTTTCTGTCCTTGCGTGAGATATCCAGTACATGCAATTCAAAGCTGTCCTTCCCCTCCTCGCTTTTGTTCCAATCCTATACTCCAGCCCTTGCGTTCCTGGCTCCTTCAGCGTTGCACTGGGGGACCAATTCCTCTGGCGGACACCTTTGCCCAACACCGGCCAAGGCAACCCCATCGTTTCCAAAGGATTTGTTTTCGTAAATTCCCATGAACCCATCACTGAGGATTCGGAGTTGGGCTCCACGATCCTGGGGATGTGTTTCGATGCCAAGACCGGGAAGGAACTATGGCGGCGGGAGATCCCAGGGACTCGGAAAACCGACCTTTCCAGTCTCTTCAATGACAACACTTCCTATTCTCCCGTTGTCGACGGGGAGCGGGTGGTCTTTTGCAATGTAGGCGGGACGACTAAATGCTACGACTACGATGGGAAGGAGCTCTGGAGCCACACCTGGACTCCCTTTGGCCGACACCATGCCCGGGCGCACGAGCCTTTTATCCATGACGGCAAGGTGGTGCTCGTCCATGCGCCAGTCTATAATTTGCCGGTCGAAGCGGCCACGAAGCAAGGGGCACACCCGTTTGGCAGGGACAAGAAGTATTGGACATACCTCCTTGCCTACGAAATGACCACCGGAAAGTTGGCCTGGAAAGCCGGGTGCGGGACAGGCATCCATTCGGCATCTAGGTTAGGACAGTTGCCCAATGGCAAGTTTACCATCCTGACCGGCCGTGGGGGAGGGCACCAACCCCCGGAGGAACCCTACGGTATCTCCTTGGTGGATGCTTCCAACGGGAAAGAGATATGGGAAGCCCCGATCCCGGGTTACCCTGCCCAACAGAACGTGGTCTGGACGGGTAAGGCCGCCCACTATTTTAAGGGGTTGGAGCATTTCTCCGTCGACATTTCCAACGGCAAGCCCCTTGGTTCCGTCTCCCTCTCCGAAGGCGTGGCCATCACCCGTTGGCAGGACGGCCAGTATGTGACTGCGGAAAACCAAACCTTTAGGGACGGGAAGGGCAAACGCCCCATTACCTATTTCAGCAACGCCATTGTCGGGTCATACCACTACTTCCGTTCGGGGGAGGGTTTTTACATTGGCCGTGTACACCTGGGTACCGGCAAGGTCGAGTACCTCCAAATTCCAGTACAAGCCGTCCGAAAACCCGCCCAGCCCGAGGAACTTCTTTGGGACAAGCCCATCCCCAACGATATGCGCAACTCCGGCGGTTTCCTTGCCACCCAGGATAAGCGCAACGCTGGGAGCGGATGGGGACACGTCTCCGGTGCCGCCCCGACCGTAGTCGGTGACAAAATATATTTCCCCACCATGGTCGGCACGGTCTACGTCCTCAACTGGCAGGCGGTAAAGCTGGACGGCAATGCCCTGCTCTCCGTCAGCGACCTCGGTCCAGCCGGGGAAACATGGAGTCTTTCTGGCATCACCGAATCCAATGGCCGCCTCTACGCCCGCACCCTGAAGGAACTCGTCTGCCTGGGGAATTAATCTGCAGTTTAGCAGAATTTGGGGATTAGCAGTCAGATCTGTCAGATTGGTTGGATCGGACTGATCAAACAAATTTCGTCACCCCAGGAACCGCGATAGTGGCTTCCGGCGCATCGCCCCAGGCGTATTTTGCCGGAGTGAGGTCTTCGTTTGAGTGGAGGGCTTGTTCCCATGTGACGAGTTGGCCGGTGTAGGTGGCCATGCGGCCGAGGATGGCGAGCAGCGTGCTTTGGGCCATGTACTCACCGTTGTTGATAGGTTTGCCTGCTCGGATGGCGGCGAACATTTCGTCGTGTTCGGTTTGGTAGAAATGGTTGCTTTCGCCGGAATAGGTCCAACGTTCCTGGCCAGGCTTTTCGAGGTAGATGCCGCGTTTGCGTTCGTTGATGTTTGCCTTGCCTAGGCTGCCGTAGACTTGGGCGCTCATTTCGGATTTGCAGCCTGGGATTTGGCGGGTGTTGGAGACGAGGCGGGTGCCGTCGGCAAATTCGTAGGTGACGGAGTGGTGGTCGAAGATGTTGCCGTATTTCGGGTCGTTACGGACTTGGCGTCCGCCGATGCCAATGGCTTTGACGGGATATGCCCCTTTGGCCCAGGCACAGATGTCGAGGTAGTGGACGTGTTGCTCGACATTGAAGTCGCCGGAGAGCCAAGTGTAGTAGTACCAGTTGCGCATCTGGTAATGCATGTTTGTCCAGTCCGGTTGGCGTTCCTTGTACCAGATGCCACCCCGGTAGTCGTTGGCGTAGAGGGTGTGGACGTCGCCAATTTCGCCGCTGTGGATGCGGAGCATGATTTCCTGGAACCCATAACCGTAGCGGAGGCATAGGCCGCTGACGACCGAGAGGTTTTTCTGTTTGGCTAGTCTACAGGTTTCGAGGACGGAGCGGACTCCAGGGGCATCGACGGCAACAGGCTTTTCGGCAAAGACGTGCTTTCCGGCATCGATGGCGGCACGAAGGTGGGCAGGACGGAAATGGGGCGGGGTAGTGAGCAGGACGATGTCGACGCCGCTGTCGATGACTTGCTGGTAGGCGTCCCAACCGACAAACCGTTTTTCTTTGGTGACGGTGACTTTGTCCTTCACCTCCGGGAGGGCACGGAGGGAGTCGTGGCTCTTTTGGAGGCGGTCTTCAAACATATCGCCCATGGCGGTGAGACGGGCTCCAGGGTCGGCTTGGAGGGCTTGGGAGGCAGCACCTGTCCCGCGCCCACCACAACCAATGAGGCCCACTTTAAGGATGTCGGTTTTGGCAGCCTTCGTGGTAAGCGGGAGGGCGAGGGAAGTGGCGGAGGCGGTTTGGAGGAAACTCCTGCGGGAAGGCATTTTTAGTTGGGGGTTGAGAGTGGAGAGTGGGGAAGTCGTTAGATGATCAGTCGAATCTGTCCTGTCGGTTTTATCCGACTGATTATTTGCTCGGCAAAGGGGCAATGCAGAGGTTGCGGAAGTAGACCTCGTGGCCTTCGTTCTGGAGGCAGATGCGGCCGGATTGGGGGAAGAAGTCGTAGGCTTCGTTGACTTTGTGGCCATTGACGAAGACGGTGACGATGTTGCCGTCGCAGAGGATTTTGATCTTGGACCATTGACCCTTGGGACTGGCGACGTCGTGTTTGCCCCGGGTGTCCAAAAGTTCCTTGAAGAAGGGTTGGTGGTTCTTCCACCACATTTGGCGGCCGTTGTACCGTGTGGGTTGTCCGTTGGGATCCCAGCGGGTGCGTTGGTCTTCGGCGATGCGGGTTTTGGAGGTGATGTCGACTTTGGGGCCTCCCTTTCCTCGGATGACGATTAAGTCGCCCTCGCAACCTTGGGCGAGCTGGACTTCAAGGGAGGTCATCCATACGCCCTTCGAGGCGCCGTGTAGGCCGTTCCCGTGGAGCATAATGCCAGAGTTGCGGACGTACTTTCCGCCGTCTGTTTGATCGCCCCATTTGTATTCGAGGGAGAGTTGGTAGTCACGGTAGTGTTGTTTGGTGGAGAGGTAGCCTCGGTGGTCGCCACCTTGGATGTGGAGGATGCCGTCCTTGAGGGAGAATGCGTGAGTGGGGTCTGCCGTGCCGGTTGCCTTGAGCCATGTTTCGAAATGGGAAAGGCAGTCGCCTTCGAATGGCTGGATAGGTGTTCTTGGTGAAATGGGTTGGGTGGCTTGGAGGGTCAAATAGGCGAGCAAACCTAGAATTACCAAGAATTTCATGCAGGCATGCTTGAAGGCGGAGGAAGATTTGCCAAATTGAAAACACCATGGCCCAACTATTTTCCAGACGTTCCCTCTTTACAGCGGGTGCGTCTGTCTTAGCTGGGGCGCGGATTGGTTTGCAGGGCGAGGAGAAGAAGCCCTCCCATTTCCAACTGGCTTGCATGACCTTGCCCTACAGCCAGTTCCCCTTACAAAGGGCGTTGGAGGGTATCCGGAAGGTTGGTTTCCAGTATGTGGCATGGGGCACAAGCCACCAGGAATCCCCAGGCGGTCCGCGCATCCCGGTCATGGCTAAGGATGCCCCAGTCTGCGAAGCCGGGGAATTGGGAAAACGTTGCCGGGACATGGGACTGCAGCCTTTGATGATGTTCAGCACGGTGTACCCGGAGCATCCGGACGGATTCGAGGTTCTGTCTCACAGGTTGAAGCAGGCGGCTGCGGCAGGAATCCCTCAAGTTCTGACCTTCGGCCACACAAAGGGCGGTAACCGGAAGCTCTGGGTAGAGCGTTTTCGGAAACTCGGGCCGATTGCCCGGGACTTGGGGGTGTTGCTGGTGGTGAAACAACATGGCGGCGAAACCGGGACGGGCGAGGCTTGCGCGGAAATTATCCGCGAGGTCAACGACCCCGGTGTCCGGGTTAACTATGATGCAGGGAATGTCATGGACTACCTCAATGTCGACCCCATCCCCGATATTGAGAAATGCGCCGATACCGTCCACAGCTTTTGCATGAAAGACCATCGCAACTGGCCGGAAGACCGCGACTGTGGACCGGGTTGGGGCGAGATTGACCATTACCGGTTGTTACATCCCATTGCCTTTACCGGGAGGAAGATGCCGTTGTGCTGCGAGAATATCTTCAAGCCGCTATTGCCCCGGCCGGAGTTTGCGGAGGGGGTGGATGAGTGCGCGAGGCAAGTGAGGGAGTATTTAGAGGTGGTGATTGCGGGACTGGAGACAATCGGAAAGTGAATTTATGAAAACACGTTGCGAATGGTGCGGGGAAGACCCGCTTTATGCGGAGTACCATGACAAGGTGTGGGGAGTGCCGGTGCATGATGACCGGACTTTGTTTGAATTCCTGATTTTGGAAGGGGCTCAGGCGGGGTTGAGTTGGATCACGATCCTGAAGAAACAGGGGAATTACCAGAAAGCATTCGACAATTTTGATGCGGAGAAGGTGGCGAGGTATTCGGATGCCGATGTGGCGAGGTTGTTGGAGGATCCGGGGATTGTACGAAACCGCTTGAAGGTGGCCTCGGCAATCAGGAATGCCCGGGGGGTCTTGGCGATTCGGGAAGAGTTTGGTTCTCTGGACGCCTACTTGTGGGATTTTTTGGATGGTAAGCCGCTGCGGAATGCTTGGAAGTCGTTGTCGGAGATCCCGGCTTCGACAACATTGTCGGACCAGATCAGCAAAGATATGAAGAATAGGGGGTTCAACTTTGTGGGCTCGACGATCATCTACGCCTTCATGCAGGCGACCGGGATGGTGCATGACCACCTGGTGGATTGTTTCCGGCATGGGGAGGTGTGACACCATTGTTTCATCAACTGTGCTAAACGGAAACTGTGATTCCATTTTGCAAGCATCATCGGGCGAAGGTTTATTTTTTATCTAAGAGGGCATGATGGGCACCTCGTACATCATCGGCCGCTT
>JAYPDO010000138.1:0-8722 GCA_038125285.1 Opitutia bacterium
ATTGCACTCCAGTCAGACTTATTCTATAGCAGTTGAAATCCACGTCCGATCAATTGGAAACGACTTTCAAGAAACGCTGTAAGCCATCCAGGCACTGTTGATAGCTATTGCCAATAAAGTTAGAAGGAGAGGTTCGGGTCTTGCCCAAGTCGATGGGCGAAGAGTAAGGGTCATCCTGCAAGGGACGTTGTTAATGGCCTCGATGGGATGAGCGCAGGAGATGGGGCGAACCCATACAAACGCTGCAGGAACGAGCCAATTCCTTGACAAAAAGGGCAAGGTTTTGATGGACTGGAAGGGTAATGAAAAATTGGATGATGATTGTCGGGGCAGCGGGGCTTTTGTGTTCCTGCCAAACATGGGATTCGGTCAAGCAGGATACTTCGGCCTATGTAGTGGAACCGGTGAAATCGGGTTCGGCGAAAGTTGGGGAATCGGTCGTGGCCGGGGCGGCCGCCACCTCGTCCGCATCGAAGAATTTGGCACAGAAATCAGCTTTGCTGGCCAGGCTTCCTGCGAATTGGACTTCGACCGTTATCAGCGAGACCCAGCTCAAGCAAAAGATGGCCGTGGCCGACAAAGCGACTTGGTACTACATGGGAACTCGCGGGGCATACCACTACGTTGCCAGGGACTTTGCCGATACGGACCGAAAGATTTACCGGGTGAAGATGGACCGGTATTTTATCCAGAAGCAGTTCAAGCTAAGCGTGAAAAAAGCGGACTGGCGCCCTTTGCCGAGGGATGGGAAACCAGTGCATCTGACTAAGTGACTCGGCCTGCTCCCAGTAGAGGAATCAAAAGATGGATGTAGCAACAATCGATGTTTCTGAACTGAACAATGGCGAAAGGGTCGCTCTCAGGGATCGACTATGATAATCCAAGGAACGTCATTCTAACACACCTCCCTGTTGGCATGAGGCGGAACTAGCCTCCCGTGAGCAAGACTGGCAAAACGGGGGAAGCGCTAGCGGAAGATTGGGTTATAATACGAAAGGAATTGAGGCAGGAGTGCCAGTGAAAGTCTCGGCAAGCAGGGGGCGGTATCCATGTGCACTTGCTCCCAGTGCCCCGGCAGTGCCTTGATCGCCATGGAGAGGCAACGGCTGGCCAGGTTGGGCATCCTGGTGCGGGGCAGCACAAGGAAATGCCGGTTCAGGACGACCAAACCCCGTCGGTCAGCACGCTGGCAGTTGTTCCAGCCGATCCAATCGTCCCGTTCCGCCAGTTTTAAAACCGCCGCCTCCCAGTCCAGCAAGGCCACCCATTGGCCTTCGTACTCCAAGACTTGCAGCAAACCAAGCACCGATGGGTTGGCCGAACCCAGGTAATGCTCCTATTCCAGGGTCTCCCTAGCCCTTTGGGTGCTCCTCTGGAAGGAGGAAACAGATGGTAAGCTTCTTAAGCAAAACCGGGGATGGGGCACTCGTGAATGGCAGTGGTTTGGCAGTATTCATCCAAGCCCACCCAATTGGAAAATAGGCGTTTGGGTAAGCTTTTGTGGCCAAATGCTGTGTTTGCCTGCAAACTAGGTGACAAACAAAAACGCCGTGGGCAATTCAATTTCAAAATTCCCTGTGCTTGACAGGATTGTCATGAAAGCCATTTTCAAACTTCCCCATAATTATCAAATCCTGAACTAATCCACTGGAGTAGCGGGTCTCGGCCCGCTTTTTTATTTTTAAGAGCAACCACCTAACAAGCCATGAGCAACGAAATTCTGTCCGTATTAGAGTACATGGAAAAAGAGAAAGGGATTGATCGTGAAGACATGATCCAGACCATCTCCTCGGCACTTGTCGGCGCGGCCCAGAAGAGCATCAATGCAGGGCAAGAACTCCGAGTGGAGATCAATCCCAAGACTGGGGCAGTCAGTGCATGGGTATTACTGAAGGTGGTAGAGTCCGTGGCCGATCCCAGGACAGAGATCCATATTGAAAAGGCCAAAGCGTTCATGGAAGAGCCACGGGTCGGGAATTTCGTGGAGCAGGAAGTGGATCCCAGCGCCCTGGGTCGAATAGCCGCCCAAACTGCCCGTCAAGCCATCATGCAACGTATCCGCCAGCATGAAAAGGAGCGCATACACGAAGACTTCAAGGACCAAGTCGGCCAGATCGTATCCGGCATTGTCCGCCGCCGCGAAAAGGGTGACCTCATCATCGAAGTCGGCAAGGCCGAGGCCATCCTCATGGGACGCGACAAGATCCCCGGCGAGGACTACAACCCCGGCGAGCCGATCCGCTGTTTGCTTGCAGACCTCGACATCGCCAATCGCGGGCCGGAACTGGTCCTGAGCCGTTCCCACATCCGCTTTGTTCAAAGGCTTTTCGAGATGGAGGTAACGGAAATCAAGGACGGCACCGTCGTTATTGAAAACATGGCCCGTGAGCCTGGTTACCGTACTAAAATCGCCGTCACCAGCCGCGATCCAAAAGTCGATCCGGTCGGCGCATGTGTCGGGGCTCGAGGGGCACGTGTCAAGAGCATCGTCCGTGAACTGGGGGGGGAAAAAATCGACATTATTCGCCACTTTCCGAATCCCCTCAAATTCCTAGAGGAAGCCCTTAAGCCTGTAATCCCTAAGAACGTCCAGGTCGACGAAAAGGGCAAACGGATCCACTTTGAAATCTCTGAGGAGGACATGTCCCTTGCGATCGGTAAACGGGGGCAGAACGCCAAGCTAACCTCAAAGCTCTTGGGTTGGCGTCTCAGCATTGCAAAGGAAGAAGCCGGCACACCGGGCTTCGAACAGCGCATGGAACGTGCAGTACAGGGTCTCCAACAAATCGAGGGCATCTCCACGGAGCTAGCAGACCGCTTGGTCGCCATCGGAATCAACAGCCCGGAAGCCTTCGAAGGCGTTACAGCCGAAGATTTGGTGGACGCAGGGTTCAACCAGGAGGAAGCAGCCTCCATCATCGGCACCGTAACGGAGTTCAACAACCGCCCCGCGCTGCAGCAATAAAGGGCACCAGACTTTAACCTTGAGAGAACACACACCGCCTAGCCCATGTCAATTCGTATCCACACAATCGCCAAAGAGATCGGGATGGATAACAAGGAGTTGCTCCAGCTGCTCCTTGATAGGGAATACGACGTAAAAACGGTATCCAGCACGATCGACAACATTACGGCGGACAGCCTTAGGGAAGAATTCAAAGAGTACGCCGCCAACCTAGCAAAAGCGGACGCACCACCTCCCCCGCCCAAGCCTGATATTTTGCCAGGCAGCTTCCTGCCTGCGGCCGCCGTCGTCAAATCGGCCGGAGAAGTCGAGAAGGAGCGCCTTGCCAAGCTGCAAGCCGAAGGTAAGCTTAAGCCGGAGGCGCCCAAGGTAATCGAGCCAAAACCGATTGGTCCCCAGCCCATCGGCTCGCAGCCTGCCGCGCCGAATCCAGTCGGCCAAGCCCCGGCCAGGCCGCAAATCCCAACTGGAGCAGCCCCCAAAACCGCCCCAGCTATTCCTACCGGCGCAGCCCCCAAACCTGCCACCGTTGCAGCACCTGTCACCCAAGAAACAGCGAAACCTGCAGGGGAAGCCCCCAAGCCCGGACCGGCACCTTCCCCCGCACCACCTCCCCCGCCGATTGCGGGAGCGCCCTCCCCCCAACAGCCTTCAAAAATCCAACTACCCGACCTTGAACCAAAACCTGCGCCAGGGGAAATGAAGGTCATCGAAATCAAACCGCCGATCGTCGTACGGGAATTTGCGGTCCAGATCGGGATGAAGCCTTTCCAGCTCATCTCCGAGTTGATGAAGATGGACATTTTCGGCTCTATGAACCAAGTCTTGGAGGAACCGGTAGCCCAGCTTATCGCAGAAAAGCACGGCTATCAACTGGATATCCGCCACCGCGGTGAAAAGGTTGATCCAACCGAAGCCAAAAAGAAAAAGAAGGAGCAGGAGAAGAAGGAAATCCAGGAGTCCATGGAAGAGCGGCCTCCGGTCGTCTGTATCTTGGGTCATGTGGACCACGGCAAGACCACCCTTCTGGACACGATCCGCAAAGCCAACGTCGTAGCTGGGGAAGCCGGGGGCATCACCCAGCATGTTGCCGCCTACCAAGTCGAACATAAAGGCAAGAAAATCAGTTTTATCGACACGCCGGGACACGCGGCATTCTCCAAGATGCGGGAGCGCGGAGCCAACGTTACCGACATCGCTATCCTTGTCGTGGCGGCGGACGACGGGTTCATGCCCCAAACTGAGGAAGCCCTACGCTTCGCCCAAAAGGCGCAGGTCGAGATCATTGTGGCCGTAAACAAGTGCGACTCCAAAGGGGCAAACCCGGACAAGGTACGCACACAGATGCAGGAAAAGGGAATTCAGGCCGAAGACTGGGGGGGGCAGACCATCGCACAGAACATTTCCGCACTCAAGGGGGATGGCATCCCCGAACTCCTTGAAATGATTCTCCTCTCCTCAGAGATAATGGAGTTGAGGGCATCCCCGAAGGCTCAAGTCGAAGGCGTGGTCATTGAGTCTCAGGTCGAACAAGGCCGTGGGCCGACTGCCTCCGTCATCATCCAGTCCGGTACCCTGAAAATTGGCGATGTCCTTCTCTGCGGTTCCTGCCACTGTAAAGTTAGGGCCATCATCAACGACCGGGGCGAAAACTTGAAGACGGCAGGCCCTTCCAGCCCGGTAAAGTTGATCGGGTGGACGGAAGCCCCGGAGTCGGGGATCGAGTTCAAGCAGGTAAAGGACGAGAAGCAAGCACGCCGCGACGTGGCCGATTTCGTAGAAAACCTCAAAAAGGAGGCCGCCGCCCAAGCCGCCGCCGCACCAGCCCAAAACGATAGTGCCGCAACTCTGGAAAGCCTTTTCCAAGCCATCGAAAGTACCCAACGCAAAGTTCTCCGGATACTTGTCCGTGCGGATGTCCGAGGCTCCGTCGAAGCTCTGGTTACCTCCCTTCAGGAAATCAAGAGCGACAAGGTCGACCTCCTCATCGTCAACACCGGAGTCGGCCAGATCAACAAGTCCGACGTGGAGGTCGCCCAGACCGCCGGGGCGATCATCCTTGGATTCAACGTGGGGATGGAAAACGGTGTCCGCGGGCTGGCCAAGCACCATGGCGTCGATATCTACCAGAACAACATCATTTACGAATTGATCGACCTGGTCCGCGATTGCATGACGGATCTGCTCGAACCCGAACTTAAGGAAAAGAAAACTGGCGGGGCGGAAGTCCGGCAAGTCTTCCCCCTTGGCAAATCCCTTACCGTGGCAGGCTGTATGGTTACCGAAGGCCGAATCCTTCGAGACCGCAAAGCCCGTCTCATCCGCAAAGGCAAGGTGGAAATTGAAAGTCGTGTCGAAACCCTCAAACGCTTCAAGGATGACGTCAACGAGGTCAAGGCAGGCTACGAGTGCGGTATCCGGTTGGCCGGATTCAACGATTACGAGGAAGGTGACCTGATCGAGTGCATCGAGGTGGAGAAAATCCGCCCGAACCTCTGATCCGGGGCTCGCAATCACCCTCGCCCTCCATCTTCCGACCGTTCGATAATGCCGGACGAAGGACTATCCGATTTTGTAAGGAAAAGGGACTGATTTCCAGATGGCCAAGCGGAAGATACGCGTCAACGAGTTGCTCAAAAGGGAAATCAGCGACATCCTACACACCCGCTACCGTTCGGAAGCGGTCTACATTACCGTCACGGATGTGGACATCTCGCCGGATCTAAGGGCAGGTTGCGTGTTCTACTCAGTAATCGGAGATGCGAACCGCAAACATGAGTGCGAAAGATTCCTGGCCTCTGTCTGGGGGGAAATCGCTCGGGAATTGCCCCGGAGGGTGATCCTCAAATATTTCCCTAAATTGACATACGCCTACGATGACTCCCTGGAAAAAGGCCACAGGGTCATCGAGCTTATGGAATCCTTGGACGCGGAAGACCAGGAGTATTGAGCCATGACAGACCTGTATTTCCCCGAACACGCCGCTGTCTTCAAAAAGGTATGGAAAGAGCACCTGCAGGGCAACAAAGTCGCAGTGATTGGCCACCGCCGCCCGGATGGGGACTGTATTGGCTCCCAGGTCGCGCTCTGTCTCTGGCTTAGGCAAAACGGGGTGGATGCGGTTTGTGTAAACGAAGATAAGCCCACCCGAGTGCTCGAGCACCTTGTTACAGAAGAAGTGCCGTTTTACACCGACCAGGATTTCAACCTGGACGGGCACTTGGCGGTTACAGTCGACTGCGCGGACATGTCCCGGATCGGGGATAAGCTCCAAAGTATCTTCCCCACTCCGCTCCTCAATATCGACCACCACATCTCCAACACCCTCTTCGCGGAAAACAACATCCTGGCCGTTTCCGCCATCGCAACCGGGGAAATCCTTGCCGGTATCTTCCTCGACCTCCGCACCACGGATGGGATTGAAATTGGCAACCCCCTTGTCTCACATTGTTGCTATGTCGGTATCGCCACGGACTCCGGACAGTTCTGCTATCCTGCGGACTACCCGAACGTCTTCAAAATTTGTAGTGAACTTTACGAGGCCGGTGCGCGCCCAGTCGATGCGGCCAAGGAACTCTACGAAAAAGACACCTTCTCCCGCCTAAAGCTCCTCCAGCGCTTCTTCGACTCCCTGGAGTTGGAAGCCGAAGGCAAGGTCTGCATCGGGGTGGTGCGCCAAAGGGACTATGAGGAAACCGGCGCATTACGCGAAGATCTTGATGGCTTTGTCAACTATGCCCGCGCCATAGAAGGTGTTGAGATCGGAGGCATCATCGAAGACCTTGGGGGAAAGATCAAAGGCAGCCTCCGGGGCAAAAGCCAGAAATGGCGGGTGGACAAAATCGCGGCCAAATTCAATGGAGGCGGACATGCCGCAGCAGCAGGTTTTTACTTGGAAATGCCTTTCGAAGAATTCAAGCCCCTGCTCCTTAAGGAAATCGCCCAAAACCTCGCTAACCCTGACGAGGGTTGCTAATCAGCCTGTCACCTTGTCACTCCTCCCCCTTGTCACAGAAATGAGCCAACAACCCCAGAACCAACCCGCAGGCGTACTGCTCGTTGACAAACCCGCTGGCATCACCTCACACGATGTCGTCGACCGCGTACGCCGCATCTTCCGGATGAAGAAAGTCGGCCATGCCGGGACGCTCGATCCCATCGCCACAGGCCTGATGATCATGCTGGTCGGCAAGGCCACCAAGATTTCCCAATTCCTCATGAGCCTGGACAAAGAGTACACTGGCACGATGAAACTCGGACAAACCACGGCATCCCACGACTGCGAAGGCGAAGTGACTGAAGATGCCCCCATACCGGCAGATTTGACCGAATGGCATCTCCAGGAATTGGCAAACACCTTCATGGGGGACCAATACCAGACACCACCAATGTTCTCCGCTAAGAAGATCGACGGCCAACCCCTCTACAAACTCGCCCGCAAAGGCAAGGAGGTGGAACGGGATCCAAGGTTCATCCACGTCTCAAAATTCAACATCCACGGCTTCACCCCCCCGGAGGCCGACTTCACCCTAGCCTGTAGCAAAGGCACCTACGTCCGCACCCTCCTGCATGACCTCGGGCAAAAGCTCGGTTGCGGTGCCCACATGACCGCCCTGCGGAGGACGAAGATCGACAAATTCTCCATCGACGATGCCCACACCCTTGAAGAACTCAAGGCAATGGGCCAAGCCGAACTCCTCAACCAACTCATCCCGGCCTACCAAGCCGCGCCGAGCCATGTCCTCTCCTGATGGCTCAATCCATCTAGCCATCGGCATTTTTGACGGAGTCCACGACGGCCACCGCGCCATATTGGAACAAGCCTCCGGGCTCCAGGAAACCCATGGCGGCCAAGTAGTCGCCTTCAGCTTCTGGCCCCACCCCAGCCATATCCTCTACCCGGAAAAAGCCACCCCGATGATCCTCTCCAAGGACGACCGTGTCCGCCTGCTCAAGAAAGCTGGTGCCGACTATGTCCACATACAGGAATTCACCCAGGAATTTTCGGAAATCCAGGCCAGTGAATTCCCCAACTGGTTGAAAAACGAATTCCCCGCCCTCCAGACCATCAGCGTCGGCCAAGGCTTCGAGTTCGGCAAAGGCCGCAAAGGCGACGCCAAGCTTCTCCAAGAAACCGCAGCGAATATCGGCATCGAAGTCCTCCCGGTCGACCGAGTCGATCTCCACGGCGTCAAGCTTAGCAGCACCCGCATCCGCAAGGAAATCCTCGAAGGCAACATCCCCGCTGCCAACGAGCACCTCGGCTACCCTTATTTCGCATCTGGCAAGGTCATCCCCGGCCAAGCGCTTGGCCGGAAACTCGGCTTCCCCACCCTCAACCTCGACTGGCTACCGAACCTCCGTCCCCCGCTTGGGGTTTACGCCGTCTGGGCACGCCCTCTGGACGACGAAGATTACGAACCCGAACCGGCTGTCGCCAACTACGGCATCCGTCCGACTGTGGACAACGGTACACAACCCGTCCTCGAAGTCCACCTCCTTGATCCCCTTTATCCACCTAACTGGGAAGCCGCCTACATCGAGTTCGAAACTTTCCTCCGGCCCGAAAAAAAGTTCTCCGGACAGCACGCGCTCCGGAAACAAATTGCCAAAGACATCCAGGTCGCCCATCTAATTTTGGGTTAGGGCCGACGGGGGTGTCGGCGCGGCCCCGGACCCCCCCAACCCCCCCCGGCCCCAATGCAAAAAACAATACCCAAACGGCCAAAAAAACACCCCCCAGAAGCCGCACGAACC
>JAYPDO010000138.1:8732-11517 GCA_038125285.1 Opitutia bacterium
AAATTGGCCAAACACATCCAGGTCGCCAATCTAATTTTGGGTTCGGGTCGCGGGGGACGTCGGCGCTCCCAGGACCGCCGACGTCCCCGTCGGCAACTATTCATAAAACCTTTCCCAAATGGCCAAAAAACTCACCCCCATGATGCAGCAGTACCGCGAAATGCGGGATAGCCTGCCGCGGGACACCCTCCTCCTATTCCGCCTCGGGGATTTTTATGAAATGTTCGAAGAGGACGCCGAACGCGGTGCCGGCCTCCTCGGGATCACCCTGACTAAACGCCACGACATGCCCATGGCCGGCATACCCTACCACGCGGCGGACAACTACATCTCGAAAATCCTCAAGCAAGGCCGCAAAGTCGCCATCGTCGACCAAATCGAGACCCCACAACCCGGCAAACTCGTCAAACGCGCCCTCACCCGGATCATCACCCCGGGCACCACCCTCGAAGGCAGCCCACTCTCCGAAAACGAAAACAGCTTCCTCCTCGCCCTTAACTCCACCAAAGGCACCCTCGCCGCAAGTTGGCTCGACCTCACCACCGGTGACTTCCACCTAGCAGCAGAAAAGGAAGTGGGGAACCTCCTGCCCATCCTCTCCTCCATCAACCCCCGCGAAATCCTCGTCCCGGAAAGCTTCGACCTCGCGCCCCTTGACCAAGCGGATCACGCCCAGGCCAAGAACCTCCACCACCTCCTGGACTCCCATCCTGTCACCGAACTAGGTGACCACGACTTCGACCCCGCAGCCGCGACCCAAACCGTCCAGGAAGCACTCCATGTCCGCAATCTCCAAGGCTTCGGAATCCCCCAGGACCACCCAGCCCTCCCCTGCTCCGCCGCCCTCATCGAATACGCCACCCACACCCTCTGCGCACGCCCAGAAAACATTTCTAAGATCCAGGAATACTCGGCCAAAAAGTCCCTCATCATGGACCCGGCCACCATCCGCAGCCTGGAAATCTTCCGCGGTCCGGACAACTCCCGCAAAGGCAGCCTCATGGAAGCCATGGACGCCACCCTTACCGCCGCCGGTGCCCGCCTACTGGAACAATACCTCTCCGCCCCGCCCCTCGACCTAGCCGAAATCAACCGCCGCCAGTCCATGGTCGAAGAATTCTTCCAAGTCCCCGGCATCGCAGGCGACCTCCGGGAAAAGCTCAAACAAATCCGTGACATCCCCCGCATCCTCGGCCGCCTCCAGAACCGGCTCCAAAACCCCCGGGAAGTCGGCGGCATCCGCGACACCCTCGCCCAACTTCCAGGCATCCAACAACTCCTCTGCGACATCCAATCCCCCCAGACCACGGATCTCGCCGCGAACCTAGGCACATTTGACGACCTCCACGCCCACCTCGCCCAATCCATCGCGGACGAACTCCCCAACCACCTCCGCGACGGCGGTTACATCCGCCAAGGCTACGATGCCAACCTCGACTACCTCCGCAGCCTCGGCACCGACAGCAAGACCTGGCTCTCCAACCTACAGGCCGAGGAGCAAGAACGCACCGGAATCAAAAACCTCCGCATCAAATACAACGGCGCCTTCGGCTACTGCATCGAAGTCAGCAAAGCCCAGCTCGCCCTCGTCCCAGACAACTACATCCGCAAACAAACCCTCACCAACGCAGAACGCTTTTACACCGAGGAACTCAAGGTCAAAGAGAAGGAAATCCTCAACGCGGAAGAACTCGCCATCGCCCGCGAAGAAGAACTTTTTAGGGACATCGTCCAACAAATCTTAGCCCAAGCCGACGCACTCGGCCAGACCGCCCGCCACCTCGCCGAAATCGACCTTTTCGCAGGCTGGAGCCACATCGCCCGCCAATGGCACTACTGCCGCCCCAGCATCCAGGAAGGCGGCCACCTCCACATCGAACAAGCCCGCCACCCCGTCGTCGAACAAACCCTACGCGACCAAATCGGCTCCTTGAACACCCATACCTCCTTCGTCCCCAACGATTGCCATCTCACCACCTCGGACTTACAGATCGCCCTCCTAACCGGCCCCAACATGGCCGGTAAGTCCACCTACATCCGCCAGACCGCCCTCATCGCCCTCATGGCTCACACCGGTTCCTGGGTGCCAGCCCACACCTGCCGCCTCGGCATCGTCGACCGCATCTTCTCCCGAGTCGGCGCAAGCGACGAACTCGCCCGAGGCAACTCCACCTTCATGGTCGAGATGAACGAGACAGCCAACATCCTCAACAACTCCACCCCCAAAAGCCTCATCATCCTAGACGAAATCGGCCGCGGTACCAGCACCTACGACGGCCTCAGCATCGCCTGGGCCGTCATCGAGCACCTCCACGGTACAGGTAAACAAGGCCCCCGCACCCTCTTTGCCACCCACTACCACGAACTTACACAGCTCCGCAAGACCCTCCACCGAGTCCACAACTACTGCGTCGCCGTCAAGGAGTACAACGACGAAATCATCTTCCTCCACCAAATCCTCGAAGGCGCTGCCGACCGCTCCTACGGTATCCAAGTCGCCCGCCTAGCAGGCCTCCCCGAATCCGTCATCCAACGCGCCAAGACTATCCTCGAAAAACTCGAATCCGGTTCCCACAAAGCGCCCAAGGAAGAATCGGAAATTCCCCTTGAGCCAACACCTGAGAAGCTGGAAAAGAAGATAAAGGCCAAAAGGAAACCAAAGAAGAAAAAGGAACCTATTCTTGGAGACCCGCCACCCGACACTTCCCATGACCCCAACCCTGGAGATTTTCAGCAGTTAGAGTTATTCTGAACCAAGGCAATAGCAAGTCATGAGCATAAATAT
>JAYPDO010000138.1:11527-11999 GCA_038125285.1 Opitutia bacterium
AAGGAGTTCTTTAGCCAACTTGCCCCTGAAGACCAAATCCTCCGGTTGCTCGATCACTTGTCGGACGTAACTTTTTTTGTCAAAGATGCCGAAGGCTTGTTCATGGCGCATAGCCTCAACAAATTCCAAGACCGTGATGTGGAAATAGAAGAGGATGTGTTCGGTAAAACCGACCATGATTTTTACACGGCCTCCCGGGCGAATGCCTACCGTGCCGACGACGTGGCTGTCATGAATTCCTGCATACCCATGGTCAACCGTTTGGAGCCAGCCCCTGAACCACTGGGTTCCCCCAGGTTGGTAACCACTTTAGGGACAAGGATGGGAAGGTCATTGGAGTGGCGGGTTTCTCAAGGACTGTCCAATGGTTGGACACTGGGAAGGAAGTGGTTATACCATTATCAAAAACTAATGAGCACATCGTCCGGAAAGGAAACGTTTGCTGAAAGACGGTGGTATCCTCGACCAACCA
>JAYPDO010000139.1:0-7965 GCA_038125285.1 Opitutia bacterium
TTTCCCACCTGGGCCGGCCTTCCAGGAGGAGCATGCGGTGCGTGCGGGTGATGGCGCGGAAAATGAGCTTGGACTCGTTGTTGTCCTTTCGGGCCTCTTCTTCCAAGGGGTCGATGGAGATTTTCATCGAAATGGGAAGGCTGAGGGTATCGACCTCCTGGTTCCCTTGTTTGACTAGTTCGTCCACGATATTCTTGACCGGGAAATCAAAGGGGATGCGGCGGCGGGGAAGGTTGTGGGTGAAGAGTTTCTTCTCCCAGACGATTCGGCCTTCATGTTGGATTTTAATTTCAAAGGCGCGGCCATTGCCGATGTTGTCCTTGAGGTGGACAGTGCCTTGGATGTGGTCGTCGATGAATACGGAATCGGGGTTTTCGACTTCGAGGATGGCAAGGTCTGGCGGTGGGGTAGTGCCGCCCATGCCGATGGTATGGATGGCAATGTTGCTGGCGCCGAGGAGCTTGGCTGTGTGGAGGGGGGATGAGCCGTCGTTGTGCCTGCCGTCGGAGAAGAGGAGGGCGGCGGTTTGTTGGGGCGGGTTGTTGGGGTCGGGATTTTGGTTGGTTTCGGGATTGATTTCAGTGGAAAGGGTTTTGCGTATCCCGTCGGATAGGTCGGAGGTCAGCTCTTCTGGTGCTGGCTCTACGGGGATCTCTATGGGGGCATCTTGGTCTTGTGGTGGAGACCAGATCCTTTCTGCGGTAGAACCTTTGAGCATGAAGACTTCGATGTCGTGGGTGTCACGCAGTTGGGTCAGGAGGCCATTGTGGCGGGTGAGGAGGTTGTGTGCGCGCTCCCAGCGGGAGTGTTTGTCAAACTTCTCCAGTGCGGCGCTGATGAGGGTGTTTCCAGAATGGGCAAGGGATTCGCTTTGGGTAACAAATGCTTCGCGCAGGAGGTTTTCGTATTCCTGTATTTGTGCGGTGACGCCGATGATGATGTTCCGGAGTAATTCGGAAGCGTTGGGGTTATCGGGGTTGGGGAGGTTTTTGGTGTGCAGGCGAGTTCGGATTGCTTCGTGGAGCCGTTTGGCCTGGGCTTGGAAATTGCCTGTCAGGGCGGAACCGGATGTGGGCGGGGCCGCGAGGCGGTTGGCGGGGATGGGCGCTTCGGTGTCCCCATTTGGCAGGATCCAGCTTAGGTCAACATAATCGTCCCCGTTGCCTTCTTTGTAGAGGAGTTCTACGAAGGAGGGGGTTTCTGCGTTAAGCTGGATGGGTTGGGAGGTTTGTTCGCCAAGGTTGGTCTTGAGGACGGTTTTCTTGGCGCGCGAATTGGTGGAGTTGGGCGTCAGGTAAAATACTGCTTCGTCGTCGCTACGCATTTTGAATGTGTACTCTCCCGTGAACGGGGGGATGAGGAAGCCTGTGATGCGCAATCCGTAGTCCTCGCCGGTATTTTTGGGAAAGGCGAATTCAGATATATACTCGGATATGTTGGGCGCCTCCTTGAATTTTGGGTTGGTGGTGAGGTTATTTACAGCCACCCCCGGTATGCCTTGCCAGACTTCCTTGAGGAGCACGCCTTCGCGCAATTCCCTTGAGGGCGCGGGGACATCGGCTTTGGAAGCTTGTTCGTAGATTTTATCCAACTTTTCTGTGAATACGCCCCGGGCTTCCAGGAATTGATCCAATGTGAGCTTGGAGGTGCGGAGCCGGTTTGTTAGATCTACGCTGGCGGTGGCGAGTGAGTCTGCTGCGTAGGAGAGGGTGGTGTCGACGGTGCCGTCGGGGAGCCAACCGTTTTCCTGTGCAGAGAGGAGTTTCCGGGTGTCGGGCATCATTTGGGCATCATCGACGCCCATGCTCTTGGAGCCGTCCACAAAGAGGAGTAGGCGGCCTAGTTGTCCGATTTTCTGCCGGTGGTGGAGAACTGGGCCGGTAAGGGTGAAAAGTAGGACGAGGATGGCGAGGGAACGGAGGAGGGGGAGGAGCCAGGTCAGGGGTGGCAAGATTCCACGACTCACTTCCTTACGGTAGAGCAGCCAGGTGAGGACACAGACCACCCCCGCCAGGAGGATGCCTTGCCATGGCTCGATGTCCCCGACGAACCGGAGGGCTGTGGATTGGTCAGTTTGCAAGGCTAGGTCTGGGAGAGTTTATTTGAAACTTGCCGAATTTGGGAACATAATCCCTCCTGCTGGGGATTCATGTATCGACGGACAGTATCGGGATGGCGGCCTTCTTGCCGGCTGCGGGCAAGGATTTCTTTGTCGGCTTGGGCTTCTTCGAGGGTAGCGAGTTCGGCGATCATGGCTTTGGGGGCGGGTAGCGGCGGGGCGTGCGTAGGTCACGCCCCGCCAGAGCGGGAAAGGGTCAGTTACCGGCCAGGTAGCTGGAAGTAGACTCGTGGGTCGGCTTCATGGCTTTGGAGCCTGCGGACCAATTGGCGGGGCAGACTTCTCCGTGCTTTTCGAAATGCTGGAGGGCGTCGACCATGCGGATGGCTTCGTCGACATTTCGCCCGAGGGGGAAGTTGTTGACGAGTTGGTGCTGGACGGTGCCTTTTTTGTCGATAAGGAAGAGGCCGCGGTAGGCGATCAGTTCGCCTTCGCATTCCATGTGGCCTTCTTCGTTCTGGCCAATAAACTCGCCTGCGAGGACGTCGTAGTTTTCGGAGATGGTCTTATTGGTATCGGCGACGAGCGGGTAGGTGACTCCCTTGATGCCGCCTTGGTTTTTCTCCACTTGGAGCCAGCCCCAGTGGGAGAATTCCGTGTCGGTAGAGACTCCGATGACGATAGTGTCGCGTTTTTCAAATTCCGGGAGTTTTTCCTGGAAGGCGTGAAGTTCTGTCGGGCAGACAAACGTGAAATCCTTCGGGTAGAAGAAGAGGACGACGTTTTTCTTGCCCTGGAATTGGGAGAGTGTGAACTCCGGCTCGATCTTGCCTCCGTCCACAACGGCTTTGGCTGTGAAGTTCGGTGCTTGTTTTCCAACGAGTACGCTCATGGTGTTTCGTTCTTGGTTCTTAGTTCTAGGTTCTTGGTTAGGGTGGAAAAGGGGGGCTGGGGGTGCCTTAAGTTTTGGGGCGGCCGAAGTATTGTTGGAGGCAGAGTTCGCCAATCATGAAACCGAGGACGCAGAGCATGAGGACTTTCCACATCTCGCGGCCGTGCTTACGTTGGTTTTCGAGGTTTGCGTATTCCTTGAGGGTTTTGTCGGTGCTTTCCTCGTAGATGAGTTTGGCGGAGAGTTTGTCCGCATATTGTTGGAGTTCGTCTTTGGTGAGGAGTTTGAGGTTGGACTCTGCCCTCGGGGAACTGGTTGCAAAATGGATGGGATCTTTGATTTCCTCGTTATCTAGGGTGTAGAGGCCTTCCTTGTCGGTTTCGTTGAATTGTACGATGGAGGCGGGGCCTTTGGATATGGCTTTGATAGGCATTTCATGGCCTTCGGGGTCTCGGAGTGTAAAGGTCGCGCCGACAAGTGCCGGGTCGAACTGTGCGACGATGGGCTGGCCGGCAGTCAGGTTGCGGGGGTTGGCATTCCTGGAGGCTAGGTAGGTAGTAAGTTGCTGGACAAGGGGGAGGTAGGCGGGGCGGGCGGGGAGGTTGGTCCAGGAGGCGTCCAGGGGGATGGCGAATTGGAGGACGACACCGTCACCTATCGTCTTTTCAACAATGAGGGGATCCCCTGATTCAAGGATGGCAAGGGTGACGGGGGCATCAGGGGAATCGGGCGGGATGTCTGGATTTGCTGGGACGAGTTTTTGCCACATACTGATTTGGGCGTCGCCGAGGTTGCCGTTGCGGCGGTCGTTGAAGATTTGCATGGCGGGGTGCTCGAAGTGCTGGGCGACGATGCGGGTGCTTTTTTCGTCGTTTTCGAGTGCCCCGTCGATGTCGTTGATCCTCATGGGGAGGAGGCCTTTGGTTTTGTTGGCGAGGTTTTGGTTGTACCAGCGGATGTCTGCCTTGTCACCTGCGGTTACCAGGAGGCCGCCGCCTTGGTTTACGAATTCGCGCAGGAGCTGGACCTTGTTGCTTTCAAGGGTGGGGACGTTGCCGAGGATGACGACTTTGTTGGCGGCGAGGGTCTCTTTGTCAATCTGGCCTGTGGTGATGACAGTGGGGGCGATGAGGTCTTTGAGTTCGGATTTGGCTTTGGTAAATGGGGTGAGGGCGATTTGCATGAAGTCGGTCTCGCCCTTGAGCCATTCGCGGCTGGGGGAGCCGTCGACCAGGAGGACGCCGATGTGGCTGAGGACGTCGAAGGCGAGTTCCATGCGGTTGTCGAAGAGGAGGTCGCTGGAGTTGGTCTCAAGTTTTACGTGGTGGGAACCTGGATTTTCAAAGGTACAGGTGAGGAGGACTTGGGTGGACTCATGGGGGCCGATTGCGACTTCCGTCTCGGAATCGGGGGCGTCGGCACCGTCCTTGAAGAGGCTGATACGGAGTCCCGTGGGGTAGGCGCGGTCCCCGTGGTTGCGTAGGTTGGCGCGGATCCGGATTTGTTGGCCTGCTCCGATGGTTGTGGGGGAGTATTCGACCGATTCGATGGAGACATTCTCGGTTTCCTTGTGGCCTACGCGCAGGAAGGTGAGGTGGGGTTGGACGCGTTGGTTTTTAAGGAGTTCTGCAGTCTGGGTGATGGAGGTGGTGGGGATGGCGTCCCAATCCGTTTTCTGGAAGTCGCTGACGAGGAGGATCTCGCGTTTGGCATGGCCGAGGTCAGAAAGGATTTCGATGGCTTGGTTGAGGGCGTCGATGGGATTGGCGGCCTGGAAGTTGGGGCGTTGGCCTTGGAGTTGGGCGGTCATGCCTTCACGGTCGAAAGTGGGGCGGTCGAAAACGGGCTTGGGCTTGCCGACGATGAGGAATGCGGAGACGTCGGAGCCTTTGCGCTGGGCTTCCAAGACACCGTCGATGGAGGTCAGGGCTTGCTCGAAGCTGGTTTGGGAGATGCCGTTTGCCTGCATGGAATAGCTGTTGTCGAGCAGGACAATGGTGGAGGAGGGGACGTCGCCTGTGGGGGTTTGTACGGCAATGCTTTCTTTGAATACGTTGAACCCTCCGAAGGTGTTGGCGAGGATGTAGGCGACGACCATGGCAGCTAGGAGGCCAAAGGGGATGCGGACTTTGGTGAACACCGCTGCGACGATTAGGAATACGAGGGCGAGGATGGGGAGGATGATCCAGTTGAGGAAGTGGTTCCATTCCTGGATGACCATCCTGGCAAGGCAAAGGGCGAGGAGGATGGGGATGGCACAGCGGACAAGCAGTAGGATGAATTGCTCGATCTGGATGCGTTTCCGGTTTACCCGGATGACAGATTCCAGGAGGTGGACGGCACCCCATTTGATAACCCTGAATTTACTGCGGTTAAAGAGGTGGATGAGGAGGGGGATAAGGAATGCAGCCCCGCCGGCCAGGAGTATGCCGTTGATGAAAGTCATGGGGTCAGGCTACCCGTTTGCGTTTGGCCAGAAAGTAGCTCAGTGCATCGGAGTAGGGTTGGTCGGTGGTGAGGGGGACGAGGTCAATGCGGTGGCGGTGGCAACCTGCTTTGAGGTCTTCCCGGTATTTGGCCAGGTTCTGGATGTAGGAGGCGCGGAGGTGCGCTGGGTCGATCATGTGTCTGACGCCAGCCTCTTCAAGGCAGTCGAAGCGGGTCCACTGCTTGAATGGAAAATCCAGTTCGTCTTTGTCCCAGATTTGGAAAATGATGATTTCGTGCCTGGCGTGGCGGAGGTGGGCGAGGGCTTTTAGGAACTCGCCAACATCACCAAAACAGTCCGAAATCAGGACGACCATCCCCCGGCGCTCAAGTTTGGGTACGAGTTCATGGAGGACTTTGCCCAACTCCGTCTCGCCTCCGGGTTCGACGTTGTGGAGGTGGTCGACCATTTGCTGGAGGTGGGCGGGACGGCTCCTAGGGGGGATAATTTTTGTGACACGGGTGTCAAAGGTCACCAGACCCGCACTGTCCACTTGTTGGAGCATGAGGTAGGCGATGCAGGCGGCGAGGCGTGTGGCATAGCCCAGTTTGTCCTGTATGGCGGTTTCGCCTTGGTAGGACATGGAACCGCTGGTGTCCACGAGGATGTTGCAGCGCAGGTTGGTCTCCTCCTCGTATTCCCGTATGTAGAAACGATCCGATTTCCCGTACACCTTCCAGTCGAGGTGGCGGATTTCGTCCCCTGGGACATATTGGCGGTGTTGCTTGAACTCGACGCTGAACCCTTTGTGGGGGGAGCGGTGGAGGCCGGAGCAAAACCCTTCGACAACTTGCTTAGCCAACATTTGGTGGTTGGCAATTTTCGCAAGGTCCTCAGGGGTGAGGATTTCTGTGACTTTTGGCATTTGCGCGCCCCTGGAGTTGGCTTAGATGACACTGGCGGCCGGGGTGGGCACGTCTTGTAGGAGCTTGTTTACGATGTGGTTGACCGTGATGCCTTCGGCTTCGGCGTTGAAGGTGGGGACAATGCGGTGGCGTAGCACGGGCAGGGCGAGCGCTTGGACGTCGTCGTTCGTGACATGGTAGCGGCCCTTGAGCAGGGCGCGCACTTTAGACGCCAGGACGATTTGTTGGCAAGCGCGGGGGCCTGGTCCCCAACCAATGAGCTCGCGAGCCCAGTGGATGGATTCCTTGGTGTTGGGGCGGGACATGCGGACAAGGTCCAAGACGTAGTCAAGGACGTGGTCGGGCACTGGTACACGGCGTACGGTTTCCTGGCAGGCGATGATGGTCTCCCCGTCGATGACGGGCTCCAGCTTTTCCTCGAATTTGGAGGTGGTGCGCTGGACGATGAGGCGTTCTTGGTCCCGGGAGGGGTAATCGACGGTAACGTGGAAGAGGAAACGGTCCCGCTGGGCTTCGGGGAGGGGATAAGTGCCTTCTTGCTCGATGGGGTTCTGCGTTGCGAGTACGAAGAAGGGTTCTTCCAGTTTGTAGGTCTTGCCTCCAACTGTGACGTTGTGCTCCTGCATGGCTTCGAGGAGGGCGGCTTGGGTCTTCGGGGGGGTACGGTTAATTTCGTCGGCCAGGAGCATTTGGCTGAAGATGGGACCCTTCTCGAAAATGAGTTCGCGGTGGCCGGTTTCCTTGTCCTGCTGGATAATGTCGGTGCCGGTAATGTCTGCGGGCATCAGGTCTGGGGTGAACTGGATGCGGTGGAAAGTGAGGTCCATGGCGTCTGCCAGGGTACGGACCATTAGGGTCTTGGCCAAGCCGGGGACACCTTCGAGGAGGCAGTGGCCCCGGGCGAGGATGGCGATGAGGAGTTGCTCGATGACTTCTTCCTGCCCGACGATGATTTTGCCGAGTTGGCCTTTGATTTTTTCGTAGGCATCTACGAGTTGCTTAGCCCTGGCTTCATCGTCAGCCGAGGGTGCTTGGATCGGTTCGTTACTCAATGGTTGTCCTTGGTTTTGTGGAATGAGGATTTGTGGAAAAGCAGACCCAGGCTACATCGCCCAGGGTGAGCAAATTAGGGGAGGTTAGCTCTTAAACCTGGAGTTCTTACCGTCCGCCTTCAAGAGGGGAGAAGTGTCCGGATCCGGCACTTTTTCCGTTCCTTCTTCTTGTGGGGGAGCAGGCGGTTCGGCATTTGGTGCTGGGCTGGTTTCAGGTGTAGGAACCTTGGACCCTCCATCCTGGGGCGCAGGTGCAGGGGCTTCTTGCGGTTCCGTTTTGGCAGGGGCTGATGGGGTTACTGGACCTTTTGGGGGAGCCGGGGCAGGCTTGGCTGTAGGAGGCGGTGCTTCCTCCGGGACGGGCTCCCCTTCGGGCACCACATCGGTAAGGGTGCGGATTAGGATGGTGGAAGTCTTGCTCGGGAGATCCCCCATGTTGCCCTTCGCTGGAATCGCGGTGACGGAGACTTGGTACTCGATGTCCTTGTGCAAGCCGGTAATCAACCCAGTCCTGGTTTCAGTGGTTTTCTTGGTTAATTCCTGGTTTTCCCCGCCAGGATCCACGGTTTGGACCAGGACTTCATATTCAATCTTCCCCAAATTATTAG
>JAYPDO010000139.1:7975-11974 GCA_038125285.1 Opitutia bacterium
GGTGTCTGACCATGTGATGTCGAGGCTTCCGATACCTGCCGCAGCTTCCAGGCTGGGGGGGGCTTGGAGCGTCGAACCCGCTGTTGTGCCCCCTCCGGTGATGAAGCCGCTCGGGGCGTGAACCTTGTTGTCCTTCGAAGGCACGGCTTGGACACGGAAAAGGAAGGAGGTCAGGGGTTTGAGTCCGCTCATGGTGTACGTGTTGGATCCAAGTTCCTTCGCAACCATTACGGGAGAGGAGAAGCCGGGATCATCGGCGGAAGCTATTTCGAGGTTGTAGGATATGAATTCGTTGCCGAGGTTGAGGGGCTTTTCCCAGGTTGCTTCGAGCGTGCCTAATTCGGACAGTTGGGCAGTGGAAACCGTCCCGACCAGCGCGATGGGCTGGAGTGCGAGGGATTTTGTGTAGGCATCCGTGCTCGGTCCATCGACATACTGGGAGTATTTTCCTTTGGGGGGGACGGGGGTTATCCGGAGGTAGAGTGGGGTTTCCGGTGCCAGGTTTTCAAAGGTGTATTGGGTTTTGTTTGTCCGGACAGGGGCTTTGATGCCTCTGGTAAATTTGGGGTCGCTGGCTTGCTGGATGGTGAAATCGACTTCCTGGCCGCTTACATTTTCAGGGGAACTCCACGCCGCGCTGATGCTATGGCTGGTGACTTCTTCAAATACGACATCAATGGGCCCGTATCTAGATTTGGCTGTGTAGACGGGAATGTTCGGGGTGCAGAACCCAGAATCGGCGTCTGTGAATTTCCCCCCTGTCGAAGTGGTTACACGGATATGGGCCATGTGGGGCAGCCCTGGGTTCAGCCCGGTAAAATTGATCTTCCTGGGTTGCCCGGCAAACTGGATTTCCTTCTGGACGTAGTAACGCCATTGCTCGGCCTCGATTTTCAGAAGGGTTGCCTTTCCCATGGTGAGCGTTTCTTCCGTAAGGTTGGCATTTTCCAGCTTCATGCTTCCGGCTTCGAGCCCTTTGGCGGAAACCCGGTAGATGCCGTCGTTCCCGTTGGCCGAGCCTATGATGCGGAGGTGGGAGCCCGGGGTGAATGCACCGGATGCCTGGGAACTTCCAAAACCCGCCACCGTGTCGCCCCCCACCGTTATGCCTGCCACTGTCGCCCGGACATCCTCATGGTAATGCTCGGCGATTTCGATCTCGTATAGGATTGCCCCCGGTACTTCGTCCCATGTAAGGATAATTTCCCTCGAAGGATCCGTATCCTTGTTGGTTTCTAGCTTGGGGACGAAGCCTTCTGGCAAGGTAAATTTCTCCGCTTCCTGGCTCTTGGCATGGTTGAAATATCCTAGTCCCATGACCGCGAACGACAGCGCGAATTTCCGCCAATGATTTGTCATGCTATTGTTTTTCATTCCGCCTCCGTCGCCTTGCAAGTGCAAAGTTAAAGTTTCAAGGATCCGCTTAGGGTTTGACCCAGAACCCCAAGATGGTTTTCCCAGATGGGCAATGAGAATACCCTTATATCAACTGCTTGCTCTTCTCATGGTTCCAGCCGCTTTCGGGGCGCCGGGGACGGTGGACGGGCTTTGGCGGGATTATGACCCCCGGGCCGAGCCTTTGGATGCCGAGATTGCCAGGGAATGGGAGGAAGGCGGCACAACCTTCCGCTACGTCCTATATCACATCGGGACTTTTAAAGGCAAAAAGGCCAGGATGGCCGCTTTTTACGCCTTCCCGACCGGGGGAAAGGGCCTTCCGGGAGTCCTCCACATGCATGGCGGAGGGCAACGGGCGTTCCTGCACGAGGTAGGATATTATGCGAAGCGTGGGTACGCCGCACTTTCCGTAAATTGGGGAGGCAAGGAAATGGAAGGGGCCAAACCGGGGGATCCAAACACGGACTGGGGGCTTGTCGACCCGACGCAGGACAATGTCCCCGGCTACTTCAACCTCATGCCTGGCGACAAGTTCCTGGATCCGGGGGAATCCCCCCGGAATTGCAACTGGTACCTGCTGACGGTCGGTTGCCGCCGGGGGATCACTTTCTTGGAGCGGCAACCGGAAGTGGACCCTTCCAGGATCGGGATCTACGGGCACTCCATGGGAGGGAACTTGACCATGTATGTGGCCGGTTCCGACGCCCGGCCCAAGGTGGCGTCCCCCTCTGTGGGCGGGAGCGGTTTCCGGACGGACCCCTACTACGGCAACCCGCCCCAGATTCGCAAAGTGAACGGGGACAAAGCCCTGTTCGACCGTACGATGGGCTACGAGAACTACGCCCCCAGGATCACCGCCCCTACCCTCCACCTTGGAGCCACCAACGATTTCCATGGCCAGATGGACGCCACTTATGCGACGGGAGCCCTGGCCAGACAAGCTACCCAGCAATACACCTTTGCCCCCCATTTTAACCACAGGTTCGGCCCCGAAGAGGCGATTGCCCGGCCATTGTGGATCGACCAACATCTCAAGGGCGGGCTGGTACTTCCCGGTACGCCTTGCACCTCCCTCACCGTCCAGGATAGAGTGCCAACCTTCAAAGCCCGTCCCCAATCGGGCCTGCCGGTATCCCGCGTTGAAATCTATTATTCGCAAGACACCAATCCCCGCGCCCGCTTCTTCAGGGATGCCAAATCACGGGGGGACGGTAGCGTATGGTCCGCCAAACTTCCTTTCGAAACCCTTTCCAACCCCATCTTTGCCTTTGCAAACGTGTACTACCGGCTGCCCAGGGTTGAGACGTTGCACCATGGGGACAAGGCCAGCGAAGTTTGCGTCAGCTCCCTGCTGCAAATCCTTTCCCCTCAAGACCTTGAAGCCTCCGGTGCCCATCCATCCAGTGTTCCGGAAACCTTGCTGGACGATTTTTCGCGAGGGTTCCACGACTGGTATTCGCTGAATGCTTCCAACCCCCAACACTGGCAACACTGGACCCGCAAGCCCACTTCGCCGAAATGGCGTGGTCCTGACGGGGCGTCCTTGTCCCTTGGCCTCAAGGCGGGAAAACCCTCCCGCTTCGTCCTCGTCCTAAAAGAAAACGCCTGGCGGCCCACCCGGGGGAAAGAGGACATTTATGTGGCTGAAGTTTCCATCAAAGGGGGCGCGCCGGAAACGGTCAGCTTGCCCGTCGGCGCTTTCCAGTCCGTCAATACCGGGAAACCTCCCGCCTCCTGGGCCAATATCGACGAACTGGGGATCTGCGCACAATTCAAAACCAACCCCAGGGGGCATGGGCAACCCGCCAAAACCTACCCTGCGGCACCATTTTCAGCCGCTATACCCAAGTTCCTCCGCCTGGAATGGGTGCCCGCGAATTGATTGCCCCCGTACCTGCCCCCCGACACGTGCCAACTTGCGGACCATCGGACATGGGGGCGGGGAGCTAGGAAGGGGCGTAGCCTTACCAAGACCAAGCCTGTCCTCTGGCTTCGCAAGACTGCCGCGAACTCCCCTTGGTAAGGCTAGCTGCTTGGCAGCTCGAAGGGGATCCGCCGGGTGGAGATCGTGATCCGGGCTCGTTGGGGTTCCTTGCCGTCCGGCAACCCCCTTTTGGAGTACGCATCCAACCCTATCCTTCCCCCAAAACAACCCTTGCTTCCCTGGCCTTGGGGGTCATCCGCCCACACCCATGCAGAATTGGACTGGCGCCAAAAGCTACTTGCAGCATTTTTCATGCCACACTCAACAAGCTTGGCAAGATTATTGCGCCGCCCGCTCGTTCCCTCCAGTCGCACCCCGTGCATGGCTACGCACATGCACGGCGGCTCCTTCCGGTCACTCGCTTACTCAGACCGGAGACTGGGGCGGAAGCCCAGGTAGTTGGGCCTGTTCTCACGGATGACCCTGTGGCGGTCGGCAGAACGGCAGTACAGGCCGTCGAAGCACCAGCTGCCCCCGCGATAGACGCGGCCCGGGCTGGGACCAGCGCCCTCTGGATCGGCAACACTGCCCGTGGGATAGCTGCCATACCAGTCCGCACACCATTCCCATACATTCCCGTGCATGTCATGGAAGCCCCAGGCATTCGCCGCATAGCT
>JAYPDO010000140.1:0-11801 GCA_038125285.1 Opitutia bacterium
TATAACCCATGATGACTTTGTCCTCGATTGCCCACCTTCTGACCCGCGTCTTCCCTTTCCTTCCAGGGGCTCCTTCACCCGGACGAGCGTCCAATCCCGGGTTGAAGAAGTTACAGCACCCATCCGCCAGACCATAATAGCGGTCAAACCCACGGGAAACCGGAAGTGGTTTCTGGTGCCACTTTCCCGAGATGAGAGTCCTGTATCCGACTGTCTGCAACACCTCCCCAAAAGTAGCGCCATATTCCAGGTTTTGGTCACCAATGGAGTAGGCATAGTTCCCAGTCAAGAGTTCCGCCCGTGTGGTGTGGCATTTGGCCGTGTTGTAAAACTGCCGGAACCTCATCCCATTCTCCGCAAGCATATTGATGTTTGGGGTATCCACTTCGCCCCCATAGCAACCGATGTCCGAGTACCCCATATCATCCACCATGATGAGGATGATGTTAGGCCTGGCAGGAGCCTGGGCAGATAAGAAGCCCGCGCATGCAAGCAAGGGAAAGCAAATCCTGACCGAAAGAAGGATCTTGTTCATAGCCGGCAAAGTTGACACGCAAAGGGGATCAAGCCAAGCCTTTCGGAAATGGAAAACGAATGCCCGGCATCATTTGACTACCGGACTGCAACCCAAAGTTCCCCGCACAACCCCATGAACCCTCTGGCCCGCCGAAACTTCCTCAAGGCAACTGCCCTGGCAACAGCGTCCCCTGCGTTTGCCTCTGAAGGTAAATCGATCCGTGTCGGCGTTATCTCCGCAGCCCGTGACGGACAGCCCCAAAGGCGCAACGGCCATACCTGGCACTTTGGCCAGTTCTTGCACCCTGAATGCGACATGCTGGCACTCCAAAAATATTACCCGCAAGTCGTCCAGGGTTGGAAGGCCGTTTACCGGAACCCGGATATCCATTTCAACATGCTCCCATTCCCTGGCGTCCGGATCACCCATTACTATGACAAGGATCCGGAAGCCGCAAAAGACTTTGCAGCAGTATTCCCCGGAGTACAGGTTGCGACCACCCTGGATAAAATGTGCGGGGAAGTGGATGCCATCTGGATGGGCGATGCCTCAGGGAAAGGGGACGACCATTTTGACCTCGTTGCCCCTGGGCTGGCCAGAGGCCTCCCGACTTTCTGCGACAAACCTATTGGCGGAACTGTGGCTGGCACCCATAAAATCCTGGAATTCGCACGGGGGCACAATGCCCCGATCATGTCCGGTAGCATCTTCAACTGGGAATGGGGCATGGAAGCCGCATTACGGATGAAGGATTCCCGAGAATTCGGGGAAATCGAGCATGTCTCAGCCCGGTTGCACAGCCGATATCGCTTGGAGGGTTGGATGATCTATGGCCAGCATCCGGTTTGGACTGTGATGACCCTTATGGGCGAGGGTGTGGATGCCGTAAGCATGTACGCACACAAGGATACTTGCCATGCCCAGATCACCTTCAAAGACCGCTATCCCTGCCATGTATGGTATGGCCAACCCTATGAGAAGTTCGAGTACAACCGTACGGATGTGTATTTCAAAAAGAAACTCTATACTTTCACGCCATCCATTGAGGGCGATTTCGCCATCGGCCACAAATACGAGATGGCCAGGATGGCGGCAGCTTTCCTGGAAATGGTGCGGACAGGAAAAGAACCCAATTCCCACCAGCAAATCCTGGAGGTCACGGCCATTGTCCATGCAGCCGCAAGATCCCTAGGGGAGAAGAGCCGATTGGTTGGATTGGCGGAAGTGATGGGATAAGGAGTGGTGTGAGCATGTCTTCGGCCGGATGTCTCAGATGACCCTGAACCGATTACGAAGTATCGGCAAGGTTAGTGCAGGCCTAGACATCGCCTTGGACAACACGGTTTACAACATGGATCGCTATGCAACCCTGAGCAAATAAAGCCCCGGGCATCCGTAAACGGGGGAAACCCGGTGCAAACCCCCAGCAAAAGCAGTTGTGGAGTAAATTTGAGTCGGCTTGAACCCTTGGGTCGCCATTTTGAACTCAAAATTTTCGGGTGCAAATTTGAGCAGTTGCGAAAACCTGGTTTTCAGAGGTGCCCTTGTGTTGTTATGGTAAGAATTGGTTTCCAGCTGAATCCAAGGAATTTGCTAATGTCCTGCAAATCAAGAGAATCCTTTTCTGCTACTCTAACCAACCGCCCGGTTGCTGAGGGGCGGAGGCACCACAATCGGCATACCAAGCCTTTAGTTGATTGAGCATCTTTGCGACCTGGGCGGGATGTTGCCCCGAGATGTCACTTTTTTCACCGGGGTCTTTGGACAGGTCGAAGAGTTCGGCCGTCTCGTTGCCGAACGTCCCCGGCTTTGCCTTGCGGTGGTTGACGACGAGTTTCCAAGCCCCGTCCCTCATGGCTTCCTGGCGGTTGCCGCGATTGCCGAGATAGGCCCAGTAAAGGGGGCGGGCGGGCAAGTCTTTCCGATGGAAAAGTACCGGGGAAATATCAACCCCATCGAATTTTGCAGTGCTATGCCCGGCCTTGGCCAGGGAAAGGAGCGTAGGCGTAACATCAATGGAAATAACGGGTGCCGACGAATCCGTCCCGGCAGGGATTTTACCTGGCCACCAGGCAATGGCTGGTACCCGGTGCCCCCCTTCGTAAAGGGAGCCTTTGTTGCCCCGGAAACGTGGGCTTCCGCTCGGGAAGTCGCGAGCTGCACCGTTGTCGGAAAAGAACCAGACGAAGGTATTGTCAGCTATGTCGAGTTCAAAGAGAAGGCTCCGGAGTCGGCCTATCCCTTCGTCCAGAGGAAGGGTCATCCCTTTGTATTTCAATGCGCGACTGGCCATGCTTTGCCCTTTGTCGAACCACCTGTCCCAGTTGTCTAGCGTCCGCCGGACCGGGTCGCCCGGTACTTGGACAGGGTCATGGATGGCCTGGTGGGCAATGTAGAGATAGAAGGGCTTGTCGTCACCGGCATGCTTCCTGACAAACTCTTCGGCGTACTTGTTGACCAGATGGGTTGTGTAACCCTCCTCATGCTTTTCCTCTTTCCCATGCCACCAGTCATGTTTGTAATGGTCGCCCACATGGCTGGAGTAGTCGATATTGCCACTGTGGTAGCCGGTAAATTCGTCAAAACCATGGTTTTGAGGATGGAAATCTTCCGAATTCTCTGTGTACCCCAAGTGCCATTTGCCGACCATCCCAGTTGTGTACCCGGATTCTTTAAGTAACTCGGCCACGGTGGTTTCCGAAAGCTGGAGCCCCTTCCGGTGCTCCGGATGATCCGAGCGCGGATGGATGACAGCCTCGATCCCTGCACGTTGCTGGTAACGCCCGGTTAGCAACCCGGCGCGGGTTGGCGAGCAAACACAGGAGGAGGAATGAAAGTCCGTCAGGCGCATTCCTTCGGCGGCAAGGCGGTCGAGTTCCGGGGTCTTGAAGTAAGGGTTCCCAAAGCAACTGGGGCCTTCGTAGCCCATGTCGTCGGCCATGATGACAATGAAATTGGGCAGCGGTCCTCTGCCTGGCAATGACGCAATGGGCAATGCGCTTGAGAGGACTAGGAGGATCCAAAGGTAGGGTCTAGTGGTCATGGTAGCTATTGGAACATTCAAGCGCCAGCTTTCAACTCTCCGAGCATTTCAAGGAGTGCTTTGGTCAGGGTGACGGAAGACTCTGGATCAAATCGGGAGGTTCCCAACCAAGTTTCATACCCCCCCAACTTGTGCTGGTTGGGCGGGGGAAGGTAGCCGTAACTTCCGTTGGCGAGTTCGATGGTGAAGGTTTTTGGGAAGGGGCTCTTGGATTTGATTTCCAACCCAATTTCCACCAGGACTTCGAAAGGCATGGAAACAATGGCCTGGTCGCCAATCCGGATTGCCTGGACAATGACGCTCTCGGTCTTGGGGGCATCGGGGGACGCATACTTGATGGTATTGGTAGCGACGGAGCCAGTGCGTTTGTTGATGGCTTCCCTTTGCTTCCTGGGCAGGATCATCAGCTTCTTAGCCTGGGCGACCTCATCTGGCGTGGGTATCCTGTATTTGAGCAAGACCTCACGCTGGATCATGGTGATGGACGGATTACTGTCATATTCCTCGATCCCTTTGACAGCCTTCCATGCGGCGTCTGCGGCTTTGGTCGCGACCACCCGGATTTGCTCAAAAGGGGCACGGGGAGGCCGGGTGCCGTAAAAGTCGATATTGTTAATGTCCCCGGATGTGCCATTGCTCATCATACCCACGAAATTTTCCGGAGGGTGCAGCCCTCCTACCCGATGGGGCACTACCCTGGCGAATTCACCGAAATAGTCAGCGGATGCCATCCCTGTTTCGCGTCCGTCACTTTCGATTACATTGGGAATCCCGCCCACATAGTGCAATGCATAGTTGGCAAGCAAACCAAGGGGCTGCCCGCGCATTGTCCGGGCATAGACCACACACAACTCCGGGTCGACCGGCCCTGCCGGTTTGAGGAGGTTTTGGCGGGGAGCGTTTGTCCTCACTTGGTCTAGCCCGCCAAGGGGGTTGGGCTCCATTGTGCCTGGCTTGAGGAACCACCTGCGGTTATAAACTTCACTGGGTTCCTCAGCCGTTCCGAACCCTACCTTAGCGGGCTCCATGTTTTCTATGGCTTGCCGGAGGGCTTTGGCAACCCCGTCTTTGCGCAATTGTTCGTAAGCAATCCGCCCTGGGGAGGTATCGCCCCCTTTTGGCGCGCTATGGGTATGTGTCCCGGCAACCAGCATCTGTTCCACCTTCCACCCCGTCGCCTTGGCAGCGTCAGCCTTGGCCTCGTCGCACATCTCGCGACCAGCGCCGATTGCGTCGATGATCGCGATGACTGCCCTGCCCTCCCCGTTTTCAAAGGCGATTGCCCGCACATGGAGCGGATCATGGACATGGCTGGACGGCCCCGAACGGAGCTGAAACGGTGTGACCGTGGGGGAGATATCGACCACTGCCGTCCCCACCTTGCGGGCTGCCGAACGATGAGCCGGGTAAATACACACGGCCAGGATACAGGGGAATCGTAGGTTATTGCTCATGTTCGGGTGTGGGTGCGGGACCAACTGCGGTAGCTGTACATCCAGGGAATAAACCAAAAATTTCTTTTCTGGCAATACGATGCATCCGGCCCATTCTCCGAGCCATGAGAAACACCCTCCCATTCCTTTGCCTTGCGATCCTCCATGCAGCCCAAGCCAATCCACCCGTCTCCTGGGAATTTGTTTCACCAAGGGAAGAAATCCAGCCTGCCCACAGCCGCCCATCCGAAGGAACCCTACGTATCGAAGCGGACGGACGGGAGGGATTGATGGGGAGTTGGAGCCGAGAATTTCCAGTCACAGAGGGCAAGGTTTACCAATTTTCAGCAAATCGGCTGACCAGCCGGATGCAGCATCCCCGGAGGGAGGCCATCGCCAGGATTGTTTGGCTGGGGGAAAACGACGGAAAAGTCGAACGCCAACCTTCCCCATCCTCCGTCCTCCTATACAAAGGCAAAATCATGGCGGAACCGGAGTTCCCCGAAGTGGATTCCCAGGAGGCAAAAGATGGCCAACAAAAAGCTGTATTGTCGGGAACATATGTTGCCCCGCCCAAAGCAGTTACCGCCAGGGTCGAGTTGCACTTCCGTTGGGGGACGCCCGGCTCATCGGTCGAGTGGTCGGACATCCGCTTCGGGCAGATCGCCAAGATGCCCTCAAGGAAGGTGAAGCTGGCCGCAGTACATTTTCGTCCGGCAGAAGGAAAGACCTCACAGGAAAAATGCGCCCAATTTGCCCCCCTTATCGAGGAGGCAGGGAAACAGGGTGTCGATTTGCTGGTTTTGCCGGAGACGCTCACATTCTACCATTCAGGACGCACGATGGTAGATTGCGCCGAACCCGTACCTGGGCCGTCAACCCGGTATTTTGGCAAACTGGCCAAGGAATATGGGCTCCATATAGTCGCAGGTTTGGTTGAGAGGGATGGCCATTCCGTTTACAACACAGCCGCGCTCATTGGCTCCGATGGCAGGGTTATCGGCAAATACCGGAAAGTCACCCTCCCTCGTGGGGAAATCGAAGCGGGGATCCGCCCAGGTTCCGAACTGCCCGTCTTCCAAACCTCGATTGGCAAGGTTGGCATGATGGTCTGCTACGACGGCTTTTTTCCGGAAGTGGCCAGGGGGTTGGCCAATAATGGCGCGGAAATCATCGCCTGGCCGGTTTGGGGGTGCAATCCATTGCTAGCCAGTGCCCGGGCGTGTGAGAACCATGCTTACGTAGTCAGTAGCACCTACACGAGGCATGAAGACAACTGGATGAAGACCGCCATCTACGGCCACGATGGCAAATCCCTGGCCGAGGCGGAAAAATTCGGCACCTTGGCAGTCGCTGAGGTCGAACTGGAAGAGCGTCTCCATTGGCAAAGCCTCGGCGATTTCAAAGCCCAGATCCAGCCCCATTCCCCAGTCCTGGAACCTGCGGGGCCGCAAACCCGGTGGATCCCTGCGGAGGTGGCGGATTGCCCGGACTCCTATGACGCCGGGGGCAAGGCCTCCCTCAAAATCCGGAACAACCGCCCCTTCCCCGTAAACCTGTACTGGATCGACCACCAAGGCAAACGGGCGCAGGAGTATAAAATCAAGGGCGGTGCCTTCCAAGACCTCACGTCCTTTGCCGGGCACGCCTTCTTGGCAACAGGCCTCGAAGGGCAAACCCTCGGCCACTTTGTCGCCGGGGAGGACGGCGCGATTGTCGACATCCCCGCCATCCCGATCCCCAATCCTGGGGCAGGCAAACCCGCTGCCACTCGACTCATCACTGCCCCGCCCTGCGAACTCCATCTCGACCCGTTTTACAAGAAATGCCTCAACTACGACGGATACCTGGTTTGCAGTTCAGGTAAAGTCTCCGACTTTGCACTACGCGAAGCCGCATACTTGATCGAACTCATGCTGGCCAAACGTCCGGACATCCTGGAAGCCCTTGTGGCCGGTGGTTCCAGGATGACAATCATGTCGCATGAAGAATTCACCACGGATGTCCCCGAGCACACTGGGATCGCTGGCAACGGCAACAAGTCCAAAGACTGGTGGGACAGGCGGGCGCGAGGCCTTGGCGGAAGTGAGTCCGACCCCGTCGCCAGTTGTGGGGAGGAAAACCTTCTCTGCTTCCCCGGAGACCCTTACCATAAGGAAAACATCCTCATCCACGAATTTGCCCACACCATCCACCTCCGCGGCCTTAACCGCCTCGACCCGACCTTCGACCAACGCCTCCGCAAACTATGGAAGCAGGCTTTGGAGGAAGGTCTCTGGGCCGGGAAATACGCCAGTGTCGCCCACACCGAATACTTTGCCGAGTGCGTCCAATCCTGGTTCGATAACAACCGCGAAAACGACCACGACCACAACCACGTCAACACCCGTGCCGAACTCAAGGAGTACGACCCCCGCATTGCCGCCCTGCTGGAGGAAGTTTTTGGTGACACCGAGTTGGTCTATGTCAAACCACAACAACGGTGCAAACAAGCCCACATGGAAGGCTACGATTACGACAAATCCCCAACCTTCGCCTGGCCCCCGCGCCTCAAGGCTTTGGACAAAGCTATCCGGCGGCCGGGAACCTGACCCCCTTGCTTTCCCTTCTGATTATCATATTTCAAAAACAGGCAGGAATGCCTGTGGCACTTCCTTTTGGGCGGAAGGATGCTAATTGTCCTCTTGGAAATCGGAACAAGCAACAAGGCTACCACTCTGGAGGCGGACGAACCACGCCGTTGTCCCGGGCGGGAGGGTGGCATTGACATCCACGCCTTCTTGGCTGGTTCGAATTTCCGCCAGGGATTCCACCCAGTCGCGACTGCCGGTGTGTCCGATCCCGGTGGTTGACACAAGCGTGGCGCTATCGATGGGCTTGGCAGACTTGAAATGGATGCGGACGTCCTGTCCCCCAACGTTGACGCCGAGCTGTTGGCACCAGGGCGAACCGTTTTGCACCACGCTCTCCGCAAAGGCATAACTGTCCGAAGGGTTCCAGCCAGGGGCATGGCCATGGCGCATGTTAGGAATGAGGGCGACCAAGTGCTGGCCGGGGGCGGCATTGTAGCAACGCGCTTGGGCATCCAATGGGAAATGCTGGTCACCCGTCCAGCTAAACCATAGGACGGGCATCTTAGCTTCCTTTAGGTGGACAAGGGGATCCCACACATTCTGGTACAACAGGTTGTCGCCTAGGGCACGTCCATATTGGTTTGGTGCGTTTGCCAACCCTCCACAACCGTAGGTCGGGATGGCGAAGGCGAAACGGTTGTCGATACCGATGACCGTACTGGTGATGACTCCGCCCCAGGAGATTCCCATGATCCCGACTTTATCCGGGGCGACTTGGGGTTGGTGTCGTAAGAGCGAGTTAGCCAGGATGGCATCCCCAACTGCATGGTACATCCATTGGTCTTCAAGCGGTTGGCCGCTATCGCCATAAATCCCGGGCCTTGCTGGCCCTCCCCATCCATGTCGTTGCCAACTCCTTTCAGACTCACGCCGGTCGGTCTGGCCTTCCACGGCAATGCTGATCGCGGCAAATCCCCTATCGTTCCATTTCCTGACCCAATCCTTGAACGCCGTGCCCCCGCCCCCATTTACGAGGACGACCCCCGGGACTGTTCCCGTTTTCCCCGCCGGAATACCAAGCCGTGCGAAAACCCGGGTCGGCTTGCCTTGCCAAGGAAGCCCGTCAAAATAGACCGCCTTGATGCCATCTTCTTCCTGGAAACCCTCGGCTTCATAAGTTTTAGGAACCCCTCTCAGGTTTCCCAACCGGAGGACTTCCTCTCGCAGGTGCACCCAGTCTTGGCCTCCAACCTATTGGGTTAGCGGGGAAGCAACCGGGGCACAACCAGAATCCCAATCAATCTTGGCTTCCGCCTGTAAACAGACCGCCTTGCCGGACAATGCCAGCAAGGCGGTGAAAAGGGTGCATTGGAGATTGCGCATCACAGTGGGTTTATATTCCTAGAACCTACTATCCGGACGCCCTGCAGGTAGCAAGGGCGAACAAGCAACGGATTATGCACGATTGAAGACGGGAATGCAGGGATCGTCACGTCCCGCTAGAAGCAAGGCAGCAGGGCTTCCTTGCCCAGCCTGCAGGGCAAGACTTCGGACATCAATCGAGATTGCACCGGCAACCTGCCAGTCCTCACTTCAGCTTTTCAAGGATTTGTTCCAAGAGCTTGCGTTGTTCGGCTAGTTCCTTCCGGATCTCCGCAATCTCCTTCCTCACGGCGCCCTTCTGTTGGATAAACGGCTTTTCCACATCCACGACTTGAGCTTGGACACCTTCCCCGATTGCCCCGTTGATGGCCTCGTTGATAATTTGTTGGAGGCCGCCAGTGCCGGACAACTTTTTGGTTGTCGCTTTCCCGTCAGGGCCGATCACAGTCACAGAACCGTCCACGGATTGCAGAAGTTTGTCCAGTTGCAGCCCACCGCCTTTCCCCAGCGCCTCGCCGGTGGCTTCCTGGATGATTTTATTGAGGTCGGGGATATCGTCCCCGCTGGTGGTTGTATGGACTTTTCCGTCCGGACCGATGACGGTCGTGATCACCTTGGTCGAGATGACCGGGGATTTGGCATCGGCCTTCTTGTCATCTTTCTTTTGCTCGTCCGCGGCCAACAAAGCGACGGGAAGGATGGCAAGGGCAAGGAGGGAACGGAGTGGGGCTTTCATGGTTTTCATAGTAGGTATGGGGTTTCTGGATTCTGGAAAATAACAAGCAGGCAAGGATCACTCATTAAAAAACGGGAACAACTCCCGAAGCAGGACCGTGCTGGGTTGGTGGCCATATTCGCAGATTTCGAAAGCCTCCGCGTATTTGATATTCGCAGCCTTCTCCTCGCCGTACCACTTCACCAGGGCATCCCGGTAATTGGTGGCAATGCGGCCTTGGCGGTTCCGCCAGACGGTCCCGAGCAGTTCCTTGCGCTTCACTTTGTCGTTTACGAACCGCTTTTGGTAGATTTCCGGGTAGCCCAATGCCCCGCCTTCGTAAACTTGGGATTCCAGGGCATCGACCACATGGACCTTCCCGTCCATCTCTTCCTCGCTGATGGCCACGGCCACATCGGCCTTAAACGGGATGGGCACGGTGAACCTGTCCGGGAAGTAGCAAAACACGGTCTTCTTGCTAACCGGTTTCGTATCCGGCACGTAGAACGGGACTTGCACCATGAAGGCCGCATCGCGCATCAACAGGCCGGCATTGCGGTGGTCAGGATGGTAATCGAAGGGGCGGTGGCAGAAAACCAGGTCGGCATCCCACTCCCGGATCAAACGGGCGATTTTCTTGCGGTTTTCCAGGGTCACCATGAGTTCCCCGTCGTGGATATCCAGAACCTCCACTTCCCATCCCCCGCGTTTGGCGGATTCCTGGACTTCCGCAGTGCGGCGTATCGCCAACGGTCCGCCTGCCTCTTTCCAATGCCCGATATCCCCGTTGGTCACCGAGACCAACTTTACTTTGTGCCCCAGGGCTGCATATTTCGCGGCTGTGCCGCCAAACTGGAACTCCGCATCGTCCGGGTGCGCCCCGAAGGCGATGATGCGCAGGGTGCCCGGCTTGTCTTCAGCATGTGAAAGGCCTGCAAAAAAGAAACAAAGGAGGAGGGGAAGGATGCCTAGTGGTTTCATGGGTTGTCCTTGGTCGTGAGGGAAATGTCGGGATTATTTTGAAGGGGAAATGGCCACTTTGCAAAACGTCAATGCGGCAATGCCATTTTTCCCCCGTAGAAGGTTGTCGTGGTTCCAGGAGCGTTCCCTGAGGTACGTAAGGTATCCGGGCTTTTCATCCGGAGGGAACGCAAGGGTAACCTTGTCCCCTTCCCCATGTCCCCGCTTGACCAGTCCCTCTTTGCCGTTGAGGTAAAACTGGTTGGCGAGTTGGTCGTCCCAAACGATTTCCTTATCAAATAAAAGGGTAAGGCTTCCTGGCGCATTGGACTCGATGCGGAGGAGGTTGGGGGCGGAAAGGTCGGGGTTTTGCAGTTTCCCATGGACTTCCCTTAAAATGAGAGGATGGAGCATCCCGGCGAACTGGCTCCAGCCTTCCAGAGGATAATGGCAACCTCCGGGTGGGCGGATCCCCAGGGACGAAAGGATGGTCATGTTGTCGTAGAGGAATGGCAAGGTGCGCTGGCGCTCGCGGAGCATATCGCCATTCCCTTCCTGGCCACCCATGGCGCAGGCATTGGGCCAGATTTGGAAAAGATAGATTTGCCGGAAGTTGGGAAAGTCCCGTTTCCAGTCGGCTGACATTTCGACAAAATACTCCTGGTAGGTCTCCCATCCGTAACCGCCATCCGGCCCAGCCGCACCCTGGTCGTTTTCACCCTGGTGCCAAATGATGGCGCGGATCCCGTGGGTAAGGCGGGCTTGTTGCACACGCCAGAGCATGCGGCCGTATATGGTATCAAGGTCGGTAGAGTCCGAGTCGTTTCGCTGGTGTTGGTCGATCCGGGTACCGCCAACCGCCCCATTGACGATAAATACCGGCACTTTCTCGCTTTCTACCAGGCGGTTAGCCAAATCCATGCCCCACCAACCCAGTTCGGCCAAGTCTTCCTGTCCCGCCTTCCAAACCGGTTTGCACCAAAGGTTCTCCCTTTCCCCTTCCTTGAAATGGCGGGGTCGTCCGTAACTTCGGACCCATTCGTTTGTCACCTTTGGGGAGGTCTCCCGGGTATCTGTGGCCAGGGCGTTGGACTGGCCGTCGATGAGATAGGCGTCCCCACAAAGGATTTCACCGGCGCGATGGGTGCCTTGGCCGGGCTGCGTGGGCCGGTTGACG
>JAYPDO010000141.1:0-8997 GCA_038125285.1 Opitutia bacterium
ACCCAACGCGGTCCGCGTTGACGAACGTATGGACTCCGTCCTCGAAGGCTACCGGTTTTTGAAATCCGCCATCAACGCGGCCGGGGAGTCATTTTCGGGAAGAGAGCCGGGCAACCACTCAGAACCGTATTCGGAGGCACCTACGGGGAAGAGGGAATTCTTCACAAAAACGTCTCCCTGGCAGATCCCGAAACCATGGCCAAACAGATCGCCAGGTACAAGAACGACGGCTACAAACGCTTCTCTCGCTAAGCCTAGAGCGACCCGGACAAAGACATCGAGCGCATCCAATGTTGCCTCGCCCAAGTTGAACCGTGGAAAAAAAGGTGGCCGAAGCAAACTCGGGCTGGCTTCGGCACGAAGCCCTGAAAGTCATCCGTGCCGTCCGGGTCGTCGTCATCCTGATCGAACAACCCCGCCAAAGTTGCGAAGAGTGCCTTCCCATCTGCAAGAACACCGAAAACGCCCTCATCCTGGACGAAGTCATCGAACGTATTCCCCAGCTCCTCCGTGCCCTCAACAACCTGGCCATGGACGTACCGAACATCAAAATCAGCAAGTACGGCTACCTGCCCAAAGCACACCCCCGCAATTCTTGTTCGCCTGCAAAGATTTTAAGAACCACTGCACTAAATCCATAGCGACCGGTGAGCCCAAAGGCGCCAACGGTGGCCTCACCGCCTCCCGGCGCACAAGTCTCGGCATCGAACCCATCCCGGCCATCCTTGTGCAACCCAAGTTCGAAATCAAAGCCCCATGAATCGCAGAGCCACAGCCATCCGCTGCTTGGCCTCGGCAATATTGGTCCTGGCCTTTGCCTACCCATACCTCTGGATGGTGCTTTCCGCATTCAAGGAAAACCGAGAAATCTATACACCGTCCCAACTCTTCCCCACCCATTGGGAAACCCGTTACTTCGCCGAACTTCTGGCCGGAAAATACATCGATTTTAACCGAGCATTCCTCTGCTCACTTACCATCGCGGCCATCCAATCCATAGGCAGCGTCTTCCTTTCGGCCACTACCGGGTTCGCCCTCGCCCGCTATAAATTCCCCGGCAAAACCCTTCTCTTCCTCACCGCCCTGCTCCTCATCGTCCTGCCCCGCCAAACCTTCTCTGTCCCCCTCTTTGAATGGATGTCCACGCTCGGCCTTCACGGCACCCTCTGGAGCGTAATCCTCCCCGGCCTTCTCAGCGGCATCGGAATCCTCTTCTTCCTCCAAATCTTCAAAACCATCTCCCAATCCTACTTCGACCTCGCCCGCATGGAAGGCGCCTCCCCTGCCCGCACCTTCCTCCTACTTCTCCCCATGGTCGGCCCGGCACTCCTCTGCTACGGCACCCTCCACTTCATCCTCGCCTGGCACGAACACCTCGTCCCCCTCCTCCTCCTCTCCGACGAAAACCGTACTCTCCCCTTAGCCCTCGCCACCCTCCACGACCCATCCCAACGCCTCCCCCAAGCCGTCGTCCTCGCAGCCTCCACCTTCACCCTCGCCCCCGTAGCCCTCCTCTTCGCCCTCTTCTACCGCCAGTTCAAATCCGCCATGAGCGACGTGCTGGTCCATTGACTACTTCTTGATCACAAGCGCCTGGCCGGTATGTAGCCCCAATCCTTCGCGAATTTGAACAGCCTTGGAAGGCCGTCCCACTTCATGAAAGGCCTTAACGAAGGTAACCATTCAGGACTCTATGTTGGGTATGTTCCGGGATTCCCCGTCGCACATTCCCAAGGCGAAAACTTGGATGAGTTGGAACGAAACATGAAAGAAGTGCTCGAAATGCTTCTGGAGGATGGTGAACCTGCTTCGGACATCGGGTTGACGGAGGAAGGATTCCTTGCCAACCGTATGTAATGATTTCTACCCGTACCCTTCCTCAGTTTCTTTTACAAATCAACCTGGCCCTGGCCATAAGCCTCCCATCATTTGCCCAGGAGATGGATGCAAAGGAACTCCCTGTCCGGATCTATGTGTTGGTCGGGCAATCCAACATGCAGGGCAAGGGCAGTATTGAAGGGGAGGGTTCCAATTCCCTGAGGCATTTGGTGCAGAACGATCCAGGCAAGGAATTCCAGTACCTATTGGACGGGGATGGCAACTGGCGGGAGCGCGAGGATGTGTGGATCCATCTCGACTCGGGGCCGGGCAACATCCAGTACGGCGGGCTGAAGCCTGGATATGGAGCCCATGGCGGGGTCATTGGTCCGGAACTCGGCTTTGGGCACGTGATTGGGGATGGTTACGAGGGGCAGGTGCTACTCATCAAGGCTTGCTGGGGCGGAAAGAGCCTTGGGCATGATTTCCTGCCCCCTAGCGTTGGCAACTATCCGGCACCGACCACGCCCGGCGACCCTGGTTTTTACTACCACCGTATACTCCAAATTGCAAAAGACGTCAAGGAGAACTTGGAAACGTACTTCCCCGGTTACCAGGGCCAGGGCATCGAAATTGTGGGCCTTTGCTTCCACCAAGGATGGAATGACCAATACGGCGGACTGGATGAGTCGTACGAGGCGAACTTGGCGGCGTTTATCCAGGATATCCGCAGTGTCGAACACGGGCTTGGCGTGCCGGGTTTGCCCGTCGTGATTGCGACCAGCGGTATGATTGAAAAGGAGTCGTTGATCAAGGAAGGCCAACGCGCCATGGTTGATGCAAAGAAGTATCCGGAGTTTGCCGGGAATGTCGCCGTGGTGGATACGGACAAGCCCTACGGCCCGGGGAAGATGGAGTTCAAGTTCTACACAGAAGGCTCCCCGAAGAAGGTGGGCTACCACTGGAACAACCATGCCCACAGTTACTTGAACATCGGCCGTGCCATGGCTTGGGAGATGCAAAAGCTTTCCAAGCCGGACCTGCCTTCCCGATTTGCGGCGGTTGCCACATCCGGCGGAATCCGGCTTACTTGGCAGCTTGGATCGGAAATCCCCAAAAGAGTTACCTTGGAGCGAAATGGCAAAGAGTTGGAAGTACATATTCCTACTGCCGGGTCGACCTATGTCGATGCAATGGCCTTGCCGGGCAAACACCGCTACGCACTGGTATTGGAGATGCCTTCCTCCGGAAAACTACAGTTCAATGCCGAATGCGACACCTCGGTCGGGTCACTCAATGCCTACCGGGGCACGGAGGGTATGATGCTCCACTGGGAAGCCAAGGGAAAGTATGACGGATTCCGGATCCTGCGCGATGGCAAGGTCATGAAGGATGTCATTTCTGGCGATGTCCGGGACTACCTCGACAAGAAGGCTCCTATGAAGGGGCAAGTCCGGTATTCCATCGAACCGACTTCCGGGGAGACGACACCTGCAACATTGACCGTCAACCTCGGCCCTGCCGACCCCGGCAATGCATTGCTCTATGAACCATTTGATTACCCCGCTGACCCGGGAGAGCCCCAAAGCCTCCTTGGCAAAGGTGGGGCATTCGGCACCCAAGGCCAATATTTCGACCTGAACGAGAAGAAAATCGACCGCGCACCGGCAGCCCTGGGTGGAGGTTTGAGTTACGGGGACTTACCCGTGACAGGCAACCGTGGCAGCACCCACCGATGGAGCCAAGGAGGTGCCATCCAGCTCAACGGAAGCCTGAAGGATGCAGGCTTACTCCAAGACGGTGCCACACTTTGGATGAGCTACGTTTTCCAAACCTCCAAGGAAATCGAACACCGCCAGGGCGGGGGGACGATATTGCTAAGTACCCAAGACCTCAAGGAAGGGGTGGGGTTCCAGACCGACAATAGCGAGTTCAGGACCGCTGTGGTCGTAGACGGGAAAATGATGAAGGTACGCATTACATCGACGCCCAAGGCGACGGCCAAGTTGGTAGTGGGCAAAATCGTTTGGGGGAAGGACGGGGAAAATGACACTTTTGTACCCTACACTCCCGGGCATGACCTCAAGATGCCGGAGAAGCATGGCCGTGCCGCCAAACCTTTCAACATCGACCAATCCAAGCTCAACCTCCTCGTCCTCCAAGGCGAGGGACAGTATGATGAAATCCGGGTCGGCCCGACCTACGAATCCGTGGTCGGGGGAGGAATTGGAGAGGAAGCCGAGTGATACCAGCCTGCTGATAGTTCTAGACTTTAGACTATCCATAAACTCGGGCAGTAAGCCCGTGCTACGTAGCTTTGGCTTACAGCCCGGGTTCAAGGATAGTGTAATGCCATGAGCAGATTGGTATGGTTTGGACAACTTGGTGTGATGTGAGATAATCTCGCCATAAAAATGACAGGCAGGAATGCCTGCATCACCTTTGCGGCTCAGGCATTCCTGCTTGTTTCCTGAATGAAACCTAAGATTATAAACTGATCTGACAGGACACTAGATTTGACCGTCATGCCCTTCCGAAAAAAATCCCCCATATTCCTGATACCCATCCTCTGTGTCTTGCTCGGAATCGTTGCGATTTATCCTGCAACAGCGGCAGAACCGACAACCCCGGATTTCTGGGATCCGATACCAGAGTCACCTAGCACGACCATTCCCGATGCCATCCGCGATGGGTACTGGCGTGGCCAATTCAAGCGGGTCAATAAGGCGGTAGCGGAAGACGGCCCGGCCAAAGTGGTCTTCTTTGGCGACTCGATAACGCTGCGTTGGTCGATGTTAAAAGCGGAGGGGAAGGGCGTATGGGAAGGGCGGCTTGGCAAATATAACCCGATCAACATGGGCAACTCCGGCGACATCACCCCGGTCATGTTGTACCGCGTTACGAATGGGAACCTCGACTTTGCAAAGTGCCGGGAACCCCGGGTGGCCGTGCTGCTTTGTGGAACCAACAATTTCACCGTTACCCAGAGCGACAGGGGCAGTGTGAAGTGGGATTTGGGAATCGATGCCCCGCCTGTTGAAGTCGCCCATGGAATCCGTGCCGTTGCCCAGGAATTTCGACGCAGGTTGCCAGACACCCGCGTCATCCTGCTCGGGATTTTACCGGTGAAAAACCAGAAGAAGTGGAGCCAATGCCAGGAAACCAACCGGATCCTGGCGAACTACCGCTACCCGGAAAACGAAGTGGTCTACCTGGATCTCCAGAACCGATTCCTGGAAGCCGATGGTTCACAGAAGGCGGATCTTTTTGTGGATGGCACCCACCTCACAACGCAGGGATATGAAGTGCTGGCCGGAGAACTTGAACCGGAGATCGAAAGGTTGCTCCAACTTGGCCCGATTACCGATTGATAGAAAATCGAAGAAAGAGGGATAAAATCAGGACATACTGGCAAGAGGAAGGGTTGGGCCGCCGAGCCAGCCCTCAACATTACCCATCTGGACAATCATTTTTTCGATTTGGTATCAATACCTGGGGACGGAGCTGTCCACATCTAGGGACCATGCTTCGATCCCGCCCTGGAGGTTATAGAGCTGGGTGTAGCCTTTTTCAGCTAGGAAACTGGCTGCTCTGAGGCTGCGCATGCCTTTGTGGCAGTGGAGGATGATGGGCTTCCCCTTTAGGTGTTCCAATTCTTCGTGACGGGCGGCGATCTCCTGGAGAGGGATGTTGTGGGCACCTTCGATTTTGGCGACCCTGATTTCGTCGGGGAGACGGACGTCAAGTAGGAACGGCGGGTTGTCGCTAGTGAGCATTGCATGGGCCTCGGTGGCCGGGAGTTGTTGGATTTCGTCTGACATGGTTGTTGGTTGGGTAGGGAGCGGGGTCCCGCAAAAGGCGTGGTAGTCGCTAAGTTGAGTAAGGGTAGGGTTTGTGCCGCAGATGGGGCAGTTTGGATCGGGTTTGATCCGGAGTTCTTTCCACGCCATTTCCATGGCGTCGTAGATAAGGAGACGGTTTTGGAGGGAAGTCCCCTGCCCTGTGATCCATTTGATGGCTTCAGTTGCCTGTGCGATGCCGATAATGCCGGGCAGGACACCAAGGACGCCGCCCTCGGCGCAATTGGGGACTTCTCCGGGTTTCGGGGGTTCAGGGAAAAGGCAGCGGTAGCAGGGGCCGTCTTGCGTGGCAAAGAGGGTGACTTGGCCTTCGAAACGGTAGATGCTGCCGTAAACGTTGGGGGTTTGTGTGAGAACGCAGGCGTCGTTGACAAGGTAACGGGTGGCGAAGTTGTCCGTACCGTCGATGACAAGGTTGTATTGGCTGAATAACTGGAGGGCATTCCCGTTCCCAAGCGCATCCTGGAAGGTATCGACCTGGATGTCGGGGTTCAGGGATTGGATGCGTTGCTTGGCGACTTGGACTTTGGACTGCCCGATATCAGCGGTAGTGTAGAGGATTTGGCGTTGGAGATTGGTCGCATCAACTTTGTCGAAGTCGATAATGCCGATGCGGCCAACCCCGGCAGCGGCCAGGTAGAGGGCGACGGGGCATCCGAGCCCACCGGCCCCCACGATGAGGACTTTGGCCTGGAGGAGCTTTTCTTGGCCTTCCATCCCGATTTCGGGCAGGAGGATATGGCGGCTGTAGCGTTCTCTTTGTTCAGGGTTCATGGCTTATTGGCAAACGGGGCAACCCTTTCGGCGTTGGATTTGGGTAGTCATGGATTGCATGGTTCGCAAGTCCATCGAAAAGAGCCTTCCGGAAAGGGGTTCGCCAAAGCCCGCAAGGAGTTTGATGGCTTCCATAGCGCCCATGCAGCCGACGGTTCCGGAGACAGCTCCGAAGACGGGGAATTGGCGTTTCCAATACTCCGGTTCCTCGGGATGGAGGCAGGCGAGGCAGGGAGTCCTGCCCGGAAGGAAGGTCGTGATGTGGAACTGAAGTTCGTACATGGCACACTCGACCATGGGTTTGAACTGCCGGACCGACTCGCGGTTGAGGAGGAAGCGTTCGTTGAAGAGTGGGGCGCAATCGACGATGACATCCGCTTGGGAAACCAGTCCTGCGACATTGCCCTCCGAGATGTTCTCGGGCACGCCAATGACCTTTACGTCTGGATTCAGGTCATGGAGGCGCTGGCAGATGGACTCGATGCGGGGCTTGCCAATGCCTTCGCGGGTCATGAGGAGCTGGCGGTGGAGATCGCTCAGTTTGATATTGCCGGCATGGGCAATGATGAGGGTGCCGACTCCTGCAGCGGCGAGTTCGTAGGCAACGAGGCCACCCAGGCCTCCACACCGGGAAATAAGGACAGTAGAATTGGCTAACCTTTCCTGGCCGGGTTCGCCCATCCCCGGAACCCACATTTGCCACTCGTAGATGGATTTGAGTTGTTCGGTGAGCATCCTAACGTGGAGTTAGCCGCCCGCGATCGGGGACATGAGGGTGAAGGATGTGTCATTTTCGAGCAGCCTGCCCAGCGCGTCTGGGCCAAGTTGTTGCCCGTCTTGGAAAATGAGGATGCTGGCCCGGATGGATTTGTCCTCATTGAGGATGCGGGGGGCGAGGCCAGGGTATTGTCCAGCAAGGCTCACGATGGCATCGTTGAGGGTTCTCGGGGTCGGCAGAGTCAGGGTTGCGGAAGGGGCTTCGACCGCTTCCCGAAGCTGACCCCAAAGTTGGAATTCGATCCTCATTTTAGGCGCTTTGGTAACTCCGGTCTTGGACTTTGCCATCCTTGAGAGTGAAGATTACGTCCCCTAACCGCTTGGCTTCAGAATGGCTGTGCGTGATGTGCAGGGTGGTTACGTTTTGCATTTTGATGGTTTGGATAAAGAGCTGGATTATTTCCTCAAGGTTATCCTCGTCGAGTGCGCTTAGTGGCTCGTCCAGGCAAAGGAAGGAAGGGCGGATGGACAATGCACGGCCTAGGGCGACGCGCTGGGTTTCGCCACCACTGAGTCCTTCGGGTTTCCTTCCCAGGAGATGGAGGATCCCGAGCTGGGCCGCAAGTTCTTCCACCCGGGCCTTGATTTCAGACGTAGGCTTTTTGCGAAGGAGCATAGAGAAACCGAGTTGCTCCCAAACCGGTATATCCGGGAACAACGCCCCATCTTGCGGGACATAACCGATCCCCCTTTCGCCCGGGGGAAGGTTGGTTACATCCGTGTCGCCAAGAAGGATCTTCCCTGCCTCAATTTTCCTGAGTCCGCAAATCGCCTCGATGATGGTCGTCTTCCCGCAACCACTCGGCCCCATGAGGACACCGTACTTGCCGTCAGGTATGTGCATGGTGACTTCGGAAAGGGAGAAGCCGCCCTGGCGGATGCTGAGTTTCTCAATGGAAATCATGAGAAAATCCGTTTCATGCCCAGGCTGCGGGCAAAGATGAAAACCAGGGCGGCTGCCGCGATCATGATGAGGGAGACGGCAAGCATGCCTTCCGTGCGCCCGGCTTGTAGTTCGAGAAAGGCGCTAGTAGGGAGCACTTCAGTCTTTTGGCGGGTAGCGCCGGCAAAGACAAGGATGGGGCCAAACTCGCCGAGCGAGCGTGCCCAGGCAAGGGTACCGGCCGCAAGGATGCCGCTTTTGGCCTGGGGTAGGATGACCCTCCAGAATGCTTCCTGGCGGTTGCATCCAAGAGTGAGTGCCACTTGCTCGTAACGTTGGGGGATTTGCTCGAAAGTAACCCGGAGGGTTCGGACGGCAAAAGCACAAGCGACCATGAACTGTGCAAGGATGACGGCGGGCCACTTGTAAACGACAGCGTCGCTAAGCCACCCGGGGACATAACGGAAGAGGATGAGGAGGCTAAGGCCGACCACAAGCGGAGGAAGGACAATGGGGATGTCGAGCAGGATGTCGATGATGCCCTTGTAGCGGAATTGGAAACGGGTAAGGAGATACCCGATCGGGACTGCGACCCAAAGGGAAAGGAGGGTGGTTATCGTGCATGTGACCAGGCTCATCTTGATGGAGAATTGGATGTCACGGTTGCGGATGGCCTGGATGAGTGGATTGGGGCGGGAAAGCCTAATGTTTTCAGGTCGGGGGAGAGGGAGGGAAACGCCCAAGCCCTTGGGGATGGCAATGGAGAGCCGGGTTTTGTGGGTGTCCAGGATTTCATGGATCCCATTGAGCTCGGCGAGGGGGGAACGGATCCGTAGAAACTCGCCCCAGATCCTTCCATGGGGAAGGTCGGACTCCAAGACAATG
>JAYPDO010000141.1:9029-10624 GCA_038125285.1 Opitutia bacterium
CTTCAGAGTAGTATGCATCAACCAATTTGGCCTCGGCGCGCACGGATGCGGTGACAGGGTTCCCCACTCCGTGCCCATTAGCAGGGCGGACTATGATCCTGTCGCCCTGGGCAAGGAAATCACGGGAATGGTCGATCGAAACCTCCCCGTTCAGGATGGAGCCTTCGTTCTTTCCTGCCTGGAATTTGTACATGCGGCCGACTTCGGTAGGAATCTCGAGGATACTGCCGTCCATAGGGTATCGTCCTTGCGGAATGGCCTCTGGACCCCAAACGGGCTGGTCTTTATAGTCCAGGAATACAAGGTCAGCCAAGACCATGGCCGCTATTATGAAAAGGTAGCTCCCCCCTAAAACAGCCATACCAGCAAGGAAAGGCCGGTCCGAACCGACTTTCTTGCGCTGGCTTCCCTCCGTTTGCCCGGTCATTCCGACTGGCCGAGCCAGGTAAATCCAAGTTGCTGGAAACGGCGCTTGGAATCCGAGGAGGCGAGTTGCCCGACAAGGCGTTTAGCCAAGAGGGGATAGGGGGTGTCCTTCCGGGCAGCTACATTCTGAACTGCGGTCGCTTTTTCCTGAGGCAGCACCACGTAGTCGAACTTTTCTTTAAGGTGCTGGATATTGGCTTCGTAAACCAGGGCGACATCCAGCTTCTGGCCCGCTTCCATTGACTGGATGAGTGTATGGGCAGTATCAGCCATCATGACGATGTTCTTTTCGACTTGGGGGAATGCCCCTGCCGCCTTGATCAGTTCATGGCTGAGCGCGCCCAGGGTGCTGGCCCGCGGATCAGTAGTCCCGACTCGCAACCCCTCCTTAGCGAGGTCTTCGAGCTTCAGGACTTGATGGGGGTTGCCTTTGTCGACAAGCAACACAATGGGCGTGCTGGAAAGCCGGATATCCGGCCCGAAAGGGTTGCCCATGGCGGCCTGAGCCTTGTCCATGTAAGAGGCGTCACAGGTGACAAAGAGATCCGGGAGCCCTTGGTCTCCAGTTTGCATTTTGCTCACAAGGGTGCCGCATCCTGCATAGACGACGTTGACCGTACAGCCTTCCCTTTCTTCAAATTCGGAGATCGTCTTCATGACGGCCTCCCGGTTTACCCCACCGCAGTCGATCCGGATTTCCGGGTGTGCGGCCCATGCGTCGCCAGCAATCGGGGTATATTGATGACGTCCAAAGACATTCGCACCTTTTCCTGGGGCATTGAGGAAACGGATGAACTGGAGTGCCAATGCGGGTTTGGCAGTGGTGGATGTGACAGCTGCCGAGATATCGGACTGGCTGCCTTCCAGTTCTGGCAATTCGATGATAGAAAGCCCCATTTGCCGTGCGACCGAATCCCATACGAAGGCGGCTTGGGTACCGGCGTTTTCCTTAACCGCGAGGGCAGCCTCGGTGACTGTGGGAAATGTCGCGGCCTTGGCTTGGTCAATTGACTCCCAAACCCCAGCTTTTTCGAGGAACCTTTTCGTCTTCTTCCCAACTCCGGCCAATGTGTCGCACATTACGAAGGAAACCTGTTTCCCTAGAAGTTCCTTACAGTCGCCAACAGCCAACCCGGAACCGGGCTTTACCCCAAGGACAACCTTCCAAC
>JAYPDO010000141.1:10634-11743 GCA_038125285.1 Opitutia bacterium
ACCTTCAACGCTTCGGAAGTCGCCCCGTTGGCCTTTGCGCGCTCAGTGTATACGAAATCAGCCGGGATGTAAACGTCTGCAAAACCAACCCCTTGTTCTTTGTCCCGGTAGAGCCGGTTTTCAAGCACCCCGCTACTTCCATACTCAAGGGAAACCTGCACCCCTGTCTCTTGTTCGTACAACTTGGCTGCTTCCTCGACGGCTTTCCTGACCCCTGCCGCACAATATACAGTGAGGCTTGGTGTATCCCCTCCGTTCCCGGCTCCCCCTTGGTTTGTGTCACCACCTTTTTTGGAAAAGAAAACCGGGAGGAGGAAAATGATTACCGGGGAAAAAATAATAATGACCGGCCATCGGTTGCGCTTTTTGAAATTAGGGGAATTTTCCATGGGATTCGCGAACCGTGTCGGAGGAGCGGGAAAAGTCAATGTCAGGCAGATGGAACCGATGTGACTGCAAATAAAAAACCCTTGGCCAGCGAAACCGGCCAAGGGTAAGGGAGAAATAGAGCGCCCCTGCCTTACTTTACGGTTGTAGTGACCTTTTTGGAGACAACCGGGGGGTTGTGGGGGATGTGGGCGAAGTCTGCAAAAATGAGCTGGAGGGTGTGCTTTCCAGGGGCAAGCTCAAGGGTTGTCTCGGTTTGGCCAAGACCGAAATGCTTAAGGGAATCACTTGCGACAAGGGGGGAATCCATCGGGGGAAGGGAGCAGGCGTCAATCAAGAGATGGTGGTGCCCGGTGTTTGGGATAGGGTTGCCGTCCTTGCCGACAATCCCTGCCGGGCATATGCCCATGCCCCTAAGGCCGAAAACAACATTGACCTTCTTGCCAACAACGGCGCCATCATCAAGGGAGGCGATATAGACTTCGGCACCTGCAGGGGAAGGTTGGCGGGGCAAAGCCGAATTTTTTTCGGCAGCGCAAATGAGCGCGGCGAAGGAGAATGGAAGAAGGAAGGTGAGGCATTTTTTCATAGTTGGTAGTTTGATGTTGGCAGGAGTTTATTTACTCGGAAAAAGAACCTTTCACAAAAGTAAAGGATTTCATCGGTTGTCAATCTCTGCATTGACGAGGAAAGCACCCTTCCTCAATCATTAGCGAACCAGT
>JAYPDO010000142.1:0-11110 GCA_038125285.1 Opitutia bacterium
TTATCCCACAGACTTCCAGATAGGCGGTTTTAATACTGCCAACGAGTATTCCAAGGCCGAAGTTTCCGAAGTGATGTTCTTTGGCAGGATATTGACCCAGGCCGAGCGTGAGTTGGTCGAGGGGTACATTGCCCATAAATATGACCATGCCGGTGTCCTTCCCGATGGCCATGCCTACAAGGATTTACCCCCGTTGTTCGACGCCGAAGCCCCCGATATCCATGGGAAATCGGTTGTCAGGGCAACCAAGGGGCAACCCTGGGAGTACAAGATCCTCGCCACAAATGGGGCCACTTCTTACAGTGCTTACGGCCTGCCGGGCTGGATTACAATGACCGGCAACAAGCTCTCCGGGACACCCCCGGCAGACGGAGATTTTGAATTCTCCATCGCCGCATCCAATGCAGAAGGCTCCTCAATCCAAAAACTGACCGTAAGGGTTACCGATTACGATAAATGGCCCTACAGCCAGGACTTCACGACCAAGCCCCTGGCCAACCCTGCTTCTGACCTCGTCCTCCACTGGAAACTTGACGAGGAAACGAATACGGGCGCTGTTGACTCCTCTAATTCTGGCAACGATGGTACCCTTACTGGCGGAACTAACGCCGGTCAGGTCGGCAAGTTCGGCAAGGCCTACCAATTCGACGGTGTGGACGATAAGGTGAACAAATCCTTGGCCTCCAACACTACACTCGCTGAATACACCCTCATGTTCTGGGTCAAACCTACCTACGTCGCCCAAAGTGATGGTACCGGGGTCTTCAATTCAGGGAATACTGGAGCCGATTTTGAAATCAACCTCACCAACAACAGTTGGCAATATTCGGGCGATGTTGCCGGGGACATCGTCATCGGACAGGCTACCCAGGACTGGACGCACATTACTGTGGTCTGTGACGGTACGAATACATTGATCTACCTCGATGCCACATTGGTCGCACAGGCCGCCGGTACTATCGACAATATTTTCCAGCATTACCGTCTTGGTGCAAACCGTACCGCCGACAACCATTTTGACGGATTGGTCGATGATTTCAGAGTCTACGACAAGGCGCTGACCCAAACTAAGATCCAGGCTGCCTCGGGCGTTCCTTTGGAGCAGTTCCCCTTGCTTGTCCGCCTCCGGGAATCCGAAAATGGGTTCCAATACTCCCAAGTGAAATCCCTTACTGGTGCTGAAGTCCGTTTCATCACTACTAGTGGCGTCGAACTGCCCCACGTATTTGAAAAATGGGATCCGGAAGGGGAGTCCCTTATCTGGGTTCGGATGGATAAGGTGGATGTCGGCACCGGCACAACCTTCCAGATGCGCTGGGGGAATCCTGCTGTTAAGGATTTTGCTGAGACCTCCACTGATGGTTCCACCTGGGCGGGGTATTCCTTGGCCAACTATATGGATGCTGGCAACTACCTTGATGACCAGGCCCCGGACTTGGGGGCGAACGTCTATCACGAGGGTATCCAGAACCAGACCCTGACTTCTGTCGGCTTGATTGCCGATGCCCGGAATTTCTCACTTAATGATAACCGGGTCGAATTCCATAGGTCGAACCCGCCCAAGAACTATTCCTTCTCGGCTTGGTATAGAATGCCAGCCCTTCCCACTGCGGAGATGGCATTTTTCTATACCCGGAATTGGAGTGCGGGGGATACCCGGGCACGTTTCCTTGCCGACGGTACCCTCCGTTGGGAAGTCAATACCGGTAGCCCTACCAACCAATACATCCCTGCCGGCGTCTTGGTCGCTGACGATTTGGATAAGTGGATCCACTATGCGGCTTCCTATGATTCGGAAAGGAAGAGGTTCACTTTCTATAAAAACGGCGAGCAGATCCACACATCCGATATCCCCAATCCCACTCCTCCCCGCCTTAATAGCTGGTTCCATCTCGGTACCCATGAAGGTCGCAATGCCAAGGAGTTCGTCGGGGACATCGACCAGTGGGAAATCCACGACACCGCGCGAAACGAAGCTTGGTTCAAGGCTTCCCTCGAAGCCGAAAAGAAAGGCTCCGACTTCCTCTCCATATCCAACTATAATGGCCCGCCCGAGTGGGACGGGGAAATCAGCATCAACGGCTTGATCTATGAAGTGGGTGGCAACCTCGTCAGCGAGGCGGTCAGCTACACAATCCCTGTCAAAGGGCAACCGGACACCTTCGGCGCCGTTGGCCTTCCCGCCGGTTTGAGTATTAATAATAACGGTGTGGTTTCCGGTACCCCGCTTGCCGGTGGCACCACCCCCGTCACTATTTCTGCGACTGGCCGGGGGGCTACGATAACCAAGAATGTGACTGTCAAGGTGACCGACCTGACCAAGTTCACCCACACGATGACGCTCACCTTTTCCAACTACAGCGGCTCCAGCGCCCTCATGGATTTCCCTATGCTGGTCGAGTTGGGCACCCATCTCTCCAATTTCAGCTACAACAGCTTCCTTACCGAACTTGGAGGTGACCTCCGTTTCTATGATGCCACCCCTGGGAGTGCCACGGTTGGCCAGGAGCTAGAGTATGAAGTGGAAAAATGGGACGTCGACGGAAAATCCCAAATTTGGATCCGGGTACCGACCCTTAATGCCAATACCAAAGTCATCGCCGCCTGGGCCAACCCGGATGACAAGGAACTTCCGGCCTATCGTTACACCGGGAACACTTGGAGCGGCGGGTTCGCCGGTGTCTACCACCTTGCCCCGGTCAATTTCCTCGGTAAATACATCGATTCCGGACTTAACTTCGCCCACGGGGACGATGTTAACATGCCCGTGACTTCCCAGTCCTACATCGATTCGGCTGCAAACTTTACGAACAGTACCATCGAAGTCCCCCATGTCGGATCTCTGTCCACCCTTAACCGGGAAAACTACTCTATCTCCGTCTGGGCGAAGCTCAAGGGGAGTGTCAACGCCACCGCCAGCGGCCTCAACGAATGGCTCTTCGACGGCAATTTCAACGATACCCACCTTGACCCGATCGACAGCGGTTCAGGCTTCCTATCCGGTGCCGTGACCCCAATTGTGACCAATATCCTTGTCGAAGACCGCAACATCGACCTCGATGGCAACTACATCAATAGCCAGTCCGGCGGGCGTTCTGGGACTGACTCCATCGGCGCGGTCTGGGAAGGCCTCCTGGTCATTGGCGGGAATTCCCCGGTTACGGCTGGTGCGATTTCCTTCGGAACTCGTTCGGACGACGGCTCCGTCCTCTGGGTGGACGCCAACCAAAACGGCACCTTCGACGCCGGGGAAATGGTTGTTAACAATAAAGGCGGCCATGGTGCCCAGAACCGTACTGGCACTGTCACCTTGGCCGACGGCCAATACAAGTTCGCCACCGGTTGGTACGAAGGCGGGGGAGGCGAGTACATGGGGGTTCGCTGGGCCCAAGGTACCGTTACCGACTACAACTTGATGAACTGGGTCAACCCCATCTCTTATCCAGGCATGTTCCTGGCACCGAACCCCGGGATGCCTATCGTGACCCACAAGACCGGCTTCGGCCTCTACTATGCCCCGGACAACAAGATCCGTGGCCGGGACAGGACTTCCATCAATACCATTGCCACCGGTAGTGCGGTCAACCTGGACGAATGGAACCATATTTTCATGACTGTCGAGCGTGCGACTTCCACCCTCCGGGTCTACTTGAACGGGGCTGAGGATGCCGTCGTCATTCATGAAGCCGTCACTGAAATTGGAGCGGCTCCTGGTGTCCAGCCCTTCATTTTCGGTGACGCGGGCCAAGCAAACTTTGATCTCGACGAAATCCGCTTCTCCACCCGTGCCCGTAGTGCCGACTGGGTAAAGGCAGAGTATGACAACCAAAAAGCCAGCCAGACCCTCCTTGGCTATGCAGCTGTCACTGGCCCTCCACGTTTGGTCAGCAAACTTTTCGCTGAATTCAGTGCCGGTACCAACTCCACCTACCAAATCCAGGCCACAGGTTCCCCATCTGGCTACGCAGCCCTTAACTTGCCTGGCGGCATGTCCGTCGACCTTGATACCGGCCTTGTCTCCGGCACCCCGACGGTCGCCGGTGAGTTCGCCGTTACCCTGCAGGTCATTTACCCGGACGGTACCATCCTCAGCGAAAGCCTTGCCCTCAAGGTCAACGCTTCCGCTCCGGTCGTCGAGTCCGCCGCGCCCAGCGAAGTCACAGCCACCAGCGTCAAAGTCAACGGCAGTGTTGTCAATTCAGGTGGCGACTTCCCCGAAGTCCTTGTGTTCTATGGTACCTCCGACGGAGCCAACGACCCTTCCGCCTGGAATTCAGCCTTGGACATCGGGCGGCAAAGTGCGGTTTTCTCCGAATTCCTTGGGGATCTAACCCCTGAGACCACCTACTACTACCGCGTCCAGGCCACCAATTCTGCCGGTACCGTCTGGGATGGTTCCGCATCATGGTTCTCCACTTTCGACGGAGTTGCGGACGACGCTCTCTCCGCCCTTGTGGGAACGGCTTCCATCGATTTAAAGGAGAAGGAACTTGCTCTTACTAGTTCCCTTAACAACCAGACTGCCACCGCCTACTTGCCCGACCTCAACCCTGGCAATGCCACCCCGAATTTCAACGCCAGTTTCAATCTCTTCCAAGGTCCGGGTTCCGACAACCCTGAAGATAGCATGGCCTTCTACTACGGCCCGCTGGACGGTTCTACCAACCTTGGCGGGGACGCAGCGGTCGACGGCCTCAAAGTCCGTTTCAAAGTGCAAGGCACGGACTACATCATCGTTTCCTTCAACCAAACCCAGGTCGCCGCGAAGCTGACTCCCTTGTTGTCGAACAAGTATGTCCCGGTCACGGTGTCCGTATCCTCCAGTGGCCGCCTCAAGGTCACCCATGGTACTGAGATCATCACCACCAACCTTACGGGATGGAGTCCAGCAGCAGGTTGGAGGTTCGCCGTCGGTGCATCGACTTCCGCAGCCCAGAACGCCACCCAAAAAGTCGACGCCCTGTCGGTTTCCGTGCTTACAAACTCTGCCCAGACCTTCACGACCCAGGCTACCACAGTCCCCGTCATTGCCAATAACCCCGCTTCCCAAGTTACTGGCAGCACCGCTTCTCTCGGGGCACGTGTTGTAGCTGTCGGGACTGGCAATGTGGACAACGGCAAGCCATCCACATTCTCCTCTGGAAGTTTTAACGGCCTGGAACTCTGGTTGGATGCAAGCGACGTCGCCAGCATGGCAGTGAATGGTGATGGTACGGGCGGGCAGCCTGCTGCTGACGGTGCAGTGAAATATTGGGGAGACAAAAGTGGACGGGATAATCACGCCCGGATCCACCCGAACAATGGCAACGTCCCCCTTTACAAGACTGCCGCCCAAAACTCCCTTTCTGCCCTGGAGTTTACCAACGACTTCCTGGCCGTGGACAATAGTGCCCGGTTCGAAGAGTTAGAAGAAATGACCCTCTTCATCGTATTTAAGAGCCATACCGTTGCCAACTGGTTGCCAATCATCAGTAAATATGGAGAGAACGACCAGGGGTGGTCTTTCCGTCGTCGGGGTGGGGACGACCGTTGCATGTTGACCTTGCGGGGCACTACGGGCGGTGACGACCCGACTCCTAACCCCTATGTGGCAATGAACAATAATTGGCGGATGTATTCCGTTGTATACGATGGCACTTCCCGTGTCCAATGGGGCAATGGTCGCAAAGAGTACTCCTTTAGTGACACAGGCCCAATTGCCGCGACACCGGCCAAAGTGATGATCGGTGGCCGGGATAACAACGGTGCCAGCAGCTTGTCCAACGGTGGCAACATGACTATCGGCGAAATCATCTTCTATACGAAAGGCCTTAGCCAACTCCAGATTGCCCGGGTCGAAGGTTACTTGAACGACAAGTGGGCACCGACCGATGGCATTGTCGAAACCTCCCACAAATACAAGGATTCGGTTCCAGACTTCTCAGAAAAGTTCAACGGCACCAATATCACCCTTTATTATGGTATTACAGACGGGGGCACCGACCCCGCTTCCTGGGACAACAAGGTCGAGCTTGGCAGCTACTTCGGGGTCTCCGAGATCGATGGCTTCCAGGGCAAAGGTTGGAACATGTCTTGGGATGCGACCGGCAAAGGATTCCCGACCCAGGACTACTGGTTCAACACCAGCGTAGAGGACTTGTTGGCCATCCCGTCCAGTGGCCAGGGAATTGTCCTTTCCGAACCCAATGGGGTTGACGGGTTCTTCTTCAACGGGGACGGGGACTTTACTGGAGCCGGGATCGGGATCTCCCAAAATGATTACTATACCGACGTTTTCCAAACTTGGTTCACCCCGCAGGAATCAGGTTCCTACCGCTTCCGGATGGACAACCGGGACGACCGGTACGCCATGTGGATGGATCTCGACAAAGACGGCGTTTACAGCTTGGCCGATGGCGAGTTCTTTGGCGGTGGGGGTGGAAACTCCCCGGACAGGACGCTCACCTTCAACCAAGGTGACCAGTACAGGCTCCTGATCATGCACGGTGAAGGCAACGGTGGCTCCAAGTTCCGCGCCCTCATCACTACGCCCAGTCTAACCGAGCGTGCGATCAAGCCCCTCGAAGCAGAACAGGCCGGTATGTATAAATGGAAGCAGCTCGCTAATGGCTTGGAGCTTGTGGAACAAATCAGCACAACAGTGAACCTGGAGGGCTTGGTAAAGGGTTCCACTTACTTCTACCGCTTCGCAGCCACAAACAAGGCCGCCGCCGACGATTCTGCCCAAACGGACTGGGCTGACAGCACCAGCTCCTTTATTGCTGAAAAAGTCCTCGATTTTGCTACGGGCACCCTTTCCTTCAATACCAACAGCGCCACCTGGACCCACTCCAGTGGGGCATCCGGGGCAGGGGAGGTCAAGGACTACACCTGGACTGATGCCCAGGGTAATGACATCGCCTACAAAAAGGCCGAGTTTATCTATGACCGAATCAACATTGGTTCTGCAGTTACCGTTAACTTGGTCGGCAATAACCCGCTATCCCTCCAGACCCAGGACAATGGGAACATCACTATCGGTGCTAACTTTGTCGCCAACGGGGAGGACGGGAAACAAGACCGCACGACCGGCGGTTCGGGGATGCTCGGCGGTGCCAATGGTGGCCGCTCTAACTACGATCCAGGAGCTCCGGGTGACGGGATTGGCGGCGGTGGCCAAAGCGGAGCCGGGAGTACCAATGATGACGGCGGTTACTTCCGCCAATGGATAGCCGGTGGTGGTTCTTATGGTGGCCGGGGCGAGTCGATCGCCCAATGGAGTCGTACTGTTGACTCTGGCCCGGTATATGGCGACCGGAAAATTACCGCCCTGCTCGGTGGTTCCGGTGGTAGCGGATCCCATCACGATGCCCAGGGTTCCGGCGCTGCCGGTGGTGGTGCGGTTGAGTTCAAGGCAGATGGAAACGGGGATATCACCATCTTGGCTGGTACCCAGATCTCTGTAAACGGCGGTAGTGCCTTCCCTGGAGAAATCGGTGCGGCCGGTTCGGGCGGCGCGATCCGCATGGAAGGCCGGAACATCACTAACAACGGTATCCTTTCCGCCAAGGGCGGGAACGGGGGCAAGACCAACCATAGTGGTGCTGGCGGCGGTGGCCGTATCGCCCTGATCGCCCGTGAGGCCTTGGTGCCCGGGACTTCGGATGTCTCTGGCGGCTTGGATGAAGCCGGTACCCGCATGATGGCCAGCGAAGGGACGCTTCACCTGGAGGCGACAACAGGCGGCATGGACTCCCTTGTGTTCAACAACGGTGTCGTAACTATCGACACGACTACTGCTACGGTTACACACTCCGGGGGCGGTGGCCTTGCTTTCGGCCAGATCGAAGACCGTATTTATAACCACAATGGCTCGGACAAGCCCTATGCCGTTTGTATCTTCAATTTCGACCGCATCGAGTTGGGTGGTTCCGTCCTGGTCGTTGTGAAAGGGGAGAACCCGCTTTCCCTCCGCACCCGCAATAACGGGGACATCATCATCGGGGCAGACATTATCGCCGATGGCGGCAATGGTTCCGGCCTCCTGCTCACAGGACCGATCGGGCTGGGTGTGCTTGGAGGCGGGGATGGTGCCGCTTCGAACCCTAACCGTCCTTCAGGGAGAGGTTTCGGAGGCGGTCCCAGCCAGGAATACTGGGGGGCGGGCGGTTCCTATGCCGGGCAAGGCCAGTCCACCCAATGGGGGAATTACTATAGCGAGACCTATGGCGACGTAGCCCTGGCCAACTTGCTTGCTGGTTCCGGTGGTGGCTGTGCATTCCGGGGCAGTGCCGGGAACGCCAATGAAGCTGGTAGCGGTGGTGCCGGTGGGGGTGCCATCGAGTTCAAGGCACACAACTCGGGTACCTTCTTGCTTAAGGAAAACGTGGTCATTTCTGCAAATGGCGGTTCTACGGACGGGGGCACCGGTGGTTCAGGTTCCGGTGGCGCCATCCGGATCGAGGCTGCCGCAGTGGAGCTGAGGGGCACCCTCTCCGCCCGTGGCGGCCTCCGCAACAGCGAACGCCAGGAAAAGCGCGGCATGGGCGGCGGTGGACGTATTGTCATCGTTACCCCTGGCCAATTCTTGCCAGCCAGCACCTACTCCTATGACGTGTCAGGTTATGAAACCGGTACTTACGCCATTTACGGGGATAACCACGGGGGCAGCACGGAAGACCTCATCCTTGATGACGGCACTCTGATTTTTACTACCGACAACGGCGGTTGGTACCACACTTCTGGTACCCATGGCATCGGCTCCCTTGTCACTTATGACGCCCCTGAAAAATCCTTCGATGTGGCGGAGTACAAATTCAAGACCGTGAATATTGGTGCGAACACTACTGTGGTTTTCGATGGGGTGAACCCACTCCGTTTGTCCGCGGTCGATCCTTCGGGAAGTGCCGGACAGGTATTCACTGTCGGCTCCGATGCGCTGAACAAGGACTTCAAGATGACCGGTGACTATACCTCCTACATCGGGGTCGGTACCCAAATCCGTCTCCGCGGTACGCTTTTCACTGTTGCCGTTTCCAGGTACACTGCTGGTAAAACAGAAATCACCCTCAACGCCAACCACGGGGCTACTCCTGGCGACACCTTTGCCGTCGAGTCCACTGCCGGGAACCTCACCATCGGTGCAAACCTCAACGCATCCGGATTGGACTTCGACCGGACGGACAATTCTGGTGTTGTCGGTGTCCGCGGTTTCCTTGGCGGCGGCCGCGGTGGGAACAATGCGCCCAACCGGACAAACGGTGAAGGCCCCGGCGGAGGCCTCCAGGCCAACAATGGTTCCGGAGGTGCCGGGCATGCTTCCGAAGGGGGAAAAGGCGTCGAAGTTGCCAATGGCGGGCCGACCTACGGTACCCCAGGTATCGCTTACCTCCTTGCCGGTTCCGGTGGTGGTGGCGGCTACCACAGTGTCGGTGGTCCAGGGGGTGGTGCGATCTCCCTTGAAGCCGACCGTGACCTCGTCATCCTATCCGGGGCAAGCATTACCGCAAATGGTGGCGGGATTGTAAATACCTCCATCTATTCCTCCGCAGGTGCCGGTTCAGGCGGCGCAATCCGCCTTAAAGGTTACAACATCACCAATAGCGGTTCCATTACCGCCAAGGGGGGGTGGCGAGGTTCCGGCGGACGTGGAGGAAATGGCGGCGACGGCCGCGTGGCCTTGAATTATTCCAAAATTTTGACACAGGGCAACGTGGATGTAGGTAACGGGGGCACCATAGCCCTCTCCACATCACCCACTGTATCTGGTGATTTCAACGCAGAAGGGAACCTAGCCGCTACCGCCAGTTGGCAGGAATTTGTCCCCCCGACCGCCTATGACGACATGGTCCTTTGGTGGAGCTTCGAAGAAAATGGCGGTTCTACTGCCATCGACTATTCCGGCAACAACCTCCACGGCACACTTCAAAATGGTCCGGTATACCAGGACGGCCTCTTCGGCAAAGCCCTTTATTTCGACGGAAGTAACGACCGGGTGCGCAGGAACTACCTGCCCAAGCTCGCGGTCGAACAATATACCGTCTCCATTTGGTACAAGTCCCAGCAAGACAACGACGGTTATGCCGGTGTCTGGGGCCGGAATGGCCGCGTCTACGCCTTCTGGCTCCGTGATGCCAACAACGCTAGCGGCGGATATATCCATCACCGTTACTGGGATTCCACCAATACGAATAGTGGTGTTCCCGATGCCGGGGCCGAGCCCAGCAACGGAAGAATTCCGCATGATGTCTGGCACCATGTGGTCCTTTGGAACAACGGTGCGACCTCGGCCACATGGGTCGATGGCTACAAGAGGCAGGTCGGCACGGTCAATAATGGCTTGAAAAACCGTTCCTCCAACTTGTTCCTGGGAGCCAACCCCGATGATGGCAACGGGCAATTTTTCAAGGGCTGGATCGAAGATGTGCGCCTTTACAATAAGGCACTGTCCGAGGCCAACCTCCTTGCGATTTATGGCGAAGGGAACGGGGATAACCCCATCGGAACCAGCGTGGACATCTTTACCATCACCGGTACCCAAAACCCGACCGGGTACAATGCCACCGGCTTGCCGCAAGGCATCATCGTGAACCCTGAATCCGGTGTGATCAGTGGTACCCCCAACACTGTTGGCACTTTCGATGTACAACTTTACGCCAGAAACCTGGCCGGGAACAGCGAGCCCCAACTCTTCAAGCTAACGATCAACCCGATTCCGCCAACCCTCTCCAACAGTGCTGCCAGCAATGTCGGCGCCTCCTCTGCCGTGGCCAACGTCAACCTGGAAAAAACTGGTGGCCAAGATCCGGCTATCACCCTCTATTATGGTACGACCGATGGCGGTACGACCGTTGAAAACTGGGATAACAGCATAGACTTTGGTGCCCAGCCTGCTGGCGACCACCAGATCGGGATGTCCGGCCTCTCCATGGGCGTCGCCTACTTCTACCGTGCCTTTGCCAGCCACGGCATTGTCGGGGTGAGCGGCACTTGGGCGGACACCTCCATTACCTTCACTACCAACAACACTCCGGGACCCCCGCTTGTCGCTGCCAAGGATTCAGCCAATATAACCGGGGTATCCGCCGATGTGACCGGCCAGCTCCTGGCTTTCGATGGTGTGGACCAACCG
>JAYPDO010000142.1:11120-11567 GCA_038125285.1 Opitutia bacterium
TCACTGTCCTCTACGGCAAAACGGACCAAGGCGCAGTGGACAACGGTTGGGACGGTACGGCCTCCTTAGGACAGAAGCCGACCGGCCTCTTTACCGGTAGTATCTCCGGCTTGGATTCCGCCTCCCTCTACTACTTCCGCTTCAAAGCGGCCAACAACGGGGGTACCCACATTTCCGATGCCAAGACCTTCGCCACCATCGGCACACCGCTCGGGGAAACTAAGCCGCCTTCCGATGTCGCGCCTTCTTCCGCGACCTTCCGCATGAAGGTCACCGGTACCGGCGGATTCCGCCAAGAGCTCCCGGGCAACGACCCCGTGGTCAACGACAAGCTTGTCGCCCATTGGCGCATGGATGAAGGCACTGGCAACAAGATCATCGACTCCAATGCTGGGTTCGTCGGTACCTTCTTCGGAAATGCGGGGCCAAGCTTTGTCGCTGGCAAAT
>JAYPDO010000143.1:0-11367 GCA_038125285.1 Opitutia bacterium
GGTACCGCCTTTGCTCTATGCCCGGCACTACCACAAGGGTCTTAACATGAACTACCCGGAGGGGCCGACCTATCCCATTTGTTATTACGAAGATGGGAAGTTTTTCGGACGTAGGGGGATCCTCAATGTGGACATGGCGCGAGGGAAAGGGGCGGTTCCCAGGTGGGCACCTTTATTTTTCCCTTCGGATGGGGATGCCCATACCAAATACCTTCTCTCCGGGCACTATTTTTCCCAGCCTTTGGAGAGGCGGGAGGAAGTGGCCGGGGCGGACTTGGCTTTTGCCCTTTCAGTTGTGGAGGAGGCAACACAGGCCAAGGAAGCGTTGGGGCATTTGTTACAAGCGGGTAAGGACGTGCAAAAAGCGGAGGCTGAACTTTCCCAATTGGAGGAAGCCGCCAAGGCGGATCCTGCCCAAGCGGCTGAATTAAAGGGACTGGTCGAAGAGCAAAAAGTCATCAGGGATGCCTTGGAAGAGGCATTCCTGGATGCCTACAAGGCTGTTGGTGGTGGGGATGACAAGCCGGACTTGACCCTTACCGTCGCCCTCCTGGAGACGGATACCAAGCTGCAAGCCCTCCAGGCGGAGTTGGCCCAAAAGGACCTGGATGCGGTGTTAGCTTTGGAAGACTACATCCCATCTGCCCCTGCCGACCGCAGCAACCTTGCCTTTGCCAAGGATTTCGAGAAGGACGAGTGGCAGTTAAAGGAAGGGGGCCAAGTGGTGGCCAGCATCCCGGCGGAAAGTGGCGTGCCTTACAATTTCCACATCGCTGTGGAATTGGTCCTGGCGGCCTATGGCCTGGATTGGCAGGCGGTGGAAATTACGGAATCCAGCTTGGTCATCCGTGGTGCGGATGGGCAGGAAATCGTCCATGCGCCCTTGGTGGACAAGCAATTAGTGGAGGCGAACTGGTTCTCCCGTTGGCGGGTAACGGGGGAGTGGTCTGAAAAATACATCAAGGATCCGCATAACCCCCGTTGTAGCCTTGCCGATGTTTTGAAATACGGGGCTTTTTTCTTTGATGACCGGATCCGGGACGCCGTCGCCAATTATGAGGCCAACCTTTCGGCAATGGAGGCCGACGAGGCAAAACTCCAAGCCCAAGTGGATGCCGACCCCTCATTAAAAGAGGCGGCGGAGCCTGGCCTGGCGAACTTGCGCCGCCAGAAAAAGGGTTTGGCCGATGCTAAGGACTCTTACAATGAGTCGGTTGAATTCTTTTCCCATTTCAAGGATGCGATCGTGGTGGTGGGCCCGGTGACCCCGACTTTCCAGGACTTGGCTCCGACGCCCTTCGATGATGCCCCGGTGCCCAAGGTGGGCTTCATCGGGAACTTGCTAAAAACCCTGTTGTCCGGGCAGTATTTGGAGCGTGCGCCTGCTTGGGCCGCATGGGCAGGGGTGGTTTGCCTTTGCCTGCCTGTCTTGGCACTTGGGTTTTGCGGGCTGGATTGTGCAAAATATTTCAGGCAAGTAGGAATCCTGCTTGTCCTTCTCTATCCGTTGGTAGCATTCCAGGCTTTCAAGACCGGGAACTTGGTGTTGCCTGTCGTCGCACCGACCTGCGCCGTCTTCTCTCTAACTTTCGCAATGTTGATGTTCCGCAAGGCGTAAATACCAACTTGCGCTGGTTTTGTACTATTGAAGAGGCAAGATGCCGCATCTACTTTGCCGATCTCCCAAAGGGAGGCTTTAAAAAAGCAGCTTGGGGAAGAAGTCAGCGGTACAAGTTGTCCCGGGAGTAGCCCCCGTGGTGGCACTGAATGCAGGTATTGTTAGAGGCTGTCGGGTGTTCCAGGAATTTTAGGTCCGCCATTGGGGAGAGTGCCCTCCCTTGCTTGGCTTGGACAAGCTGGCCTTTTTTCACGGTGGTTTCCTTTCCGTCGCCTTCCACTTGGACGGCTCCTTCGCAGACGCAAACCTGGGTTTGGCCGTCTTCGAGGTCGGATACGGAGAAAGCTGTACCGCGGACGCCCGCAGTATAGGAATTGGTGACGACTTTGAAGGATTCGTCCTGCTTGAGCTTGGGGAGGCGGGACCAGGTAAAACCTTTGGGCTGGTGGAGCTCGAGTTTGGCACTGTCCCCGGATTCGGCCTGGAGAGCGACTTCGCTGTTTTGGTACACCACGATTTTCCCACCGTTGTCGAGGCGCAGGATGACGAGTTCGCCTGCCCCCGTGGTGACTGTTGCCCCGGCCGGGATGGTGATCCCTTTTTTGACCGGGAGGACTTGTCCGCCGGTTTCATAATTCGGTGCGCCTTTTACGATTTGGGCAACGGCTCCGGCGCTTCCCGCGGGCAGGTTTTGGGCGGAAAGGCCAAAGGGGGGGAGGGTAGCGAGGGCGAACAGGAGGGTCAGGTTTTTCATAGGACTAGCGGTGTTAAAATTTCAAGTCGGTCTGGATATAGCCCCAGGTGGTGGTGTCATCCTTGAGCCAATCCCAGTTTTCAAGTAAGCCTCCTGGCAAAAATACGGAGTAGCCGAGGGAGAGTTGGCGGTTGGGATTGTTGCCGAGGTTCAAATGGAGGTCGATCTCGGAGCCCACTTCCTTGCTGATGCCTGCTGAAGAGACACCGGGTGTGGGCCACTTTTGGAGTGTCCCGCCCGTCCACCATGCCGCGCTGAGGTTCCCGATGTACCAACCGGCGTCCAGGGAATCCATCCAGAAGTGGTGGTATTCCAGGAGCGCTTGCACTTTGGGATGGAGGTCGGCAAAGAGGTAGAGGGTGAGGATGTCCGAGTTCATCATGCTCATCCAGTCCATGGCGCCGGAGCGGGTATGCTTGTCACCAAAGGCGGGGATGAAGGTTTCCACTTTGTCCGGGGTATCCCCTTTGTTCCCGCTGGAATGGGTGAACTCGATGCCGGCGTTGCGGAAGATGCGGTGGTTGATGAAGTAGTCCAGGTTGACGAGGTAGTTGTAGGAATCCAGGTCGTAGGTGGTGCCGGCTGAGTGAAAATCCCCGTTTTGGTAGTTGAACATCCAGTGGTAGAAGAGTTGCTGGGTGAGCTTGCCTTCCATGCGGGTGCCGAAAGTGAGGGCCTCCACGCCTTGGGAACCGGTCAGGGGAATGCGCTCCTGGCCTTCTTCCAGGCCGAAGTACCAGATGTAGAATTCGTTGATGGTGTGGAACTCGGAAGTGCGTTCGAAATTGATGCCCGCCAGCTCGTTGTCGTGCTCGTCCGCCATTTGGCCGTAGACGAGGTCGATGTCCCATGTGGTGCCGTCGTAGTAGATTTTTGCCGCGTCGAAATAAAAGCCCTCCATGAACCAGTTGTTGTCATCTACGAGGATGCCTTTGTTGTAGGAAAGTTCCTGGCGGCCGATGCGGGCATTGAGGCCGTCGTAGGCAGGGATGGAAAAATCGAGGTAGGCTTGGTGGATTTGTGCGGTCGTTTCGTCGGGGGGGCTGAGGAGGTTATCTTCGTCCATGATCCAATGCCCGAGGCGAAATTCCAGGAGGTTGCGCCCTTTTTCCAGGCTGATATCCCCCCTGAACTCGTGCTCCCATTCTTGCGGGCCAGTGTTTTTGCGGTTCTTTTCATAGAGTCCGAAATCGTCGAAAAATGTGCCTCGGTAGCGCAATTCGGCATGGGTCTCGAGGCCTTTGAGGTTGAGGATCTCGCCTGCAGCCTGCAGGGATTGGGGCACTGCTGGGCAAAGTGCCATTACAGCAAACAGGAGGGCTTGTTTCAGTGAATTCTCTCTCCGGTGGATCGGGTATTTTGCCATAGCGGATACCATCCAAAGCAATTCCTTTAGGCCGGCAATGGTTTACTTCTGGGATTACAAAATGGGGACGGCGTCATCCGTTCCCGGCTGGTTGGCCTAGTTCGTCCCAGTACTCCCATTGCCCGGTTTTATGGCCGTTCGCATAGAAGCCTTTGGCGGATTGTTGGCCGTTTTCGTGCCAGAATTGCCACAGGCCGTCATGCGTCCCGGATTCATAGCTGCCCTCGGACTTTTTCCTGAGGTTGGGATGGTATTCGATCCAAAGTCCCTGGGGCTTGCCCTCTTGGTAACTTCCAACCCAGTGGTCCCTTCCATCGTCAAACCATGCCCGGGCTGGGCCGGTCTTTTGGCCAAGGAAGTAGGTTTCCTGGAGGAGTTTCTGTCCGGACGGGAGGGATTCGATCCATTCCCCGTGGCGCCGGTCGTTTTTAAAGATGCCGGTGAGGCGTGTGCTGCCGTTGTTGTAGCGGTAAACCCAGAGGCCGTTTCGGTTTCCCTTTTCATAGAAACCTTCCTCCGCGATTTGGCCGTTCGGGTGGTAGGCGACCCATTTACTTTCTTTTCGGCCTTCGGCGAATTTGCCTTCAGCTTGTGTGCTGCCGTCGGGGTGGTAGGTTACCCATTTTCCGGTTTTCACCCCGTCCAGGTATTCGCCCATTTCTGCCCATTCCCCGGTTTGGTGGTAAGATAGCCAGGATCCAATCCGGAAGCCGTTTGTATAGCGGCCACGGACTTTGGCTTTTCCGTCGGGGTAGGATTCTTGGTAAATGCCGTGGATCCCCCCGTTACGGTATTGGCAATCAACGGCCACGCTACGGTTTGGGTGCCATTGTGGCCATGCCCCTTCCTTCAGCCCGTTCACAAATTGGCCTTCGGCCGCGATCGCGCCGTCGGGGTGCCAGTTGCGCCAAGTGCCAGTCCTCTTGCCGCGCAGGTAGTTACCGTGCTCCTTAAGGGAGCCGGAGGGGTGGGTAAAAATCCATTCCCCTTCACGGTTGCCGTCCAGCATTGCTCCGGTTGCTTCGACTTTGCCGTCCGGGTGCATGGAGACCCAATCCCCTTGCTCCTGCCCCCCGACAAAGTTCGAGTTAATGTGGACGGGTTCCCCCGGGAGGTCATGCCAACTGTTCCATTGCCCGTCTTGCTTGCCCCTGACGTAGGAACCGGCGTCCTTTTTCCTCCCGCTAGGGTAATATTCGACCCAGAGGCCGGTTTTTTTCCCCATTTCGTAAGATCCTTGTGCCCTTGGTTTGGAATTTGGATGCCAAAATACCCAATGCCCATGTTCCATGCCCCTTTGGTACTGGCCTTTCCCGCGGACAGTGGCTTCGGGGTGGAAGAGGAGCCATGTGCCGGTGCGTTCCCCATTTTGATAAAATCCCTCCGCCATAGGGTTACCGTGGTTGTCCCAGTCCCGAAGCATGCCGTTTTTCGGTTGCCCGAACTCGTTCAGATGGATGGAAGGGTTTACTGGGAGGCCTTCTTGGAAGTCCTGGTAGATTGCGGTCCCTCCGTCGGGGTGGTAGGAGATGGTGCGCCCATGGGGCTTGCCTGACCAGAATTGGCGGGTCTGAAGGATCCTGCCGGTGTCGTCCCAGTAAAACCATTTTCCGTTTTGTTTCCCGTCCACATAGGCCCCGCAGGTCGATTTCTGGCCGTTTTCATGCCATGCGTACCAAAAGCCGATGCGTTTTCCGAGGAAGTAAGCGCCTTCTTCTCGCCGGGTGCCGTCTGGGTAGGTCGCTGTGTAGAGGCCGGACTGGGGTACTTTTGCGGGGAGGCCTTGCCCAAGTAGGGCGATGCCCAGGGCGAACATTGCCTTGGAGAAGTAGCGTAGGCTTATGAAGGTGGCAAGGGGCAACCGTATCGTCAAATCCGGGTTGTTAGAGGCTGGAATGCAGCCGCTCAAGGGTCAGCAGAGCGTAGCTGGTGACTAACACGGGGTCTTTCTCCCACCAGCGGCCGTTCTCGTTGAGCCAGAACCCTTGGGGATCCTGGAGGTCAAAGAGGCGTTTGACTAGGTCTGCCCGCCAGTTGGCTTTTTTCCCGTCAGGAAGGACGAGGGTGTCTTCCTCCAATATGGAGAGCGCCTTGCCCATGGTATGGTAGTAGTAGAACAATCCTTCCTGACCCATGCCTGGGTTTTCCTTGGTAGAATAATTCTTCCCAAGCCATTCTCGAACCGCTTTGATCCTGGGGTCATCCCTTTCCATATCTGCGTAAATGAAGCTCAGTAGCCCAGCATAGCTCATGCTCCCGTAGGAGCGGAGGGCTACTTTCCCGTCGGGCTGTTCCTTTTCCCCTGCCTTGGATTGGCCCGGAAAATAGACGAACCCTCCCCGGTCCGCCTCCGGGGCATTTTTCGCAAATTCCATGGGATTGGACTCCGGCCGGTTTTGGCATTTGGAGATGAACTCAATGGCCATCTTCCAGTTGAGATCCATCTTGAGTTGGTGTTCTGGGGAGTTCTTGAGGTATTGCTCTGAGTAATAGAGGGCTTCCAGAGCCAAGTAGGTGTTGGATAGGTCCGCGTAACCACGGTCAGGCGTGTAACCCAGACCCCCGTCGAAGGCATTGTCGGCCTCCCCTGGCTTGTCGATGTCCGTTTGGTGCCTGACGAGGAAGTTGCGGGCGTTGAGCACGATTGGTTTGTAGGCGGGGTCGCCTGATTGCATGAGGGTCATCATGCCCAAGGAAGTGTTATAGGCCGACATCCCCTTGTTGTAGATGCCCCCGTCTGGCTTGACATTGGCGACCAAGAAATCGAGCCCCTTTTTGATTTGGGCCTCCAGCTTGGCTCCGGGTTGGTTGAGGAGGGAGGAGACGGCCAAGGCTGTCATCGCCGGGTAATCCGGCTCCCCCCAGTGGCCTTCGGGCTTTTGCTGTTTAGCCAACCACATGGCACCTTTGCTCACTGCGTGTTCAACTTCATTCCGGAGGGAGAGGTCTGCTGGGGCTGGTTTGCCCACCTGGAGCTTGCCGGTTTTCTTCTGGGCGGAAGCTAGGTGGGCGGTGCAAAAGAGTGTGGTCGCAGCGAGGAGAAGGGTGGGTATGGTAGGTTTCATGTTTAGCGGGGCTTTAGGTAAAGGTTGGGCGTTTTCCAATATTGCGAGGATTAATAGCCGTAAGGCGTCCGAAGTCACTAGGTTTGGTCAGGATTTCTGCGTGATGGATAAAAATTGGCCATTAAGTGGGCGTGGCGTTGCCAGCTGGGTTGGGGGTCTGGTTCAGGGTAGGGAAGGGAGTTTAAGAATGACTTCGACAGGGGAAGACACAGGCGGGATGCCCTCCGCCGGGATCCAGAGTTCGTCGTTGTTGTTACCTGTAACCCAACTGTTGAGCATGGCGTTCGGGGTCAGGTACACGGCGATAATGTCTCCCTCCAATTCCGCGACATACTCACCTTCGTAAATACGGGAGCCAGTATACATCCAGGGCTCCCCTTCCATTGCTTTTCCGGTGTCGGCATTCCGGATCCAGTTTTCCAAGGGGAAAGGCTTGGGATCCTTTGCATCGGGACGCAGGTCTCGGAGGAAGATTTGGATGCGGTGCTTGGGCCTTGGCGTTGACGGGGGCTGCTCCCTTCCTTCGACATCGAACTCCGGGAGCCTTTCCATGAATTTCGAGGCATTGGCAATAAGCAGGAGGGTTTGGAGCCGGAAGGGGCTGATGGATGTCCTCAGAAGGCTCTCGTGGGTTTTCCCGTCTTTGTGGACGATCGCATACTCAATCAGCATTGAAGTTTGGTTGACCTCCGCCTCGAAGCGGATTTCGCGCTTATTGGTGTCGAGGATAATGCTGTCGAACTCCAAGATGCCTGGGGCGATCAGGCTGATTGCGGTTTTTGCACCGGCTGCCCTAGGGGTATCCTGCTTGCCTGCTATCGGGGCTGCATCTTTGGAATAGCATAATCCGCAGCAAACCCATGCCATCGCTAGGGATAGTGCCAGCTTAGAGGAATTCCTCATCAAGTTAAAACCCGTCTTACAGGCTTGTTTCAGTTTAACCATGTGAGGACAACCCGGAACCCTGTTTGGTCGTCCGAATGGTTTGGCGGAGCACCCCTGCGGAAGGCCGCCCTGCACTCTTCAGCCGGGCTTCGCCATCCCCCTCCGCGCATGGGCCTGAAGTTCCCGGACTCCGGGCCTTCCGGGTTGACCATGGCCAGCTGGGCGTAATTGTCCGAATACCAGCCCCGGCACCATTCGAAGACATTGCCATGCATTGCAAAGATACCGTTCACAGGTTTGAATGCGGAAACCTGTTCTGTGCCGTTCAGAACAAAGTTGAAGTTGGCTACGCGGTTTTCCAGTTCCTTGCCTGCCAATCCGTAGGGATAATCCCAGGGGTCGTCGCCCCGGCATGCGAATTCCCACTCAATTTCCGAGGGCAGCATGTAGGCCAACTCGTCCGGCAAACGGCCTTCCTTGCGCTCTTTTTCCGTAAGCCAGGCACAGTAGGCCGCCCCGTCCTCCCAGCTGACTCCAACTACTGGCATGTCTTCCATTGTAGCCAGGGTATTCTCCCACGTGGCATTCGGAATTGGCCGCCAATCCTCGCTTGAGAGTAGCGGGTGCCCGCGCTCCGCAGAAGTCCGGTGGCCGGTTTCCTCCACAAATTCGCGGAATTGGGAGATGGAGGTTTCGGTCGTCCCCATCCAGAATCCATTGGTGAGCAGCACGATTTTGGCCGGGCCTTCCTTGGGGTCATAGCCTATTTCATCGGGTTCGCTGCCGATTCGGACGGCATTGGAGTCCTGCCAGTTAAAGGTAAAGGAGGTCAAGGGGATGGTCCAATTCTTGCCGGGTGTGGGGATTCCCAAATCCTCTGGGGGAACCTGGGGAGCCGAGGAGGGGGTCGGCACCGAAGGGGCAAAGTTGTTGGCCATTTGCTGGCCAGGGGGGACCTTGGGTGCGTTGGAATCCCATTGGTCAGGTGCAATGGTGACTTCCTCCGGTTTGGCAGCCGGGGTTTTTAGGAGAAGGTGCCAGCCAGCGAAGCTTCCTCCGCCGAACAACAACAAGAAAATGAAAAAGGGTAGCGCCGCATTCTTGTTCTTAGGGGGCAGATGCTGGCCGCGCCTCGGGGCACTTCTTCTCCTACGTTGAGGGGCGCTATCCGGTACTTCATCGTCTACTTCGATATCCGGATCCATCTGCCTTTGGGAATCCCTTGGCGCCTTGGTAATGAATTTCATTGGTGGCTGGGTGGAGGCCTTTCGGTGGGGCGGGACAGAGCCACTTGTCGCCAAACCCACTGATGACCCCACCGATACATGGGGTAGTTCTGCCAGCATCTCCTCAGCACTTTGGAACCTCTCGTCCGGGTCGTTCTCCAGCGCCAGTGCGAACCAATCGTCCCAACCCGGATGGATGCCATCAATGATACGCGATGGGGGTTTGACGCTAGGCCTGTCCTTCCCGGTCAATAACTGGAAACCAATTAGCCCGACCGAGTACAAATCGCTCCTGGAGTCCGCAAACCCCTGCTTCTGCTCCGGGCTCATGTATTCGTATGTGCCGAGTACCTCCGGGGCGGTACGGCCTACATCCGAAGACGTCGGCTTGCGGCGGGCGGAAAAGGACATGGCGATCCGCGTACGGTGCCATTCTTCCCCTGCGATTTTGACCAGGCCAAAATCAGAAATCTTCATCCCCTGGTTGACATCCAGCAGGATGTTGGCAGGTTTCAAATCCCGGTGTACAACGCCACGCTCATGGGCAAAGCCAATGGCCGTCAGGAACTGGCGCATACATTCGGCAACCTCCGGTTCCGGCAATTGTCCCCCTTGGTGCCAAACGTAGTCATGTAGGGTTGAAAGTTGGGCGCCCGAACTCGTTGGTATACCCTCGACAAGCTCCATCCTCAACCAATAGTGCCCGTCCGTCTCCCCAAATTCGTCCACCGAGACGATACCCGGGTGTTTCAATTGGGCCATCACCCGCCCCTCGTTTTTAAAATAATCCAACAACTCCTCCCGATCCAAAACCTCGTCGGAAAGCAACTTCAGCGCATGCAAAGTACCCAGCACCCGGTGCTCCACCTTGTACACCTCCCCCATGCCCCCCCGGCCTAGCAACCGCTTGACGCGGTACTGCCCGAATATTTCGCCTTCCTGGAGGATTTCACTCATTTCTGGTTAATCAAATCGTTGTGGATAACCCCATTAACCCCGTAAATCAACCATTTCCGCCAGCCCACTAGACCTTTCTTTCCCTCTTGCAGTGGCAGCAATGCCGAATTCTCCGCTAGCGGCAACCTGGACAGGCACTTGCTTCCATTTGGACCCCTTTATCCTTTTCCCTCAAGAATTCGACCTCTGGTTTGCAATATTCGGAAAATTGCGTATTAGTATTAACTAAACTACAGTTTTTGAGATACCCCTGGCCCTGTTCTGGGCAGACACAACAATAGACAGCGCGGCATACCGCCAAGGCCATACTGCTATCCGGACACAGCTACCCATTGTGGACGGTTTTCATCCAACCCAGGAAAAACATGAAATCCCCAGTCTCCCTAAAGGCACCGTTCATCCTGTCTTTGTTCGCATCCACAAACCTCGTCCATGCCGTTCCCAGCAAAAAGTCCGAACCCTCCAATGGCCCCGATGCCTCAGGTTGGTACCAATTGTTCAACGGCAAGGATCTCTCAGGATGGACACCCTCGGAAAATAAACACTCCTGCAAAGTAGAAAACGGCAGCATCTTGGTCCACGGGCCAAGGAGCCACCTTTTCTACACTGGCACCGTCCATGCGGCAACGTTCAAGGACTTCGAGTTAATAGCCGAAGTCCTCACCACCCCTGGCTCCAACTCGGGAATCTACTTCCACACGAAGTTCCAGGAGCGCGGTTGGCCAAACCGTGGCTACGAAGCCCAAATCAATAACACCCACCCTGACTATAAAAAGACTGGCAGCCTCTACGCCGTCTGTGACAAAAGCCAGTCCCCAGTTCAAGACAACCGCTGGTTCACTTGCCACATCACTGTCCTGGAACGCAGCATCCGCATCCAGATCGACGGCAAGACCATCACCGAATACACGGAGCCCCGTTTCCTCAACCGACCGCACCGTCAACTTGGCGATGGCACGATTGCCCTCCAGTCCCATGACGAAAATAGTAAAGTCTATTTCCGCATGGTGGATGTAAAACCCCTCGACCCCATGGTCATCGCTGGTATGAACTGACCCCCCGCGAACCCCGTTTCTGTATACCATCTTACCCTTCGCACCCGCAGGCCTCCAACCTGCGGGTTTTTGTTCCTACCTCATGTCTTTAGCGGTTTGAGTGGAAGATTCTCCCCAATCATGAGCGAAATTCCTGAAGCCGCCAAGAAGTCAATTTTTGGTGCTTCCCACCGATGGGAAAGTTGAAATTTAGTGCTATCCCGCCTTTCTAATAGAATTCCTGCTGCGGCTCCCATTCTGTTATGGAGCCGATGCGATTTCCCTTTGAGAAAGTTTTATTAGCCTACTGTCTTGAGGTCGGAGAAGAGGGTTTTCTTACCCTTGGGAAGGGCAGGGGAGTTGGTAGGGTTTGAGATGCCGAAGCGGTTCCAGTACCGGTCTGTCAGCAAGCCAACCCTTGTAGGGCTTCATACTGGGCTTAGTGCTGGGTGAGTTCCAGAT